>NZ_JBVIBK010000025.1:0-147946 GCF_055573455.1 Streptomyces sp. NPDC030183
AGCTGCAGTTACTCCTCGCGGTCTGGACCGGCGCCTGTCCCACCTGTCACCGCAACATGCCAGAACTGATAACGACCTGACCAAGCACTACTAGGAGTTCGCCCGCGCGATGGCCCGCGTGATCTCGCGGGCCATCCTCGTGACCCCGGGGGAGCGCACCGGGCACGGCCTGGGCTTCGAGGTCGTGGGGGCCAGACAGAAGTGCAGCAGGTCCTTGTCGTGGTGGACGGCCGTGCGGCCCCGCTCGGGCTGGGTGCAGTAGCCCTCGTGCGCGCGCTCGTAGGCGGTGCACGGCAGGTACTGCGCCCAGGTGTAGCGGTCGGCGGCCGGGCTCACCGCCTTGCCGGCGTCGGCCACGATGTCACCGGAGGCCCGGGCCTGCTTCTCGTACAGCGCGTTCACCCGGCGGACCCGGTCCGGGGTCATCGGGTCCGGCCCCTGGAGCACCCACACGATCGTCGGACGGCGTGTGCCGCCCGCCCCCGCGATCTGTTCGGTGAGCCGCTCGGCCGCGGCCGCGTACCGGGTGAAGTACTCGGTGCGGTCCCCGCCGTACGTGACGCCGTCCATGCACGGCGTGTAGTCCCACGCGTTGCCCCAGAACTGCAGCACGACGTAGTCCGGGCGCAGTCGCCGCACCAGCGCCGCCGCCTTGTCCGCGGGCGGTACCAGCGACCGGTCGGTGGTGCCCTCCAGGTAGTCGCAGAGCGTCGTGCCCGAGTAGGGGACACTCGTGTACCCGGCGTGCAGCCCGTCCTTGAGCAACTCCCCGAGGACCCGCTGGTTCTCCGTGGCGATCGAGTCCCCGAGGTAGAGCACCTCGGGCGCCGGCTTCGGAGCGGGCGCGCCAGGGGACGCGGTGGCCGCCCGCTGCCGGGTGGTCGGCGACCCGTCCGGCGCCGAGGGCGCCACCGGTGCCTCGTCCGGGGCCGACCGGGGGTCCCCGCACGCGCCGAGCAGCAGCGCGGACAGCACCGCCCCCGCCACTGCCACGATCCACGGCTTGCGCATACGCGACTCCCGCCCCGGCCACCGAAACGGCTCACCAGGCAAGCACAGCCCGGCACAGGGCGGAAGTCCTTCACCGGCCATGAGGGCGCCCGGCCCGGCCGGACGCCCCCGCACGCTCACCTCATGGCGTCATACCGCCCGTGCACGCGGCACCCGGCTCAGGCGTCTGCTCACCCTGGACGTACTTGTCGAGGAACTTCCGCACCCTCGGGTCGGACGCCTTGTCCACCTTCAGCTGGTGCTCCCAGGCGCTCAGCACGATCGGCGACGACTGGTCCTCGTACGGGCTCATGAAGGTGTACGACGTCTTCTTCACGAGGTCGGACAGCGACTCGACGTCCGCCTTCGCCGCCTTGTCGTTGTACGTCACCCACACCGCGCCGTGCTCCAGCCCGTGCACCGCGTTCTCGTTCGGCACCGCCTTGGTGTACACCTGCTTGTCGCAGTTGACCCACACCTGGTTGTGGTCGCCGCCCACCGGCGGGCTCATCTTGTACTTCACGGCACCGTCGACGTGGTTCTGGGTGAGCTTCGACCAGCTCTTCACGCCCTCGACCGGAGCGGCCTTCGCCTCCTCCTTGTCCTGCGCGGCGTCGATCAGGTACCAGCCGCCGCCGACGAGCCCGGCGAGGATCACCGTGGTGACGCCGAGCGTGATCAGACGCATCCGCCGCTCACGGGCCTGCTCGGCCTTGCGTATCTCCTCGACGCGGGCGCGCCGCGCCGCCTCCCTGCTCTTCGCGCTCTCCTTGTTGCCCTTGGGGTTCTTGCCGGCCTTCGCCTTGGATGTGGCCACGGGATGTCCCTCTCCCCGCCGTGCCCTGCCCGGGCAGGCGGTGCTGCGAGTCGTCTTCGGTGTCTCGGGTGCGGTGCGGCGCGGCCTGGGGCCTGTCGTTTGGATCACGCCGGCTTCGAGCTACGGCACCTTGATGGCTGCCGGGTGAGCGGGGCTTGGCGCGTGCGGCTGCGAGGCGGAGGAGGGCGTCAACGCGATGGGGGAGTTGGCAACCGACGACAACGCCGCAGATGTGCGTGCCGAGCCCCGCGGCCCGGGCGCGATCCACACGACAGGCTCTAAACCCGTAGCAGCTGCAGGGCGTGGAGATCGGGCGGGCGGGCCCGCCCCGGCGTCCGGGCCGGGGCGAGCGCCGACAGGACGGTCACGGCGGCGGGCTGCCAGGGCACGGTGCTGCGGTCGGCGCCCGGCAGCGGCGCGTGGCCGAGAACGGCCCGCGGATCGGACGAGTGGCAGTCGTGTCCGGGACCCTCTTCGCACGGATCGTGGTCCGCGTGGTCGGCCCCCGCCGCGACGACGGACGCCCCCGCCACCTCAGCGGAGTACACCGGGCCCGTGAACGGGGGACCGGTCCGCCGCGCCCCCTCACCGGGAGGCGGGCCCCCGCAGGACAGCACGAACGCGGCCAGCGCCACGGAGACGACGACCAGGGCGTAGGTCCACCGGTCGCGGGCGCACGGCATCGCCGTACGTCGGAACGGTCGGCCGGACATGGGGCGCACCTGAGAGTCGAGTGAACAGGAGTGCGAGCGTCGCTGAAATTATCAGAAGACCCCCGGCCGTGGACCCGCCCCGGCGATCCCCGTCCCCGGCCGGGTGATTTCATGCGCTCTGTCCCGTTCGGCGCGCGGTCGCGGCCGCCCCTGGCTAGCGTGAGAGCCGCGGAAACCACCCGTCGAACCGAGGAGAGGGGCAGTCATGGCCGCACGTCCCGAGGGAGTCCCCTGCTGGGCCGACGCGATGTTCAGCGACATCGAGGGGGCCAAGAGTTTCTACGGCGAGGTACTGGGCTGGACGTTCGGCGAGGCGTTCTCCGAGTACGGCAACTACACCCAGGCGTACGCGGGCGGCAAGGCGGTGGCCGCGGTCGTCCCGCCGATGCCCGGCCAGGAGGGCCAGTCCGCCTGGTGCCTGTACTTCGCCTCCTCCGACGTGCACGCCACCGCCGCGAAGATCCGTGAACACGGCGGCGAGCTGCTGATGGATCCGATGCGGGTGGGCGACTTCGGCTCCATGCTCCTCGCCCGCTCCCCGGAAGGCGTCGTCTTCGGGGTCTGGCAGGCGGGCATCCATGAGGGCTTCGAGGCGATGGGCGTGCCGGGCGCGTACGCCTGGGCCGAGATCTTCACCCGTGACGTGGAGAAGTCCGACACGTTCTTCCCCGCGGTCTTCGGCTACCGGGCCCGGCAGATGGAGGCCCCCGACGAACCCGGCATGGACTTCCGGGTCTTCGACCTGGGGCAGGAGCCCCTGATCGGCCGGATGAAGATGACCGACGACTTCCCGCCCGAGGTCCCGTCCTACATCAACGTCTACTTCACGGTCGCCGACTGCGACGACGCGGTCGCCAAGGCGACCAAGCTGGGCGGCGTCCTGCGCTTCGGCCCGATGGACACCCCCTTCGGCCGCTTCGCGGCCCTCAGCGACCCGCAGGGCGCCTCGTTCTCGGTGATCGACGTCACCCACACCCAGGGCGAGATGCCGAAGCTGAGAGCGGTGGACTGAGCCGGCCGCACGGGAGGGACGCGGGAGGGGCGGGGGAGCGGGGCCGTGGACGGGACCGCACCCCCGCGCATGGCATGATCGACGCCATGCCGGAACGTGTTGTGGCCGCCTGTGACGGAGCGTCCAAGGGAAACCCGGGACCAGCGGGCTGGGCCTGGGTGGTCGCCGAGGACGACGAGATCCCCTCCCGCTGGGAGGCCGGCCCGCTGGGCAGGGCCACCAACAACATCGCCGAACTGACGGCGCTGGAGCGGCTGTTGGCCGCCACCGACCCGAACGTCCCGATCGAGATCCGGATGGACTCCCAGTACGCGATGAAGGCGGTCACCACCTGGCTGCCCGGCTGGAAGCGCAACGGCTGGCGCACGGCCGCCGGCAAGCCGGTCGCCAACCAGGAACTGGTCGTCCGTATCGACGAGCTGCTCGCCGGCCGCACCGTCGAGTTCCGTTACGTCCCCGCCCACCAGGTCGACGGCGACCGCCTCAACGACTTCGCCGACCGCGCGGCGAGCCAGGCGGCCACCGTCCAGGAGCCCGCCGGCAGTGAGCTGGGCTCCCCGGAGCCCCCGGCCGCACCCGACACGGTCCCCGCCCGCCGGGCCCCGGCGAAGAAGAGGCCCGGCAGGGCCGGCGGCAGGACCGGGTCGTCCTCGTCCTCGTCCCGCACGATCAAGGCGAAGTTCCCCGGCCGCTGCGTGTGCGGCCGCTCGTACGCCGCGGGCGAGCCCATCGCCAAGAACGACCAGGGCTGGGGCCACCCGGAGTGCCGTACGGCGGAGCGGACCGAAGCCGGTTAGCCGGCCGTGTCGAAGGTGTAGTGCGGGGTGTGGTCGAGCAGCGCGGCCGGCGTCGTGTCGTTCCACGGCTTCATGGTCTCGTCGAGATCCACCACGTTCGGGGTCCCGGCCGTCGGCAGGTACGTCGAGCCCGGGTGGCGGCGCTGCCACTGAGACCACAGCTTGTCGATGTAGGCGTGGTGCAGCCAGAAGACCGGGTCGTTGGGGGAGACGCCGGTCCCCATCTGGCCGCCCACCCAGACGTGCACGCGGTTGTGGAGGTTGACGCCCCGCCAGCCCTCCAGATGGTTGCGGAACCCGTCCGAGGCGCTGTTCCAGGGCGCCATGTCGTACATCGGCATCGCGAGGACGGACTCCACCTCGGCCCGCGTCGGCAGCTGCCGCACCCCGTTCCCGAGGGCGCGGCGCAGATAGGTGCGTCCGTCGACGCGCACATTGATCGGCCAGTTCCCGGTGGACGCGGCGAACGGCCCGTCCATCACCTGGCCGTCGCGGCTGCGGCCCGTGCCGCCGAGGAAGTCCGGCGCCCAGAGCGAGGAACGCGGTGTGCGGTCGGTCGTCCAGTCCCAGTAGGGCAGGGCGACGGTGGGGTCCACGGACTGCAGGGCCCGCTCGAACTCCAGCAGGAATCTGCGGTGCCAGGGCAGGAAGGACGGCGAACGATGGCCCGTCCGTTCGCCGTTGTCGGTGTCGCCGAGGATGAACGCGTTGTGCGTCGTGACGAAGTCGTCGTAGCGGCCGGAACGCTTGAGTTGGATCAGCGCGGCGACGAGGCGCCGCTTCTCGTCGGCGGTCAGGGCGGCCTGGTTCTTGCGTATGGTCATGGGTGCGCGGCTCCTCGTGGTGCTGGTCGTGCTCGTGGTGCGGGTGAGTGCGGTCAGTTGAAGGGGACGAGACGGGCGCCCTGGAGTTCGTCGACCGCGGCGCGTGCGGCGGCGCGCGGGGTCGGCACGGGGGAGTAGTGGCTGACGACGCTGATCCAGCTGCCGTCGGCGTTCCGCATCAGGTGCAGTTCGACCCCGTCGATGAAGACCGCGTAACCGGCGCCGTGATGGTGGCCGCCGCCCGCCGTCGCCCGGCCCTGTATGCGGCGCCCCCGGTAGACCTCGTCGAAGGCGTCGGGCCCGCCGTGGTGGTCGTGGTCGTCGGCGACCGCGGCCGGGGCGGAGGCGCCGGCGGTCACGGCCACCGCGACGGCGGCTCCGGCTCCGGCTCCGAGGACGCGGCGGCGGGTGATGTCAGGCATGCGGAGTCCTCCTGGGAAGGGGATTTCGTTGACCCGCCATGCCTATCGATGGAGTGGATCATCGGAGAAATCGCCGGAAGCCGGTTGGCTGCGATCCGGACAATTAAGCAAATGTCGTACAAGCTTGAACGAAGATGATCTTGCTGTCGTGTGCCCCCGGGTGGGCGCGGAAGGAGATATTCCGCGCGATGGGGCGGTCGTCGCAGATGATCTTGCGGTGGTGATCCGTTCCCAGTGGCCGGAGTCACGCGCGCGAAGTGACGCGAACCCGGACCGCACCCGCACTGCTACTCTTCGTGGTCAATTGATCGCTTTGCGCAGCGAAATGGGAGTGTGCGTGAAGATCGCGTGCGTCGGCGGCGGACCCGCAGGCCTGTACTTCTCCATCCTGATGAAGCGTCAGGACCCGTCCCACGACATCACCGTCCTCGAACGGAACCCTGCCGGGTCGACCTATGGCTGGGGTGTGACCTACTGGTCCGGGCTGTTGGACAAGCTCCGCGAGGGGGACCCCGAGACGGCCCTCGCCATCAGTGAGAACTCCGTCAGCTGGACCAGCGGCGTGGCCCACGTCCGCGACCGCACCACGGTCCAGCCCGGCGACCAGGGCTTCGGCATCGGCCGCCACCGGCTGCTCGAACTCCTCGGCGAACGTGCCCGGTCTCTCGGGGTGCGCGTGGAGTACGAGCACGAGGTCACCGCCGACGACCTTCCCGACGCCGACCTCGTGGTGGCGGGCGACGGCGTCAACAGCGCGGTGCGCGAGCGGTACGCCGACCGGTTCGGCAGCGACATCGCGCTCGGTCGCAACACCTACATCTGGCTCGGCACCACCAAGGTCCTCGACTCCTTCACCTTCTCGTTCCAGGAGACCGACCACGGCTGGATCTGGGCCTACGGCTACCCCTTCAGCGGCGAGCAGAGCACCTGCGTCATCGAGTGCTCCCCTGCGACCCTCGCCGGCCTCGGCCTGGACGGCGCGGGGGAGGCGGACGGGCTGGCCCGGCTGGAGAAGATCTTCGCCGACATCCTCGACGGGCACCCGCTGATCGGCCGGGAGCAGGGTGACGGCGCCGCCCAGTGGCTCACCTTCCGTACGCTGACCAACCGCACCTGGCACCACGGCGACGTCGTCCTGCTCGGCGACGCCGCCCACACCACCCACTACTCCATCGGCGCCGGCACCACCCTCGCCTTGGAGGACGCCATCTGCCTGGCGCAGGCGCTCGGCGCGCACCCGGACAAGGAGAGCGCGCTCGCCGTGTACGAGCGCCGGCGCAAGGCCGACCTCCTCCGGCTGCAGAGCGCGGCCCGCTACAGCGCGCAGTGGTACGAGAACCTCCAGCGCTACATCCATCTCCCCCCGGAGCAGATGTTCGCCCTGCTCGGCCAGCGGCACTCCCCGCTGCTGCCGTACGTGCCGCCGCAGCTCTACTACCGTCTCGACCGCGCCGCCGGCCGACTGGAGGCGTTGCGCCGCCTCAAGCGCTGGCTGGGCCCCAAGCTGGCCCGGACCTCCCAGTCCCGCGCGCTCGCCACCCGGAAATAGGCGCCCGGCGAGCGATGGGCCGCCGGACCGGCTAGGTCGTGTCCGCGAAGTCCCGTCGTCCGCCCGGAGGGCGGGGCGGGCGGGACTTCGCGGACACGACCTAGCGGACGCCCTGCGGCCGGAACTGGATGCTGATGCGCGGTCCCACCGCCCGGGTCGACTTGGGGATGGCGTGATCCCAGGTGCGCTGGCAGGAGCCGCCCATCACGATCAGGTCGCCGTGCCCCAGCGGGAACCGCAGCGCCTCGCCGCCGCCGTGCGGCCGCAGGGCCAGATCGCGGGGGTCGCCCACGGACAGGATGGCCACCATCGTGTCCTCGCGGGCGCCCCGCCCGATCCGGTCACCGTGCCAGGCCACGCTGTCCCGGCCGTCGCGGTAGTAGCACAGCCCCGCCGTGGCGAACGGCTCGCCCAGCTCCTCGGCGTAGTGCGCGCAGAGCGCGTCCCGGGCCTCCTCCAGGACGGGGTGCGGCAGCGGGTCGTCGGCGCCGTAGAAGGCGAGCAGCCGGGGTACGTCGACCACCTGCTCGTACATCTGCCGCCGCTCCGCCCGCCAGGGCACCTCCTCGGCGAGCCGGGAGAACAGGGCGTCGGCGCCGGTGAGCCAGCCGGGCAGCAGGTCGATCCAGGCGCCGGCGCCCAGCTCGCGCCGGCTCACCCCGTCGAGGGGGCCGAGGCGGAGGTCGTCGGACTGGTCGAAGAGGGAGCCCTGGAGGTGCATGGCCATACCGGCAGCCTACCTCGGCAATAGAAAGCATGTTCGATCACGGGCGTACCCTGCCCGCCCGGCCCGGCCCCCTCCCCGCCAGCGGTCAGTGCTGTTGGGGCTGCGCCGTCACCTCGCTCGGCCGTACGACCACGAACCCCTCACCCTCCAGCTTCAGCTGCACGGCCTCCCCGGAGCCGCCCCGGATCATCGAGCCGAACGACTGCGACCGGTGCAGCGACGTGTGCAGATGGGCCGTCCAGCCGACGACCGCGTCCGTGTCGACGAACACCGGGAGCTGCGGCGAGACCGGGATGACGAGCGGGTTGCCGTCGCAGACGAGACCCAGCTTGCCCTGGCCCGTGAACACGCTGTTGAACAGCCCGCCACCGGTCATGCCGGCGCCCTTCACGGTCTTGATCTCGTACGACAGCGTCGAGTCGAAACAGAGCACATTGCGCCCGTTGACGGTGAACACATCACCCGGCTCGATGTCGACGATGAAGCAGTTCTGCGCCTCGTGCGCGAACCATGCCTCACCCTGACCCCGCACCGCCATCAGCGGCAGGCCCTCACCGGTGACCGCGCGCTTGAGCATGCCGCCCACGCCCTGGCCCTTGCGTTCGAACTGCAGGTTCCCCCGGAAGGCGATCATCGCGCCCTGCCGCGCGAGCATCTCACCGTTGACGGCGTACTTGATGGACTTGGCGTTCTGCACACTCATCCCCGGCGCGTACGCCGGCTGGACCATGTGCTCGTTCGAGAAAAGATCGCTCTTCATACGGGCATGCTGGCCCGGAGCCCCGCATTCCGCCAAGCGACGCGCGGAGCAGGGCAATTGAGCGGCCTGGCACCCGTCGGGAAGGGAATGGTAGAAGCGGGCATGACCAACAAGAACGTCGGCGTCGACATCCCCGACCGCCGGGGCCGCACCGGACTCGACCGCACGGGGCGCGACCTCACCGGAAACCCCCGGGTCAAGGTGCGGGACGTGAAACTGCTGTCCTGCCACTGGTACGTGGAGCGCACCACCACCTTCGACTTCCAGCACGCCGACGGCACCTGGAGCACCCAGGAACGCGAGACGCACGACCGGGGCAACGGCGCCACCGTCCTGCTCTACGACACCGCACGCGAAACCGTCCTCCTCACCCGCCAGTTCCGCTACCCCGCGTACGTCAACGGCCACCCCGACGGCATGCTCGTCGAGACGCCCGGCGGTCTGCTCGACGACGAGGACGAGCACCCCGAGGTCGCCGTCCGCCGAGAGGTCGTCGAGGAGACGGGCCACACGATCGGCGAGATCCAGCACGTCTTCGACATCTACATGAGCCCCGGCTCCGTCACCGAACGGATCAGCTTCTTCGCCGCTCCGTACAGCCCCTCGACCCGCACCCACGAGGGCGGCGGCCTCGACGAGGAAGGCGAGGACATCGAGCTCGTCGAACTGCCCTTCCGGCGTGCCCTGGAGATGATCCGCAGCGGGGAGATCGCCGACGCCAAGACGATCATGCTGCTGCAATGGGCGGCACTGGAGGGCCCCTTCAAGGCGTGACCCCCTCGCCGGGGTCCGTTCCCGGCGTGATCCCACGACGCCATGGCCGTCAGGGGCCGTCCAGGGCCTCGGCGTCAGGGGCCCTCCAGGGTCTCGGCGTCAGGGGCCCTCCAGGGTCTCGGCGTCAGGGGCCCTCCAATGCCTCGGCGGCCTCGGCGGCGACCGCCTCGGCCACCGCGATCAGCGCCGGGGAGTCCAGCTTCCACTGCTGCCAGAACAGCGGCGCGTCCACCGCCCGGTCCGGCGCCAGGGAGACCAGCCGTCCCGCCTCGATCAGCGGCTCCGCCTGGGTGGCGGGCACCATGCCCCAGCCCATCCCGCCGGCCACCGCGTCCACGAAGCCCTCCGACGTCGGCACGTAGTGCCGTCGCGCCGACGCCGGGCGGCCCCCGGTCAGCTCCCGTACGAAGGCGTCCTGGAACTGGTCCAGCCGGTCGAAGAACACCACCGGCGCGTCGGCGATCACCTCCGCCAGCGGCACGTCCGGCCCGGCGTCCAGCCACCGCCGGGCGAACACCGGAGCCGCGGCGGGCAGGTACCGCATCCGGCCGAGAGCCCGCACCGAGCAGCCGGCCACGGCGTCCGGCGAGGAGGTGACCGCGGCCATCACCAGGCCCTCGCGCAGCAGCCGGGCCGTGTGCTGCTCGTCCTCGCGGAGCAGTTCGTAACAGGGCCGCAGCCCCTCGGGCACCCGGGTCAGGGCGGGCAGGAACCACGTGGCCAGCGAGTCCGCGTTCACCGCGATCGACACCCGGGTCACCTCCCCGGGGCCCGTCATGCCGAGGGCGGCGTGCGCGTCGTGTTCGAGGCGGGACAGCTGGCGGGCGAACCGGACGATCACCTCGCCGGACTCCGTCGGCCGCACCGGCTTCTCCCGGATCAGCAGAACCCGGCCGACGCGCTGCTCCAGGGCCTTGACCCGCTGGCTGACCGCCGACGGCGTCACATGCAGCGCGCCGGCTGCGGCGTCGAACGTGCCCTCGTCCACCACGGCCAGCAGGGTCCGGACGAGATCGAGCGGGAGCTGGGGCATCACGAACACTAATGATACGTAAGAATCTTTAGCTGTACGCATGCTCCCGAGTTTTCTAGCGTCGGTCCTGTGATCAGCGAAATGACCGCCCTCAGCGCCGGATTCGGCACCGGCCTCTCCCTCATCGTCGCCATCGGCGCCCAGAACGCCTTCGTACTGCGCCAAGGACTGCACCGGGACGCGGTGCTCCCGGTCGTGGCGATCTGCGCCCTGTCCGACGCGGTGCTGATCGCGCTCGGCGTCGCCGGGGTCGGCGCCGTGGTCGTCGCCTGGCCGGACGTCCTCACCGCGGTCGCCCTCGTCGGCGGCGGTTTCCTCGTCGTCTACGGCGTCCTCGCCGCGCGCCGGGCGCTCAAGCCCGCCGGGGACGCGCTGCGGGCCGGGAGCGGAACGGCGGGCTCCGTACGCCGTGCCGTCCTCACCTGTCTGGCCCTGACCTGGTTGAACCCCCACGTCTACCTCGACACCGTCTTCCTGCTCGGCTCCATCGCCGCCGACCGCGGCCCCCTGCGCTGGACCTTCGGTATCGGCGCGGCCCTGGCGAGCCTGTGCTGGTTCGCCGCCCTCGGCTTCGGCGCCCGGCTGCTCAGCCGCTTCCTGTCCCGCCCCGAGGCATGGCGCGCCCTGGACGGACTTGTCGCGGTCACCATGCTCGCCCTCGGCGGCATGCTGATCGCCGGGGCGTGAGCGGACGCAGGGCCGCCGACAGCATGTGAGACGGCGGAGAACCCGCTGTCCCACCGATGGTGATCTCCGCGATATTGGTGCCCGTATCGAAAGATGTATCGAGCAACAGGATGCGCGTGGACACCACCAGGAGCACCGGCGACAACACCGCACCGGAGGGCGACAACGCTGCCCCGGGGGGCGACAACACCGCACCGGAGGGCGACTCGGGGACCGCGACCAGCCCGGACGGCGACTCGGCCGCCGTGCCCCGCGAGGGCTGGCGCCGCTTCGCGATGGACACCCGCCCGCTGCGCCGCCCCGCCTACCGGCGCCTGTGGTCCTCCACCGTCGTCACGGCGGTCGGCAGCCAGCTGACCGCCGTCGCCGTGCCCAAGCAGATCTACGACATCACCGGCTCCTCGGCGTGGGTCGGCTACGCGAGCCTCGCCGGACTGCTCCCCATGGTGCTCTTCGCGCTGTGGGGAGGCGCCGTCGCCGACAGCGTCGACCGCCGCACCCTGCTCCTGGTCACCAACACCGGGATCGCCGTCACGTCGGTGCTGTTCTGGGTCCAGGCCGCGGCCGGCCTCGACTCGGTGTGGGCGCTGATCGTGCTGCTCGCCGTCCAGCAGGCGTTCTTCGGCCTCAACTCACCCGCCCGCAACGCCTCCATCGCCCGTCTCGTCCCCGCCGGTGAACTGGCCGCCGCGGCCGCCCTCGGCTCGACCGTGATGCAACTCGGGCTGGTGGCCGGGCCGTTGCTCGCGGGCGCCCTCATTCCGGTGATCGGCCTGGCCGAGCTGTACCTGATCGACGCGCTAGCCCTGTGCGTCACCCTGTGGGCGGTGTACAAACTGCCCGCCCTGCCGCCCCTGGACACCGCCACGACCCGGCGCGCCGGCTGGCGGGAGGTCGCCGCCGGCTTCCGCTACATCGCCCTGCACAAGGTGCTCCTGCTGTCCTTCCTCGCCGACATCATCGCGATGGTGCTGGGCATGCCCCGCGCCCTGTTCCCGCAGCTCGCCGACACCACGTTCGCCCCCTACGGCGAAGGACTCGCCCTCGGGCTGCTGTTCGCCGCCATCCCCATCGGTGCCGTCCTGGGCGGGCTGATGTCCGGCACGTTCTCCCGCTCCTCCCGGCACGGTCCGATGGTCCTCCTGGCCGTCCTGGCCTGGGGCGCGGCCATCACCGGCTTCGGGCTGAGCACCAGCCTGTGGGTGGCCGTGGCGTTCCTCGCCGCCGCCGGTGTCGCGGACATGGTCTCCATGGTGTTCCGCGGCGCGATCCTGCTGTCCGCCGCCACCGACGAGATGCGCGGCCGTATGCAGGGCGTCTTCACCGTGGTCGTGGCCGGCGGCCCCCGTCTCGCCGACGTCCTGCACGGCACCGCCGGTTCCGCCTTCGGCGCCCGTACGGCCGTGGCGGGCGGGGGCCTGCTGGTCGTCGCCGCCGTCCTGCTCCTCGCGACGGTCACCCCGGCCCTGCGCCGCCACCGGGTCGAGGGCGGCGCGTAGGTGACGGCACGGCGCCGGCATCCGCAGGAGCGGCGCCGGCATCCGGGGGTGCCCCGGGGGAAAGGGAGAAGAGGGCGCACGCGATCTTGCGTACGCTGCCTACCCATCGCCCCCCACAGGCAGGAGTACTGACGATGGAGTACGTGAAGCTCGGTTCGACGGGTCTGGACGTGTCCCGGATCTGCGTGGGGTGCATGAGCTTCGGGCTCCCCGAGCGCGGCACCCACGAATGGACCCTGGACGAGGAGGCGTCACGCCCGCTGATCCGCCGGGCCCTGGACGCCGGGCTCAACTTCTTCGACACGGCGAACGTCTACTCCGACGGCACCAGCGAGGAGATCGTCGGCAGCGCCCTCGCGGAGTTCGCGCGGCGCGACGAGGTCGTGATCGCCACCAAGGTCAACGGCGCCATGCACCAGGGCCCCAACGCCTGGGGACTGTCCCGCAAGGCGATCATGACGGAGATCGACAACAGCCTGCGCCGTCTCGGCACCGACTACGTGGATCTCTACCAGATCCACCGCTTCGACCCGAACACGCCGGTCGAGGAGACGATGGAGGCCCTGCACGACGTGGTGAAGGCGGGCAAGGCCCGCTACCTCGGGGCGAGTTCGATGTACGCGTGGCAGTTCGCGAAGATGCAGTACACGGCCCGGATGAACGGCTGGACGCCGTTCGTGTCCATGCAGAACCACTACAACCTCCTCTACCGCGAGGAGGAGCGGGAGATGCTGCCGCTGTGCGAGGACCAGAGCGTGGCCACGCTTCCCTGGAGCCCGCTCGCCCGCGGCCGTCTCACCCGAGACTGGGGCACCGTCACCGAGCGCACCGAGGCCGACGCCTTCGGCAGGAGCCTCTACCAGGAGGGCGACCGTGAGATCGTCGACGCGGTCACCCGCATCGCCGTCGAGCGCGGTGTCCCCCGGGCCCGTATCGCCCTCGCCTGGCTGCTGAGCCGGCCCACCGTCACCGCACCCATCGTCGGCGCCACCAAGCCCCACCACCTCGACGATGCCGTGGCCGCCCTCGACGTCACCCTCACCGAGAAGGAGATCGAGGAGCTGGAGCGGCCGTACACGCCCCGCGCGATCAGCGGCCACTGAGCCCGTCGACCGCCCTTCGCCGAGGGCCGCGTCAAGGGCGGGTGTACTCCTGGCGCACGGTCGTGGCGAGCCGGGTGAGCGCCTCCTCGGCGCCCTCCCGGTCCGTCCTGTCCAGCAGGGCGAGGGCGTCCGCCGCGGCGAGCCGCACCCGCTGGGGCACCTCGTCGAGGGCGGCCATCCGATAGGCGATCGTGCGCCGGGCCGCACGCTCCTCGGCGGTGACTCCGGACGGCCCGGTACGGGGGAAGACGGCGGCCTCGTACGCGGTCACATGGATGAGTACCCCGTGCGCGATCCCCTCGGCGTACCCGCGCTGTCCCGCCTGGCGCTGCGCCATGACGAAGTGCGCCATCGCCCGCCGCCGCACGATCAGCGACCCCACCATGCCCACGAGGCCCGCGCACACCGCCGCGCCCAGCGCGACGAGCCCACCGCCGAGCAACGCGCCGATGAGGGCGCCGCCCGCCATGAGCAGGCAGGTCAGACCGGCGGTGAGCATCAGCAGGGCGCGTGCGGGCGTGAGCGTGGGGGCCATGGCTGCAGTCTCTCAGCTCCACGACCGACGCCCCAAGCCGAATCCACCGCGCACCGAGGGCGGGGCACTCCGGCTGACGGCGGATCACGCCGCCGGTGTCCAACTACCCGCCGTCAGGCCAAGATCGGGCGTCGGCATAGGGTGTCGTCGGCGACGGCCCGCGAGTTCGGCGAGGCGGTCGCCGACCAGAGTGAGGCCGAGGGGGAGACCGCCGACCCATGAACCAGATCCTGTACGCCGGGGCCATAGGCATGTTCCTGACGCTCATCGGCACACCGCTGCTGATCAAGTTGCTGGCCCGCAAGGGATACGGGCAGTACATCCGCGACGACGGCCCCCGCGAGCACGCCAGCAAGCGCGGCACCCCGACCATGGGCGGCATCGCCTTCATCCTGGCCACCGTGGTCGCCTACGCCCTCACCAAGATCCTCGCCGGTGAGAGCCCCACCTACCCCGGCGTTCTGGTGCTGTTCCTGATGGCGGGCATGGGCGTCGTCGGCTTCCTCGACGACTACATCAAGATCGTCAAACGGCGTTCGCTGGGGCTGCGGGCCGGCGCGAAGATGGCCGGCCAGCTGATCGTCGGCATCGTCTTCGCCGTGCTGGCCATCCGGTTCGCGGACGAGCGGGGTCAGACGCCCGCCTCGCTCAAGCTGTCCTTCGTCACGGACTTCGGCTGGACCATCGGTCCGGTGCTGTTCGTCGTGTGGGCGCTGTTCATGATCCTCGCCATGTCGAACGGTGTGAACCTCACCGACGGACTGGACGGACTGGCGACCGGCGCGTCCGTCATGGTCTTCGGCGGCTACACCTTCATCGGCCTGTGGCAGTTCCAGAACTCGTGCGCCAACGCCATGGAACTCACCGACCCCGCCTCCTGCATCGAGGTGCGCGATCCGCTCGACCTCGCCGTCGTCGCCGCCGCGCTGATGGGCGCCTGCTTCGGGTTCCTGTGGTGGAACACCTCACCGGCCAAGATCTTCATGGGCGACACCGGTTCGCTGGCCCTCGGCGGCGCGCTCGCGGGCCTCGCCATCTGCTCCCGCACCGAGTTGCTGCTCGTGGTGCTCGGCGGACTCTTCGTGCTGATCACCCTGTCCGTGATCATCCAGGTCGGTTCGTTCAAGCTGACCGGCCGACGGGTCTTCCGGATGGCCCCGCTGCAACACCACTTCGAACTCAAGGGCTGGTCCGAGGTCCTGGTCGTGGTGCGCTTCTGGACCATCCAGGGCATCTGCGTGATCGTCGGCCTCGGCCTCTTCTACACGGGCTGGGCGGCGGGCTGAGCCGCCGCCGGCGATCGGCGGCGGTCCGCGCGGCCCCGGGTGCCGCTCAGTCGAGGCAGAACTCGTTGCCCTCGATGTCCCGCATCACGATGCACGACTCGTAGACGCCGTCGGCCCGCAGGAGTCGCTCGCGGACCGCGCCGAGCGCGATCAGCCGGGTGCACTCGGCCTCCAGGGCGGCCAGGCGCTCTTCTCCCACCAGCCCGGTGCCGACCCGCACGTCCAGATGCACCCGGTTCTTCACCACCTTGCCCTCGGGGACGCGCTGGAAGTACAGACGCGGGCCCACCCCCGTGGGATCCCCGCACGCGAACCCCTGCCCCTGTCGCTCGGGCGGCAGGGAGCGGTCGTACTCGTCCCACGTCGCGAACCCCTCGGGCGGCGGCGGTACGACGTATCCCAGCACGTCGCACCAGAAGCGGGCGAGACGCTCGGGATCGGCGCAGTCGAAGGTGACTTGGAACTTCTTGATCGATGACATCGGCGCACCATAACGCCTGTCGCGCGGACCCGCGAAGGGAATTGGAGCAGGCACAGGCTGCGCGCACGGGCCTCGCACGGGTACCGGACCGGCCGGTGGACACCCCTCAGAACGCCCCGCTCGCCCCCAACCGCACCGCCCGCAGATGCTCCGCCAAAGGGCCGAGCCCGACGTCGCGACGGCGTTCGTCGACCGTCTCGGGGTGGCGGACCGGGTACGGGAAGAGGGTGCCGGGATCGACGCGGGTGCCGTAGAACTGCGGTTGGCTCAGCTCGACCGCGCAGTGGTCGGCGATATAGGCGTGGTGCACGGCCGGGCAGCGGCCGTCCGCGACGGCCTCGGCGATCAGATCGCGGCAGGTGAGCTGGAAACCCAGGTCGGGGGAGTGCAGCAGGATCACCAGGGCGGCCGTCGACGCCGGTTCGCCGACGAGAGCGGCGGTGGGCCAGCCGTGGCGGGCGACGATCGCGTGGAGGGCGTCCGCGTTCCCGGCCCGGCACTCGGCGATGCGGGCGCGGGCCCGGACGGTCGGGGCCGACCGCGCCTCACGGGCCAGTCGCCGCTCGTCCTCCGCCCTGCGGACCAACTCGACGGCCACGACCTGCTGCGAGGGCGCGGCGATCAGGGGGGTGCCCTCCCTGGCGGGGGCGTCTTTCACGTCGGCTCCCGTACGGCGAGCGAGAACCACACGCCTTTGCCCACGTAGCCGACGCCCGGCGGATCGGTGCCCCAGTCGTCGGCCAGCGCGGCGACGATGGCCAGGCCGCGCCCCGACTCGGCGGTGTCGTCCACCATTCGGGGCCGGGGCCGGGCGGGGGAGGGATCGGCGAGCGTCACCCGTAACGCCCGCTCGGAGCATTCGAGGGTGACGGCGATGGTGTCGGCGGGCCCGGCGCTCCCGTGCCGCACCGCGTTGGCGAACAGTTCGTCCGTGGCGAGCACGGCGTCGTCGGCGATCGCGGACAGGTCCCAGCGGGCGAGCTGCGCGGCAACCGCACGCCGCACCCCGGCGGCGCACGACGGACGCGCGGGCACTGCCAGGCGGACGAGCCGGGACCTCTTGAGCGAGATCAAGGCAGCATCACCGCGTCCGCCCTCCCGGCCGCCCCTTCAGCCGCTCCGCCGGACGGGGCGTCGCCATGGACGCTCCAGCCGAGGTCGTGCGCCACTGCGGCAGCGATCCGGTGGCGTGTCGGCCCGGCAGGGATCAGGTGGCGTGCCGGCCCGGCGGCGATCTGATCCTGTGGCGTCGCGGCGGTGGTCCGTCGGCGGGTCGCGCGGACACGGACGGCCGTCATCCGGTTCCTCCTCGGTGCTCGGGGCGGCCGCTGGCGGACCGCCGGTGCTGTTGTCGAAGACAACAGCACCGGGCACACGAAACACCAGGTGGTGGAGGGGTTGTGCAGTTGCGGGCGGGTAGTGACGCGGACTGTATATCTTCGCCACCATGGGGAACGTCGACGAGGGACCGCACTGCGCGGAGCGGTCCGTCCGCGCCGGCTGGCCCGGCATGCGGGGCAAACGTGTGGTGGTCACCGGCGGCAGCCGGGGCCTGGGGGAGGGCATCGTACGGCTCCTGCTCGCCCAGGGCGCCAGGGTGGCGACCTGCGCGCGGGGGAAGGCGGGACTGGCGGCGCTGCACACGTCCCTGCCGGGGGAGGAGCGGACCCGTCTGTTCACCCAGGAAGTGGACGTGACCAAGCAGGGCGGGCTGGAGGACTTCGTCACCACGGTGGCGAAACGATTCGGCGCAGTCGACGGGGTCGTGGCCTGCGTCGGCGGCTCGCTGGGCGGCGGCTTCGAACAGGCCGACGCCGCCGACTGGTCGGCGACATGGGACCTGAACGTCGGGCACGCGGCTCGCCTCGTACGCTCCGCGCTGCCGCATCTGCGGGCCGCCGGGGGCGGCTCGGTCGTGCTGATCAGCTCGATCTCCGGCTGGAAACCGGGCCGCCCCGCCCAGTACGGGGCGGCCAAGAGCGCCCAGATCCACCTGGCGGCCTCACTCGCCCGCGAACTGGGCCCCGACGGCATCCGCGTCAACGCGGTGTCACCGGGCTCGATGCTGATCCCCGGCCGCCGCTGGGACCGTCTGCGCAGGGAGGACCCGGGAGCGTACGACCGGTTCGTGAGCGCGGAGCTGCCGACCGGCGCACCCGTCACCCCGCACGAGGTGGCACGCGCGGTGGTCTTCCTGCTGTCCGACTGGGCGAGCGGTGTCTCCGGCGTCCACCTGCCCGTGGACCGGGCCCAGAACGCGCCCTCACCGGACGGGTTCTGACGTACCCTCAGCGGACGGCTTCCGGCAACCGGCGCCCGCCGCGCGGCCGGTGGGGTGGCATTCCTGCCCGCCGCGGTCGTCCGTGCGGCTACTGCATCAGCTCCGTGTGCGGGTGCTCCGGAGAGGCCGGGCAGACGTAGAGCTGCTGGCGGTGGCCGCTGCCTATCTGGACGGCGGTGGGCTGTCTCGGAGCGGGGTCGGCGATGGGCGGCGGGACGCGGTGGTCACGGGGGACGCGGCCGCGTTCGTGCGCCTCGATGCCCCGGGCGCGGAAGAAGTCGACCACGGCCTGGGGGTCCGGGCCGGTGGGCGTGGTGGACGGATCCGTGCGGTGGGGCTCCTCGTGGGCCGCCGCCGGGGCCCAGCCGCGCGTGCTGTCGTCCCATTCGAAGGTGGGGACGGTCAGCAGCGGTTCCATCCTGGTGTCGCAGGCGGGGCAGAACCGGGCGATGGGATCGGTGTAGCCCCAGGGGGCCCAGCCGCCGACCTTCAAGCCGGGCGCCACGGACAGGTTGTCCCAGTAGAACTCCTCCGGGCAGGGCTCGTACGAGCTGTCCACGGCGGCGCCGGCCGACTGCCATCTGCTCCAGTCACCGAGCTGGTCCCGCAGTTCCCTGCCCAGTTCCAGGGAGCTGGGGTACTCGGTGATCTGCTCAGGGGCGAGCAGGCACGGCTCGGGCACGTAATGGTCGTACTGCACCACGGACGGTTCCGGGGGAGCGGTGAGGACGTCCACGACCGTGGAGGCGGACCGCCAGAACAGTGCGGTCCGGGGCATGAACGTCAGCGGAGGGTGGTCGAAGGGGCACCACAGCACCTGGAGGAGGTCCGCCCCCGCGGGCGTCCGCAGATCGGGCACGTCGCGCGCGTACAGCTGCACCAGCGGCAGCATCGGCACCGGACCCTCGTACGGGTGGCGGCCCCGCGACCTCTCCGCCGGACGCGTCCTCGGGGGACGGACGCGGGCCAGGGTCTCCCGTTCCTCCGGGGTCAGGCTCCTGCCCTGCGCGGCGGCTCGGATCCGGCGTTCGGCTCTGACGTCCGCCGGGGTCATCGCCGGACTCACCCCGTCCAGTTCGTGCCGGCCCTCGCAGTGCGGCCACGGCTCACCCACGGGCCACAACAGCGGCCCGCCGACCGAACTGTCGCGCGGCGACGGAGCCCCGGGCCGGGGGTGCAGCCGGGTCGCCGTGCGTGCCAGTGGGGCCAGTTCGGGGAAGAGCGCCGTGACGTCGAGCGGTCGCGGCGGAGTGGTCACGGTGACATCCATGGCCGTGATGCTGCCACCAGCCACTGACAGCGGGCACACCGGCCAGGCGTCCCGGTGCGGCCGCGAGCCTCGGGCCGCGAACCTCAGGCCGCCGCCCCCAGCACCACCCGCGACCGGCGTTCGAACTCCTGCACCAACGGCTCGTGGCGACGGGACGCGAGCCGCCCACGGAAGTCGCGCAGCGCCTGGATCGAGCGCTCGCTGTGCACCCCGCTGAGCGCCTCCAGCGCGTCGGTGGCGGTGGCGACGGCCTCGTCGAGGCGGTTCTGCTGAAGGTGCGCCGTGGCGAGCACGGACCGGCTGATGGCCTGACGCCGCCGCCGGTCGGCGTTGGCGCGCACCGACTCGTTCGCGGTGTGCTCCGCCTGCGCGGCCAGGCCGAGATCACGGAAGCAGAGGGCCGACTCCGCCTGCAGATAGTGGTGGTCGAGGAACCGCACCCACGGCGACTCCTGCGCGGCACCCCGGCTCGCGCCGAGCTGCTTCTCCGCCGCCCGCAGCGCCTCCGCCGTCTCCCGTGGACGCCCGAGCGCCGCATGACCCCGCGCCGACATGGCGTGCAGCCGCATCAGCCCGAGGGGACTGCCCGCGTCCCTGGCGGTGGCGACACCGGCCCGCGCCAGCGCCACGCCCTCGTCGGGGCGGCCCAGACTCGTCGCCAGATGGGACAGCCCGGCGAGGATCTGCCCGCCGAGCACATGGTCGCGGCCCTCCGCGCAGAGCCGGAGCCCCTGCGTCATGTACCGCTGCGCCAGCCCGTACTCGCCGGCGTCGTACGAACTCCAGCCGGCCATGGCGGCCAGGCGGGCCGCCGCGGCGAACAGCTCGCGCCGCGGGCCGGCCGGCACGCCGCGCTGGTGCAGCATCGGGATGACCTCGGTGGTCAGATACTGCACGATGCTCGTACGGACGCCGCCGCCCCCGAACTGGTTGTCCATCTCGTCGAACATGCGGATCATCGCGTGGACCTGCTCCACCGGCCCCGCACCCGACACGGACGCCGGCCGGGGCGTGTCACGGCTCTCCACCAGCCACAGCAGCCAGGCCCGCTGAGGGTTCGTCAGCGCCCCCGGTACGAACGGCACCGACCCGAGCAGACTTCTCCGCGAGATGTCGGTCGACCCCAGCTCGGCCAGGGTGTGCAGCGTCTCGGCCACGTTCTCCCCGTACATCAGCGCCCGCCCCGTCACCGGCCGCCCCCGGTCGATCGGAAAGCCGAGATCCGCCGGAGTGAGCGCCCGGCCCAGTCGTTCGCCGAGGACGGCGGCGATCAACTCCGGCGTGTTGCCCCGTGGTTGCTGGCCCTGTAACCAGCGGGTCACCGAGGCCTTGTCGTAGTTGGTCTCCGAGCCCTGGCAGCGGCCCAGCTCATTGACCCGCAGGGCGAGGGAGGCGTACGAACAGCCCGCCTCCTTCAAGGCGGCCGCGAGCGGCTTGTTGGGCCCGCCGGGCGTCTTCACGGGGTTCCTTGCTGATCCGTTGGTCACGGCGGCCATCCAGGAATCGCATCGTGTCGGCGCGCGGCTGTGAACCGGTACCCGCCCTTGCGCCAACTCCGGGGCGGGCCGGAGGAGTTCGAGGGACGCTGCCCGCTCTGTGCGGCAGGTCGCTCGATCACTATGGTGGCCGAACAACTCAGCCCGCAACCGGCGTTCTGATAATTTCAGAATGAACGCCGAGGATCTGTCCTTGTCAATGGATCGCGTGGCACACTGCACGCTGTGAATCCCGCCCGGGAGGTTGCACGTGAGTGAGACCCGCGTTGGAGGGACCGCCCCGGCGGCGCCCACGGTCCTGCGCATGGTTCTCGGTAAGCGGCTCCGGCAGTTACGGGAGCAAGCCGGAGTCTCCTTCGACGAGGCCGCCCGCGCCATCGAGGTCACCGCACTGACCGTCCGCCGCATGGAGAAGGCCGAGGTCGGCCTCCGCATCCCCTACGTGAAGGAGCTGCTGCGCACCTACGGGGTCTCCGACACGGAGATCGACGACTTCCTGTCCCTCGCCCGGGAGGCCAACCAACCCGGCTGGTGGCACAAGTACCGCGATGTGCTCCCCGACTGGTTCAGCGCCTATGTGAGCCTGGAGAGCGAGGCCCAGGTCATCCGCCTCTACGAACCCCAGTACGTCCCCGGCCTGCTGCAGACGCACGACTACGCCGCCGCGCTCCTGCGCGTCGGCTTCCCCAACGCGAGCCCCGAGGACATCGACCGCCGGGTCGCGTTACGGCTCAGACGCCAGGACCTGCTCGTCAAACCCGAGGCGCCCGCCGTCTGGGCCGTCCTCGACGAGACCGTGCTGCGGCGGCCGGTCGGCGGCCCCGAGGTGATGCGGGCCCAGATCGACCGGCTCGTCGAGGCCACCGAGAGACCCAAGATCAGGATCCAGATCATGCGCTTCGCCGCCGGGCCGCACCCCGGCGCGTACGGCCCCTTCCACTACTTCCGCTTCGGCTTCTCCGAACTCCCCGACATCGTCTACACCGAGGGCCTCGCCGGCGCCCAGTACGTCGACCAGCCCACGGACGTCGTGACCTACCTGGAGGTACTGGACCGGATGTCCGTGCAGGCGGAACCGGTGGCCAGAACCAGGGACATCCTGGCGGCACTACGCAAGGAGTTGTGACACATGGCAAGCACACCCGACCGCCCCGTCCACAGCGGCATGCCCGCCCCCGAACTCGGCGCCGAGGGCTGGCGCAAGCCCTGGAGCGGCACCAACGGCGGCTCCTGCGTCGAGGCCAAGCGCCTGCCCGACGGCAGCGTCGCCTTCCGCCAGTCCAAGGACCCGGACGGCCCCGCCCTCGTCTACTCGCGCGAGGAGATCGTGGCGTTCCTCGAAGGAGCCAAGGCCGGACAGGCCGACTTCCTGATCGCCTGACGGGACGCCGCCGCCCCCCCGGGCACCGCCGCCCACCCGCCCGACCGGACTAAGGGATCTCGCGGACGACCCCTCGGGCGCCCGGACCACTACGCCCGCACAACCGGACAACGCCCGCACGGACTCCCCACCCGCTCCGCCCGGCGAGCACACTGGGGAACCCCGTCCGCGGGGCGGGCAACACCACCGCAGGCGCACCACCC
This sequence comes from Streptomyces sp. NPDC030183, assembly GCF_055573455.1. Lineage (NCBI taxonomy): Bacteria > Bacillati > Actinomycetota > Actinomycetes > Kitasatosporales > Streptomycetaceae > Streptomyces > Streptomyces sp. NPDC030183. Next base: position 22,641 of record NZ_JBVIBK010000025.1, read on the forward strand.
GAAGGGAGCGGCATGCGCACGCCGCCTCGTGTCCCCGGTCGAGCCATGCCGACCGTCCGACACGCCGGCCGCCCCGGCCGGGCCGCTCCCGAGGGGCGGGGATGACGCCTCCCCCCACACTCACCCGCTACCGGACCCTGATCGTCGAGGGCCACGAAGGACCGGGCCGGGCCCGGCTGATCGCCGCGCTGGCCCGGCTGGGCTTCCAGATCCGGCACATGCCGCCCGGCCTGCACCACCTCGACCCGGCCCTGCCCTACCGCGAACTCCTCGCCGGACCCGGCCGGCTCGCCGTCGACAGCGGACTGATCGCCGAGCTGGTCCACGGGCCGCTGAGGCGCGGCCGGTCCCGGGTCACCTGGATCCAGGCCCTCGACTTCGCGGAGGCGGTGGCCGAACGCGACGGCGCCATGCTCCACCTGGCCACGACCGGCCGGACCCCCTGCGAGCGGGTCACCTGCGCCGGGGGTCACCCACACGGCGACGAGCAGGTCAGCGAGGCGGCGGAGGCCGCCACCGCGTACGCGCGCGCGTTCGACACCCTCGCCCAGCACGTGCCGGTCGTGACCGTCCACGTCGGCGAGACGAGCCGCCCCATCCGGATCACCGATTCCCGGCGAGCCCAACTCTGGGGCGACACCGAGCAGTTGACGGTAGGTTAGCGACGACCACGCGATGTGAGGCAGGAGAGTCCCATGCCAGACGGCCACCCCACTCCCGACCAGGAAGCCCTGTCGAAGATCGACACCACGGTGCCGCACTCGGCGCGTATCTGGAACTACTGGATGGGCGGCAAGGACAACTACGAGGTCGACCGGGTCGCCGGTGACGCCTACCGGGAGATCGCCCCCAACATCGAGACGATGGCCCGCGCCTCCCGCGTCTACCTCATCCGCACGGTCACCTTCGTGGCCCGTGAGTGCGGCATCCGCCAGTTCCTGGACATCGGCACCGGACTGCCGACCTACGACAACACCCACCAGGTCGCGCAGAAGGTCGCCCCCGAGTCCCGCATCGTCTACGTCGACAACGACCCCTTGGTCCTGCGCCACGCCCAGGCCCTGCTCACCAGCACCCCCGAGGGCGTCACCGACTACGTCGACGCCGATCTGCACGACCCCGACGCGATCCTCGAACACGCCGGGAAGGTCCTCGACTTCGGCAAGCCAGTCGCCCTCATGCTCATGGGCATCCTCGGCCACATCCAGGACTACGAGGAGGCCAAGGACATCGTCCGCCGCCTCCAGGCGGCGCTGCCCTCGGGCAGCTACTTCGTCCACTACGACAGCACCGACACCGACGCCGAGCTCAAGCGCGCGCAGGACGGATACGACGACACCGGTGCCGTCCCCTACGTGCTGCGCAGCCCCCGCCAGCTCACCGCGTACTACGAGGGCCTCGAACTGCTGGAACCCGGCATCGTCTCCTGCCCGCTGTGGCGCCCGGAACCGGGCACCGCCCCGGAACCGACCGACGTGTACGGGGGAGTGGCGTACAAGCCGTGACCCGGCCGCCGGCCTGAGGCCCCGTTCAGGGGAGCGGGGCGGCGGTGACCTTCCCGGTGCCGCTGTGCACATGGCACAGCAGCAGGCACACGTCGTCCTCGTGCTCGGAGTCGTCGAGCAGCGGGTGCAGCAGCAGGTCGGCGGAGCCCTCCAGGTCGTCGTCGAGCGCCGCCGGCCGCAGCGCGCCGAGCGCGGAGGCCAGCCGGTCGATGCCCGGGTCTATGCCCTGGGCCCGGCGCTCCACCAGACCGTCCGTGTACAGCGCGAGCGTGGACCCGGGCGGCAGCGGGACGGTGTGGTCGGCGATCTCCTGGCGCAGCGGGATACCGAGCATCGCCCCCGGTTTGGCGTCCAGCACCCGCACCTCGCCGTCGGGCGAGCGCAGCACCGGCGGCGGATGCCCCGCCGCCGCCCAGGTCAGGGTCGGCTCGTGCGGATGGAAACGGGCGATGACGGCCGTGGCGAACAGGTCGGGCTGCAGATGGTGCAGGAACAGGTGCAGCTGGGTGAGGAGCTGGCCGGGGCTCTTGCCGTCCACCGCGTAGGCGCGCAGCGCGGTGCGCAGCTGGCTCATCATCACGGCGGCGTGCAGACCGTGCCCGGTGACGTCGCCGATCACGGTGATCAGGCTGCCGTCGGGCTGACGGAAGGCGTCGTACCAGTCCCCGCCGATGTTCAGCCCCCGGGTGGCCGGCAGATAGCGCGCCGCGAGCCGCAGCCCCGGTGTCAGGGGCAGCTCGGTGAGCAGGGCACGCTGCAACGTCTCGGCGATGTCCCGGTTGTGCTCGAAGCGCCGGGCGTTCTCCAGGGCGACACCGGCCCGGCGGGCGAGCTCGATCAGCATGAACGCGTCGTCGGCGTCCCAGCGTTCGCCCGGCGGCGACAGGGTGAGCACGCCCAGCGGAGCACCGCGCGTCATCAGGGGCACGCACAGCAGCGGCCGCTCCGGGTCCAGCGCCGACGGAGGCTGGTCATCGACCCCGGGGAGACCGCCGGGATGGTCCGCAGCGTACTGGGGGCGCCCGCGGCGGGCCGCCAGCACGGCGGCGGCCGGGCGCGGGCCGCTCAGGTGCGCGTAGTCGTCCCCGTCGAACAGCCAGACGTCGGCGGTACGGGCGTACCGGGGCACCAGGAGCGTCGGCAGCAGCCGCACGATCTCGTCATGGTTGAGGGACGCCGTCAGGGCGGCGCTGGCGTCGGCGAGGAACGTGAGCCGTCCCCGCGCGTTCTCCGCCTCCTCACGGGCCTTCTGCTCGGCGGCGAACAACTCCCGCTGCGCGCGTCCCGCCGCGTCCAGCTCGGCGTGCAGCGCGAGGACACCCTGGTTCGTCTGGTGCAGCTCCTCACGGTGGAAGGCGACCAGCGCCTCCTGCTCGTCCAGCTTCTCCAGCAGCAGCGCGGCGTCCTCGTCCGCGCCGAACAGGGCCTCCGCCAGCGTCACCGGATCGTCGCCGACATGCCCGGAGTCCGGGAACTCCGCCTCCTGCGCGCAGCCCACGGTGAGCCGCCAGGGCTGCCGGAACTCGCCCGGCCGCTGCGTCGAGGAGGTCACCTCGACGAGGAACCGGCTGCCGGCCGGCGGTGTCGCCGCGGCCCGCGCGGTCAGCAGCCAGGTGCCGCCCTTGGTGAGGCACTGCCGCAGCTGCGCGGTGAGGGCGGTCACCAGCCGGGCGCGATCGGTCGGCGACACCCCGTGGGCCGTGGCCAGCCGCGCGGTGGCGATCCGGGCGCGCGCCGCGTCGGTGACGGAACTGATGGGCCAGGTTCTGGTCATGGGAGGTGATCCGGCGGGGAGGGGCTCAGCACCGCGACACTGGTGTCGTCGCGGACCGGCCGGGCGGGGCTGCTCGCGTCACGCACGATCACGGCGGCGACGACAGCGGGGTCGAGGGCGGGACTGTGGGCTGCCGGGCCGGGGCTCCAGCGAGTCGGAAGACCGTCGCTGTGCAGCACGAGAAGACAGTCGTTCCCCCAGGGCAGCTCGTGCTGCGGCATGGTCGCCGACCGGTGCGCGCCCACTATCCCGGGCCGCGACACCAGGGGCTGCCAGGTCGCTCCGGTCCGCAGCCGCGCCCCTATGTTGCCGACCCCGGTGAAGCGCAACCGCCCGGCCGAGGCGTCGAGTTGGGCGACTGCGACGGCCGCCCCCCGGGTGCCTCGCAGAGCGCCCTCCAGTCGTCGCAGCACCTGCGCGGGCGGCAGATCGGGCACCCGGCGCAGCTCCTCGACCGCGGCCGAGGAGGCGCGTGCCGCCTCGGGGCCGTGGCCCAGCCCGTCGGCGAGGATCAGCGTCGTGAGGTGGTCCGCCCGCACCCACGCCCAGGCGTCACCGGAGAACTCCGCGCCGCCGTACGGGATGTTGACGCCCCCCGCCCGTACGCCGTGCCCCGTGGGACGCGCCGGGGCGCCGCCGCGCCGACGACGGGAACCGAGCCGTGCCAGGGCGACGGTGCCCCGGCCGACCGTGCTGTGCAGATCGAAGTCGTCGGCGACCCGACGACAGGTGCCCAGACCCGCGCCCAGGGAGGAGGTCGTCGAGTACCCGTCCCGCAGCGCCCCCCGCACATCACGCATCCCCGGCCCGTGGTCGATCGCCACGATCTGCACCATCGGGGCCGCGTCGTCGCCCGTGAGGCGCCCGTCCACGACCTCCAGCAGTATCGACCCGCCGTCGGCGTGCTTGAGCAGATTGGTGGCCAGTTCGGTCGCCACGAGCGCCGCCTCGGCGGCCCGGTCCCCGTCCAGCCCGGCCCGTCCGGCCGCGTCCTCCGCGGCCACCCGGGCGTCGCGTACCCGGGTCGAGTCGTGCACCGGCACCTCCCACACGCGGGGCATCATCGCTCCTCGCGCGGACGCGGCGCACTCGGCAACCAGGTCGTCACCGTCACGGTGGTGCCCCCGCCGGGGCGGGTGTCGATGTCGAACTCGTGGACCAGCCGGCGCGCGCCGCCCAGCCCCATCCCGAGGCCCTCACCGGAGGTGAAACCGTCCACGAGAGCCTGGTCGAGGTCCGGGATGCCCGGCCCCTCGTCGCTGAACGCCAGCCGCAGCCCTCGCACGCCACCGCTGGACACCGGCGCACACTGCATCTGACCCCCGCCGCCGTGGATCAGCGTGTTGCGGGCCAGCTCGCTGGCCGCCGTCACCAGTTTCGTCTGTTCGACCAGGCCGAAGCCGAGCTGGGCGGCCGCCTGCCGCACATGCTGCCGTACCCACACCAGATCCAGGTCCGAGTGGATCGGCAGGCAGGCGGAGACGCCGCCGGCGGTCTGCATCACACACTCTCCTGGCGGGTGCGCCCCGGGCGGGGGTGGGACGGGGCCTGGTCGCCGAGCAGACGCATCGCGTCCTCGGTGGTGAGCGCGGTACGCAGCCCGGGCAGCGTCAACCCCAGCTCCACCAGGGTGATGGCCACCGCCGGACGCATGCCCGACACGACGGTCCGGGCGGCGAGCAGACTCGTCTGGGCGGCGATGTCACCGAGCACCCGTCCGAGGAACGAGTCGACGATCTCCACACCCGACAGGTCGATGACGACCCCCGTGGCCCCGCTGCGCGCGACCGTGTCGCTGATGTCCTGCTGCAACTGCTCCGCGGTGCCGTCGTGCAGATCCCCCTGCAACGTCACCAGCAGCACATCGCCCAGCTTCAGGACGGGGACCGGGGCCGCGTACGGGGACGGGCCGCCGTACGGGGAGGGGAAGGCGCCGCTCACCTGTACTCCGAACCGGCGGCCTCGCGCGTGACGATGTCCGTGCCCTGCTCTCGCAGCGCGTACGCGAGGGCGTCCGCGAGGCTGGAGCGGGTCAGCACCGAGCTGAGGTCGATGCCCAGGTGCACGATGGTCTGCGCGATGGCCGGCCGGATCCCGGAGACGATGCACTCGGCGCCCATCAGCCGTGCCGCGGCGACCGTCTTCATCAGGTGCTGGGCCACCAGGGAGTCGACGGTCGGGACACCCGTGATGTCGAGGATGGCGAACCTGGCGTGCTGCTCGACGATGGAGTTCAGCAGCGTCTCCATCACGACCTGGCTGCGCGCGCTGTCCAAGGTGCCGATGAGGGGGACGGCGACGATGCCCTCCCACAGCTTGATCACCGGAGTGGCGACTTCCAGCAGCTGCATCCGCTGCCGGTGGATGACTTCCTCGCCCTCGCTCAGGGCCGTCTCCAGCACCACCAGACGCAGCGTGCCCATCAGGACCGTGAGGGTCGTGGCGCACTCGCGGACGTGTTCCGTGGGCGCGTCGGCGAACTCGGCGAGGAAGAGGTCGGTGACGGGCGGTCGCAGCGCGTCCACCTCGGCGGAGATCTGGGTGATGCTGGAACCCGCCCGCGCCCGGGAGGCGGCCGTCCGTGCGAGCTGGTCGCGAACGACGTGGAAGCCGTCGGACTCCGCGTCCTCGACCCGCTCCGCCGTCGCCACGGCGGCGAGCGCGTCCACGACGGCGCGGCCCGCCTCCACCGCCTCGTCCCGGGAGTGGGTGAAGACGGTACGGAACAGCGCGGCGTCGGCCCAGCGCTGCGCGATCTGTTCCTGGCGGTCGCGCAGGAAGCCGGCCACCTCCTGGGCCGGTGTCCTGCGCTTGTCTGCCGTGTCCTGCTCCGGCACGGGTCTCTCCTCACGTACTGATACGACTCCCCGGTGCGGGGAACGAGTGGGGGGCGTGGTCCTGGGGCGGCGCACCCGGTCATGGCGCCGCCGTACAGCCCGCCGCGCATGAAGAAGAGCCGGTCGCCCGGCTCGACCCCCGGGACCGGCACCGATGCGGGCATCCTCGCCCCGGCGCCCCTTTCGGCCGCGCGACGGCGCGACCGTCCCCGCCGGGAGTGGGGGAGCGGCGCGGGTGGATCCGGCGTCGTCGGCCGACGCGCGCCGGGCCCGTGGACGGGCAGGCGCGGACGGTCCTCGCTCGTATCGCGCGACACCGCCGGGACACGGATCCGCGAGGGCGGCGCCTTCGACGCCAGGAGCGTCCGACCGCCGACCCACCACCGGTCCGACAGGCATCCGAACCCTTCCCACGTGCTTGCCTCGCGCTCACTCTGTTGCTTCCGGCGACAGTTGTCAAACGGCAACCATCGACCTCCTGTGCGACCCCCACGCCGCCCACCGGCGGACACGGCTCAAGCGGGCCGCCCGTCGCCTCCTCCGGCCACTACGCCTCGGCCGACGGCTCGTCCGGCCGGTTCGGCAACCGGCCGGAGTCCACGGCCGCCAGCGCCTCGTCGACGCTGTCCATCGTCGCCACGGTGAGGCTGACCCCCGTGAGATCGAGGATCCGGCGCACGGCCGGCGTCGGGGAGATGACGTACACACCCCCCGGGATCTCCCGCACCTCCTGATAGGTCCGCAGGATGATGTTCATTCCGGACGAGTCCATGAAGGGGACGGCCGAGACATCGAGGAGGAAGTGCCGTCGACCGTGGCTCAGTTGATTCGCCAGATGATGTTGCAGCTCGGTCGCCGTATCGATGTCCAGTTCCCCTTCGATGGTGAGCAGAACAGCGTCCTCGCGCGGCAGATCCACCTTGATCGACAGGGGATTCTGGGCAACGGACACAAGGGCCTCCCACAGGCGCTACCGATCGGGACCGAGTGCCCCGATCAACGGATTCGACGCATCGCTCGGCGACGCGCCCGTGCGCATACCCGCGATTCGACCGTCCACACGGGGCGTGATCAGGCAACTCCCGGTTCCAGAAGACCCGTGCGCAGCCGCTTGATGATGCGGCTGATCAAACGGGACACATGCATCTGGGAGACACCGAGCTGCGCGGCGATCTGGGACTGGGTGAGCTCCTCCACGAACCGCAGATGGATGATCCGGCGCTCGCGCTCGTCGAGCCGGGCGATCAGCGGCGCCAACGAATGGAAGTCCTCGACGAGTTCCAGCGACGGATCCAGCTCGCCGATGAGGTCGCCCAGCACCGTGTCGCCGTCCTCACCGCCGTCGAAGGTGAGCGCCGCGTCCAGCGAGGAGGTGTTGTAGCCGTTGGACGCCTTGCGCGCCTCGATGACCTCCTCCTCGGACAGGGACATCAGCTCCGACAACTCACGGGTCGTCGGCATACGGCCCAGCCGGGACTGCAGCTCGTCCGTGGCCTTGGCCAGCTCCACGCGCGCCTCCTGGAGCCGCCGCGGCACATGCACGGCCCAGCTCGTGTCCCGGAAGAAGCGCTTGATCTCGCCGACGATGTAGGGGACGGCGAACGTCGTGAACTCCACCTCACGGGACAGCTCGAACCGGTCGATGGCCTTGATCAAGCCGATCGTCCCGACCTGGACGATGTCCTCCTGGGAGTCCTCACGGCCGCGGAAGCGCGAGGCGGCGTACCGCACCAGCGAGAGGTTCATCTCGATCAGCGTGTTGCGTACGTACTGGTAGTCGTGCGTCCCCTCGTCCAGCACGGCCAGCCGGTCGAAGAACTGCCGCGACAGCGCCCGAGCGTCCTTCGGCTTGATCCGCGACGGGTCCTCGATCCGCGGCAGCGCCGCCCCCTCGGTCAGAACCGTCTCGTGTGCCGTGGCCGTTCTCCGCGCTGCCGTCACGGCTGCCATGCCGTCCACCCCTTCCGCCCGAATGCTTGCTGCCACCCCCCGCCTGCCCCCGTCTCCCCAAGTCAGTCCCACTCCGCCCCGAAAGGGGCCCCTGGCCTCCGCACTCTGGCCGGAAGTCACCCCCACGGGCCGAGTCCCGGCCGTCCGGCCTCCTCATCGGCCTGCCGCCCGCACCGCAACCGCGCCAAGAAGAATGAGCGCACCGTTGTTTGCCTCCCGATTCGAGGGGCAAACGGTTGTCCACGCCTCCGTTTCGGAGGCACGCCGGAGGAGACGATGTTCCGGGTGCGGGCCTCTCCCGACCGCCCACCGTCCCCTCCGCGAGTCCCTGACCGCGTCGTTCAGGAGCGATTCCGCATGCTGGTCAACGTGTCCGCAAACGGATCCGGTACGTCCGCCCGCCCCGGCACCACCGACAGAAGGGCACACGACGACGCCCCCGACACCGCCTCCGCCTTCGCCCGGCTGGCCGCCATGGACGAGGGACCCGAACGGGACGCCGTACGAGACGCACTCGTACAGGCATGGCTGCCCATGGCGCACCGTATCGCCGGCCGCTTCCGCAACCGTGGCGAGTCGCTGGAGGACCTGCGCCAGGTCGCCGCGATGGGCCTGGTGAAGGCGGTGGACCGCTACGAGCCCGAGCGGGGGGCGTTCGAGAGCTACGCCGTGCCCACGATCACAGGAGAGATCAAACGGCACTTCCGCGACCGGATGTGGACCCTCAGGGTTCCCCGGCGCGTGCAGGACCTGCGCAACAAGGTGCGCGTCGCCCGCCGCGAACTCAGCCAGACCTCCGGCGCCACCGAGCCCTCGGTCGCCGAGATCGCCGCCCACACCGGGCTCACCGAGGAAGAGGTCAACGCGGGGATGGAGGCGCTGGAGAGCTTCAGCGCCCTGTCGCTCGACGCCGAGATGTCCTCGGGGGACGACGGCTACAGCCTCGCCGACACCCTCGGCTCGTGCGACGAGGCGTACGACGTCGTCGTCGACCGGGAGGCGGCGAAGGAAGGACTGCGCCGGCTGCCCGAACGCGAGCGCGCCATCCTCTACATGCGCTTCTTCGAGGACATGACCCAGAACCGTATCGCCGACCGCCTCGGCATCTCCCAGATGCACGTCTCCCGTCTCATCAGCCGCAGCTGCGCACGGGTCCGCGAGGAGGCCCTCGGCCAGTCCGCCGAAACCGGCGGCCGCGACGGCCGGCGCACTCGCGGCGACTGAAGCGACCGCACCACGGTCACCGCGTCGCACTCGGACCACCCGTCCATGAATCCTGTCGTCCAGATCCCCCAGGAGCAGAACAGATGCTGATGCCCCATCCCGCGACCCTGCGCCGGCTCGTCGAGGAGTACGAGTCGCTCAAGGCGTCCGAGGGCGAGCAGAAGGACCCGCAGGCCGCTCGCCGCGCGCAGGATCTCGCGTACACGTTGTGTGTGTCCACGGGCACCCGCGACGTGAGGCAGGCTCTGGAGGCCGCGCGCCGGCAGCTCGCCGCCGCGCAGGCCACCGCAACGGCCGAGCTGTGCGGGCACGGGATGGGAACAAGTGGTGATCTCGACAGCCATGGTCCGGGCCGGAGCGGGTATGCGGCGCTTCATGAACACTGACGCACACACCTGTCGCCGCCCTTCGCTGCCCTCGCGCACACCGTGACGGCGATGGAACGCCGACCGGTCGGCAAGCAGAGCACCGCCCCCACCGAGGGCCCGTCCGTCGCGGCGGCGTGCCCGCCGGTGACCATCACCAGCGCCGCGGCCGCCCGCCGTCATGTGCGCTCGGTCGTGGGGGAGCGGTGGCTCTCGCCGTCCGGACCGCCGAGTGAGGCGGCCATGATCGACCTGCTCCTGGTCGTCTCCGAACTGGTCACCAACGCGGTCCGGCACGGCGGAGGGCTGGCCGGTTTCGACGTGAGCGTCACCGCGGCCGGCGTACGGCTGGCCGTGCGGGACTACAGTCCCGCCGTCCCCGCCGCCGCCCACGGCCCCGGCATGCCGCCCCGCTCCCACGAGGGCAGCGGATACGGCTGGCCGCTGATCAACCGGCTGTCCAGCGAGGTCGACGTCCGCACCCCGGCGTCGGGCGGCAAGACGATCAGTGTTCTGGTACCGCTGACCTGATCGCACCGCCGGATCACACCGGAAAGCGCCCCGGCCACCGGCCGGGGCGCTTCCGCCTGTGCCCTCACAGTCTGTCCGCCCCCTCACCGGGCGGGAAGGCGTCTCACCAGGGCAGGAAGACGTGGATGTCCTTGCCCCGCTCCTTGCCCTCGCCGTCGTGCACCACCACGCTCACCTCGTCGCACAGCGTGTGGATCAGATACCAGCCGATACCGCCGCCGCCCTTGCTCGGATGGAAGGGGCGCGGCTCCGGCGAGGTGACGCTCGTGTCGTGCATCATCACGTGCACCCCGTCGTACGTGCGGCGCATGGTGAGCTCGAACGGCCCCGGGGCGTACTGCACCGCGTTCGCGGCCAGCTCGGTCACCACCAGCAGGATGTCGTCCCAGTGCTCCTGGGCGGAGGGCAGGGACGTACGGGACAGCGCGCCGAGGAACTCCTCGGCTGTCGCACGGGCACCCGTCACGTCGCCGAGTTCTCCGTCGAAGGCGGCGTGGCTCCTCTGAATCTCCTCGGAAGGCAGTTTGTCGTCCCAACACGGCTCTGTTGCCATCTCGTCTTTCCCCGCTCGGCTCATCGAAGGCGAACGCGACGTCGCGTTCCTCTCCGAGGCACGTGCTTCCCCCGATGAGAGCGGCTACGCGTTCGAAATGGTAGGGATGTGTGGGGCATTGGGGAAGACAGTGGCCTCATGCCGCTCTCGCCGTACGAGTGCCCGTTACCGCCCAGCCGACTCACCTTCTTCGGCAGGTGTCCGCAGAACCAGCAGCGCCACGTCGTCGTCGTTGTCCGCGGGACGCGCGCGCTCCAGCAGCAGGTCGCAGAACACATGCAGAGGACGGTGGGCGAGCGCCGCGGCGTGCTGCCGCAGCCGGGCCATGCCCCGGTCCAGGACGTGCCCGGGCGATTCGATCAGGCCGTCCGTGTACAGCACCAGCGTGGCCAGCGGCGGCAGCGGTGTCAGCGTGTCACCACGGCTGCGGCTGAGACCGGTGCCGAGCAGATGGTCGTGCTCCTCGTCGAGGAACGCGGACCGCCCGTCGTGCGTGATCAGCAACGGCGGCGGATGACCGGCGTTGGTCCACCGCAGCGCCCACCCTCCGGCGCTCCGCTCCACCCTGCCGAAGATCAAGGTCGCCATGGACGCCTCGGCCACGTTCACCACCGCCTGGTCCAGCCGCTCCACGATGTCGCTCGGCGGCTCCTCCAGCGCCCAGGCGTAGGCGCGGAGCATGTTGCGGACCTGCGCCATCCCGGCGGCCGCGTCGATGTTGTGCCCGACGACGTCCCCGATGGCCACCGCCGTCGCCCCGTCGGCCAGCGGGAACGCGTCGTACCAGTCGCCGCCGACCTGCGCCGACTGCGACGCCGGCACATACCGGGCGGCCATGCTCAGCCCCGGCACCTCGGGCAGCTGCGGGAGCAGGTGCCGCTGCATGGTCTCGGCGATGTGCCGCTGCCGCTGGTACAGCCGGGCGTTCTCCAGTGCCAGCCCCGCCCGCCGGGCGATGTCCTCCAGCAGCGACAGCTCGGCGTCCGTCATCGCCCCGGAATCGGCGTTGCGGCCCAGTGTGAGGGCGCCCAGCACCGCGCGCGGCCCCCTGATGGGCGCGATCGCGGCCGAGCGCATCCCCGTCACCTTGAACAGCCGCTGCTGCGCCACCGCGATCCCCGAGTCCGGCGGCCCCTGGTACGTCTCCGGCCCCGCCAGGGTGGACGCCGCCCCGCGCAGCGCCCGCGACAGCGGCATGAGCGACTCCTCGTGCACCGGCGGCAGCGGGCCCTCCAGTTCCTCGCACCGCACCACGGCACCGCCCTGATGGGTCGCGACCGTGGTCCGCCAGACGTCCTCGCTCTCGGTGATCAGGTCGACCACCGCCCAGTCCGCTAGCCGCGGCACCACCAGCCGCACCAGCCGGGCCACGGCCTCCTCGGAGTCCAGCGTGGACGTCAGCCGGGTCGTCGTCTCGGCGAGCAGCGCCAGCCGGTCCAGCTGCGACAGCGTCGGCGAGGACGCCGTCGAGGGGAGCCCTTCCTCGGGGTCCGTCTCGTAGAACAGGACCGCCGCGCCCAGGACGCCCCCGTCCAGCTTGCACGGGGTGACCAGCCAGGACACCGGCAGCAGCGTGCCGTCGCCGCGGGCGAACCACTCGTGCTGCCCGCCGCGCGTACTGCCGCCGAGGAACGCGTGCATCATGGGGCAGGCCGCCCGTGGTTTGCTCTGCCCCAGGCTGTCCCGGTGCAGCAGGTCGTGGGCGTCCCGGCCGACGAGCCCGGCGGCGGTACGGCCGAGCAGGAACTCCGCCCGGGTGTTCACCGCGACGATCGAGCCATGGTCGTCCACCACGTACATGCCCGCGTGGACCAGGTCGGGCAGTTCGCCCGGTGACCGCACCGCGGGACCGAGCGGCCGCCCGGCGGTGTGGTCAGGACTCCACGCGCTCATGCTCGGGTTCCTTGCCTTCGAGACTGCCAACGGGGCCGTCGGCCCCTCGCCGGGAGAGGGGAGTGCCGACACACGCTCGGAACGCAATACCCCGTCCGTGCCGACCTACGCGCACGACATCTTCGCCCAGTGAGGGCCACCCGACCAGGGGGACCTCTATGCCTGAGTCTGCCGTACGCAGGCGGCTACCACCTCACGCAGACTGCCCGTCCGCTCCATCACCTCCCGCTGCACTCGCGCCCCGTTGCCCCGCCGCGACAGCGTGGCGACCGACTCCCGGACCAGATCGAGATCGCCGTTGTCCGCGAGGGCCTCCTCGACGTGGTCCAGCAGCGAGCGGATCACCTCACCGGCGGCCCGAGGACGCATCGTCGCCGGGTCCAGCAGGTTCCCCGTCATACCGGACCGGCTGGCCCGCCACCGGGCCAGCCGCAGCAGCCCGGGGGTGTGGCCGAACGGTTCCCGGCCGGCCCGCCACTCCCGTGCGGCGGTGTCGACGAGCCCCCGGATCAGTGCCGCTACGAGCACCGCCGTGTCGGGGTGCAGGCACACGTCCGCGACCCTGACCTCCACGGTCGGATACCGCTGGGACAGCCGCGCCTCGAAGTACACCATCCCCTCGTCCCGGACGACCTCCGTGGCCGTCAGCTCCTCCACGCACCGGTGGTACCGCTCGGCCGAGCCGAAGATCTCGGTGGGACCCGCCATCGGCCACATGTCCCACACCTGACTGCGGTAACTGGCGTACCCGCTGTCCCGGCCCTGCCAGAACGGCGAGTTCGCGCTGAGCGCCGTCAGCACGGACAGCCACGGCCGGATACGGTCCAGCACCGCGACGCCCTCGTCCTCGGACTCCACTGATACATGTACATGACATCCGCAGACCAGCTGCACCTGGGTGTCGAGCCCGAACTCCCGGGCCATCCACTGGTACCTGCTGTTCATCGTGATCGTCGGGTGCACGGGCAGCGGCGAGGTGGCCAGCGCCACGACAGCCCCGCCGACCTCCTCGGCGTGCCGTGCCGCGTCCTTGCGGCAGCGGACGATCTCCGATCCCAGGTCCGTCATCGCCGACTGCGGATGCGTGGCGAACTCGACCTGCTCGTCATGCAGCTCCTTCTCGAACACGTCCTGCCCCGTGCCGTCTCGCGAGGCGCGCGCGAGCACCGCCGCGGCCCTGGCCTGAGGCTCACCGGTCTCCGGATCGACCAAGAGGAGTTCTTCTTCCACTCCGACGGTACGCACGTGATCTGGCCCTTCTCCCATGAGGTGGTGACAGCCGTGTGCCCTCGGACGGGGCCGGGACACCTGTTCGTCGATCGGCACACGCGCCGTGTACGCCGCTGAGGTCCGGGTACCCGTGCTGCGCTCCGGAAGCCGCGCCGGACCGGCGTGGCACCAGCCCCCGACCAAGGAGGAGGAGAACGTGACCAGCACAGCTGAGACCGGCCATGTGACCGGCACGGCCGACAAGGACTACAACCTGATCTGGTACGTCGAGGCCTGCCTGGAGAACGCGCTGCGTCTCGAGACCTACATCCAGGACGCGGAGCGGGCCGGCGACAACGAGGTGGCCGAGCTGTTCCGCAAGGCACAGGCCGACAGCCGCAAGGGAGCCGAACTCGGCAAGCAACTGCTGAGCCGACGCCTGGCGGGCTGACCGGCAGCGGGGACATCCCCACGCCCGGGTGAGGACCCCTCACCCGGGCGTACCCCTGTCCGGGCCCGCACCAGCGGAAGCCGTACGGGGGACTCCCGGCACCGAGGAGCCCACCCCGGGTCGGAACGGGTGTTGTCGGAACGGCTCCGCGCAGCCCAGGATGCTGCGATGACCCGACCCGCGGCGCCCGCCGCAGTACGCCCCTACCGGCCCGAGGACGCCGAGGCCCTCCACGAGATCTGCGTCCGCACCGCCCACAACGGCAAGGACAGCCGCCCCCACTACGCCGACCCCGACATCTTCCCGGCGATCTTCGCGACGCCCTACGCCCACCTGGAACCCGACCTGACCTTCGTCCTGGACGACGGCGAGGGCCGGGCCGTCGGCTACATCCTCGGCACCGCGGACACCCCCGCCTTCGTGGCGGACTTCCGTACGAAGTGGCTGCCCCGCGTGGCGGACCGCTTCCCCGAGCCGCCCTCCCCACCGGGCACCCCCGACGAGGCGATCACCGAGCTGCTGTACCGCCCCGAGCGCATGCTCGTCCCCGAGGTGGCCGCCTACCCCGCCCATCTGCACATCGACCTGCTCCCCGCCTGGCAGGGGCAGGGCCACGGCCGAGCCCTGATGAACACCTTCCTGGGGGCCCTGCGCGAGAGAGCGGTGCACGCCGTCCACCTCTCCATGCTGACCGCCAACACCCCGGCCCGCGCCTTCTACGAGCGCCTGGGCTTCCACGAGATCGACGTCCCGGACCCGGGCCCGGTGACGTACCTGGGCCGCACGACGTAGCACCCCGGCCTCCCCGCGAGCGCCGCACGATTGACAGACCGTCAGGCGGCGGTTAGGCAATCAGCTGACGCCGCCGCTCGGGAGCCCCACCATTTCAGCACCTGCCCCGAACCCGTCGGGCCCTTCGCCCGAAGCCCGCATGCTGGACTCGCTCAGCCAGATGTACGACGGGTTCACCGCGGCCCGCCTCACCCAGGCGGGAGTGCGCCCCGGCGCCCGCTGCCTGGAGATCGGGGCGGGCTCCGGCACGGTGGTCGTCTGGATGGCCGAGCGGGTCGGCCCGACCGGGGAGGTGATCGCCACGGACCTTCGACCGCAGCACATCGTTCGGCACCCTCGGCTGACCGCCGTGCGCCATGACGTGACCACCGACCCACTCCCGGACGGGGCGTTCGCGCGGGCGTACCGCGTCTTCGAACGGTACGAGACCGCGATACTCACCGCCCTCAGGGCCAGGGGCAACGACCCGACCCGGGCCGGGACCGTCCACCGGGCCATGCGCGACCTCGGCCTCACGGACGTCACCAGCGAGGGCTGGCAGGGCTCCCACGAGGGCGGTACCGGCTCCTGCCTCATGGCGTACGTGAGCTCGACCGAGCTACGGGAACAGCTGATCGAGGCCGGCATGGCGCCCGAGGACCTCGACCTCATGGCCACGCTCGCCCTCGACCCACGCCTAACACTGCGCGGCACCCTCCTGTTGTCCACCAGCGGAAGGAGGCCCCGAGGTCGGGCGGACGGGCGCGGTGCGCTGTCCCGGGAATCCGGTGGACACGGATCACGGGAGCGGCAGACTGACCCTCATGACCGCACCTGACCCCACGAGTGCCGCACATCTGACGCGTGCCGCAGACCCCACCGGCCCCAAGTCCGATCTCCGCTTCTATCTCCAGTCGGCCCGCGACGCCCTGCTCTGGAAGCTGGAAGGTCTCTCGGAGAACGACGTCCGCCGCCCGATGACTCCCACCGGCACCAACCTCCTCGGCCTGGTCAAGCACGCCGCCTCCGTCGAACTCGGTTACCTGGGCGACACCTTCGGGCGCCCGTCGGGTGAACCGCTGCCCTGGCTCGACGACGACGCGGAGCCGAACGCGGACATGTGGGCCACCGCGGAGGAGTCCCGGGCGCACCTCGTGGACCTCTACCGCCGGGCCTGGGCGCACGCGGACGCGACGATCGACGCGCTGCCCCTCGACACGGTCGGCAGGGTGCCGTGGTGGCCGAGCGGCCGCGACGAGGTGACCCTCCACCACGCCGTCGTCCGGGTGACGGCCGACACCCAGCGCCATGCCGGCCACGCCGACATCATCAGGGAACTGCTGGACGGAGCCGTGGGAATGAGCGAGACCAACACGGGTCTCGTGCCGGGGGGCGCGGCATGGTGGGAGAACTACAGGAACCGACTGGAACTGGCGGCGAAGGAAGCCGACCGCGACGACTGACGCGGCGAGTCCACCCGACGGCCCGGAGCCCGACCGGACGATCAGCGCTCCCTGCGAGCCCTCCGGTAGGCACGGGCCGACAATCGCAAGGTGCCGAGCGGGGGTGGGGATGCCGAGCCGCGCAGCAGCCCGGCGCCCCGCCGCAGCGCCGCGCCCGCGGTCGGCTTGGACGCCAGCCGCCGAGTGAGCAGATCGTAGGCACTCCCGCCGTCCGTGTCCGAGACCCCGCTTCCGTACCGCGGCGGACCGGCGCGCGTTGCGCGCGCATACGGGCCGAAGGTCCACCGCGGTCGTTCACTGTCCAACCGGCACCTACGGGGTGAAGACCTCTTCGAGGCGGTCGATGGCTCCGTTGTCCCCGAGGTGGTACGTGAAGACGAGCCCCGAGTTCGGGTTCGCGTCGAGCCAGTCGAGGAACTCCTGGACGCCGATCTTCTGGTTCGTGGTGCTCTCGACGATGGGGTTGGTCACGGTGACGTACGCGGCCTGGTCCATCGGGATGTACGTCTCCTTGCCGACCGTCTCGAACGGCGCCCCGTCCGAGTCGGGGGTCCCGCACCCCCAGTTGCCGTGCTTGACGATCAGGTTCAGCGACCCGCCCTCCGGGGTGTAGCGGTAGACCGCGATCTCGTCGGGGGAGATGGGCATCTTGTGGTCGCAGTCGTCACCGTCGCCCGCACCGCCTCCGCCGCCCCCGGACCCCGTCGTCGCGGGCTCGGACGGCTTGGAGGTGACCGGAGCGCCGCCGCCCGACTTCCCGCCGCTGTCCGCGTCCGAGCCCCCGTCCGCGTCCGTGCCCGTGGAAGCCTTCGCCCCTGACGTACCGCTCGTCGTACCGGCGTTCGCCCCCTTCTTGCCCCCCTTGTCGGCGCCGCTCGTCGCCGTCACGCTCGGCTGTGCGTCGCCGCCGGTGTCCTCCGTGCCGCCGTCCCCGGAGCAACCCGTCAGGCCCAGCGCCGCTACGGCGCACACGCTCAACACGGCAGTCCGGACGGCCCCGGGTCTGCGGCGGCTCTTCCTCGGCGTCAGGTTCAATTTTCCGCCCCCCACTTCGGTGGTTCGAGTGCTCTCCGAGCCCCGTCGGCTCGGTGGAGAGGGACGCGTTCCAGCCATCGGCAGGCGCACGTCCTGGCTAGATTCTGCACGCCGCCCGCCGACCCGCCACAGCCGGTGCCACACCGCCCGATCTCCCGGCGCACACACCGGCTCACACGATGCGCACCGCCCCGCCCGTGACGCGCACGCGGGCGTCATCACCCGAGACGTCGATCCGCAGGTCACTGGGGCGCCCCATGTCCTCCCCCTGGCGGACGCTGATCGTCGACGGGCCGGTGATCAGGCCGAGGGTGCGCAGGTAGCCGCCGAAGGCCGCCGCGGCCGCGCCGGTCGCCGGGTCCTCGACGACACCGCCCACCGGGAACGGGTCACGCGCGTGGAAGCGGTCCGGCGACTCGCGCCACACCAGGTGGACCGTCGTCCAGCCGCAACGGCGCATCACGTCGGCGAGCCCGTCGAAGTCGTAGTCCAGATCGGCGAGGCGGGTCCGGGAGGCAGCGGCGAGAACGAGGTGGTCGTTGCCGCCGAACGCCACATGGGGAGGCAGGGCGGTGTCCAAGTCCTCCCGGGACCAGCGCAGGGCCTTGAGGGTCTGGTCCAGCTCGTCCGGCGTGGCGGGACGGGAGTGGGCCGGCACGCTGGTGAGGGTCGCCCGGGCGGTGCCGTCGGCGGGGTCGATCGCGGTGGCGACCGGAATCTCGCCGACGGGCGTGTCGAACAGGAGGTCGCCCGCGCCCAGTCGTTCCGCGAGGGCCACGGCCAGCGCCACCGTGGCGTGGCCGCAGAACGCCACCTCGGCGAGCGGACTGAAGTAACGGACCCCGAAACGGCGTGCGGAGGTGTCGGCGGCGGTGACGAAGGCCGTCTCCGAGTACCCCACCTCGGCGGCGATCGCCAGCATGGCCGCGTCGTCGAGCGCGGAGGCGTCGAGGACCACACCGGCCGGGTTGCCACCCGCCGGGTCGTTCGTGAAGGCGGAGTACCGCAGCACCCCGGCGGCCCTCTCGGCCGAGTCGCCGTGCGGGCCGGGGACTGCCATGGCCCTGAGGCCGCTCGCACCGTTCTTGTCGTACGCGTCGCTGGTCATGCCCCCACGCTGCCAGCGTCCGACCGATCGCGTCCAACGATCGTCCCCGATCGAACCCATCGATCAGCCGCATAGATGCAGGAAGGGCGACGGCAGCCTAGTCTGGCGCCGTGGACACCCGACTGCTGCACACCTTCCTCACGCTCGCGCGGACCGGCAGCTTCACCGCGGCCGCCTGCGAACTGCATCTGGCGCAGTCCACGGTCACCGTCCACATCCGCACCCTGGAACGGGACTGGGGCACCCGGCTGTTCGACCGGCTGCCCACCGGAACGCTGCTCACCGAATCCGGGCGACGGCGGCTGGAAGGAGCACAGGACGTGCTCGACGCCGTGGCACGGCTGCGGACCGGCGGTGCCGGGGACGGCGACGACGGCGACGACGGCGACGGGGTCGTACGGGGACGGGTGCGGGTCGGCACCCCCGAGTCGCTGTGTGCGACCAGGCTGCCCCCGCTGATCGCCGCGCTGCGGGCCCGCCATCCCGAGGTGGACGTCGACCTGCACGCGGCCGGCACCGGCGAATGCGTCGAAGGGCTGCGGTCCGGGCGGCTCGACCTGGCGCTGCTGCTGGAGGACGAAGCGGACCTCCCGTTCCCCGAGGTGGTGGCCGAGACGGTGGCGCGGGAGGAACTCGCCCTCGTCTGCGCCTCCGGGCACCCCCTCGCCGGACGCGAACGCGCCCCGTCCTGGGAGCGGTTGGCCAGGGAGACGTTCTTCCTGCTGGAGGAGGGCTGCTCGTACAGCGACGCGCTGGAACGGCGCCTGCTCGCCGTGCCGGACGCCCGCCCCCGACTGACCCGGTTCGGCGGGGTCGACGCGGCGCGCTCATGCGTCGCCGCCGGCCTGGGGCTGACCTTGCTGCCGCTGACGACCGTGGAGGAGTACCTGCGGCAGGGCCGACTCGCGCGCGTACCCGCGCCGGACTTCGCCGGGATCCCCGTACGGCTGGCCCGCCACCGGAGGCGGTGGACGTCCCCGGCGGCGCAGGCCCTCGCGGTGGAGATGACCCGGCAGTGGGGGGAGGGGGAGGGCCCGACGCCCGCTCTCACCGCACCACGCGGTAGCGGAGGTGGACGACCTTCGAGCTGAACGTGCGGGTCTGGACGAGTTCGAGGTCCACATGGCGCTCGTGCCGGGGAAAGAAGGAAATGCCGCCGCCGACCAGCACCGGGTAGACCCTGATCCGGTACTCGTCGATCAGTCCCAGCGCGGCGGCCTCGGCGGCGAGCGTCGCGCCCCCGATCGCGATGTCACCCGCCCCCGGCTCGGCCCGAAGTCGCTCGATCTCCTCCGTCAGGTTGCCGGAGGCCAGGCGGGCATGGCCCTCGACCGTGGACAGCGTGGTGGAGAACACCACCTTGGGGAGCGGATTCCACAGGGCGGCCCACTCCCGCTGCGCGTCGTCGAGCGAGGGATCCTGGTCGGCGGTCTCCCAGTACAGCATCGTCTCGTACAGCCGCCGCCCCAGCAGATGGACGCCGACCTCCCGGATCTCGTCGATCCAGGAACGGAAGACCTCCTCGTCCGGCCCTGTCCAGTCGAAGCCGCCGTCCGGCCCGACGATGTACCCGTCGAGTGAGACGTTCATCGAGTAGGTCACCTTGCGCATCGGAAGTCCTCCTGGACAGGGGGGGCGGCTGGTGGCCCCGGACGGCCCGGCGCCGGTTCACGACCCCGGACGGCTGGGTGCCTGTTCATGGCTCCAGACGGCTCAGCGCCTGCATGGCTTCGCGTTCCGTCCGCGCCAGTTCGCGCAGGCGGGCGCCGGCCTGGACGAGGTACTCGGCTTCGCCCGTACGACCGGCGTGTGCGATGAGTTCGGCGGTGTGCGTCCATTGCCCGGCGGCTTCCGCGTACAGCGCGTGCCCCGTGCGCAGGTGCGGGCTGTCGAGCCACTCGGTGCATTCGGCGAGGAAGTCGCGGTAGAGGTTGCGGAAGAGGGCGCCGCCGGTGCCGGCCTTCTCCATCAGCAGGGCCGCCTGCGGCAGATCACGTTCCGGGTCGTCGCTCCGCTGGAGCCAGGTGGGTACCAGTTTGCCGGCTTTCTCGATACCCCGGTGGCCCAGATTGGCGATGGGCGGGTTGAGGAAGGCCCCGGCGCAGGCGGTGATCGCCGGGACGATCCGCTCCCGGGGCGGAGCGGCGTTCGCCGGAACGGTGAGGGTGAACGAGCGGTGCCTGGCGGTCATGGGCCCGCGGGCGGCCCGGGCCCGGGCGAGACCGGCCAGGCTGGTGGTCACCGCCCCGCCCTGCTGGGCCGTGTCGACGAGCTGGGCGTTCATGTCGTCGTACCCGTACAGCGCGACGATGTGCCCGCCGAAGTGCACGCGCGAGGTGAAGTAGTCGAGGTGGTAGCTGTCCAGTTGCAGTCCGACGGGCCGCCCGGCCTCGACGGCGGCCGTCACGTTCTCCCATGCCTTGCGGGCCGAGGCCGTCTCCTTCACCTCGAGTTCCAGCTCCAGCCTGTCGGCGAGGTCGGTCGTGAGGGCGAAGGGCTTGACGCGTCCTCCGAGGAAGGGGAAGTCCATGCTCTTGCTGTCCCAGTAGACGAAGGACAGCCCCGCGCCCAGCCCGAAGAGCATGGCCTCGGACAGGTCGAGCCCCTGGTGGCGCAGCAGCACCGCGAGCGTGGTGGTCTCGCAGTGCTGCATACCCCGGGCGTCGATGCCGTCGACCTGAGTCATGAGAAGCGCTCCCGGGCGGTTGATTGCGGACCGGACCACCGGCTGGTCTCATCCAGCGGTCCGACACAGTACCGGCATCCGGACGGGCATCCGGACCGATGTCCCCGTCCCGGCCCTGACCGAAAGCGACGTGCAGCCGAGCGCGCCGTCGCCGCTGCCCGGGACCTCCCGCGCCCACGGTCGACCGTCCGCCAGTCCTACGGGTGGTTGTCCTACGGGTACGTGGGGATGGGGTGGTCAGGGGTGAGGGCGGCGGCGATGCGCTGGGCGATGGTGTGGGCGGTGTGCCCGTCAGGGGTGGTGGGCCCTTGGGTGGTGGCGACGGCGATGGCGAGGTCCCGGTCGGGGAGGTATGCCTGGGAGGCGGAGTACCCGAAGAAGAGGGGGTGTTGGGCGACCCAGTCACCGAGGACGAGGACACCCATCCCGTAGTGGGTCCTCGACGTGTTGGCCAGACAGATGTCTGCCGGGCAGGTACGGGTCGGCTTGCCCAGGCCCACGGTTCCCGGGTCGAGGAGCTGCCGGTAGGCGGCGGCGGACAGGAGCGTGCCGGAGCCGATGCCGGTGGCGGACCGGGCGAGGTCGCAGATGTCGGTCGTCTGCACGGCGCCGGGGGCGGTGGTCCATGACGGGTTCCAGAAGGTGGATTCCTCGTAGGTACCCCGGTCCGAGGTGAAGGCGTGCAGTACCGGTTCGGGGATGTCGGGCGTGAAGCTGTTGCGGGTCTCACGCAGCCCGAGCGGGCCCATGACCTCGCGCTCGAGGAGGACGTCCAGCCGGGTCCGGGTGATCTTCTCCAGGGCGGCGCCGAGCAGAACGAAGTTGGCGTGCGAGTAGTTCCAGTTGGTGCCCGGCCGGTACCACCGCTTCCGGCTGGTCGAGACGTCCACCAGCTCTTCGGCCGTCCACTGGCGGAAGGGGTTGGCGGCGACGGTCTGGGCGAAACCGGGGGCGGTGACGTAGTCGGCGAGCCCCGTGGTGGAGGAGGCCAGCATGCGCAGGGTGATCCGCTCGCCGTCCTTGAGGTCGGGCAGCCACCGCGCGACCGGGTCGTCGAGGCGGACCCGCCCCTGGTCCACCAGCCGCAGCAGGGCTGTGCCCATGTAGCTGATGGCGATGTTGCCGTTGCGGAAGTGCATGGCCGGCCGGGCCGGAACCCCGGTCATCGACTCGCCGAGCGCCGTGGTGATGATCTCGCGGCCGCCGAGGGTGACCCGCAGGATCACGGACTTGAGCCCCTTCTCCGCGCGGGCCTGCTCGGCGATCCGAAGGATGTCCCGCGCCTTGCCCCGCCCGGGCGCCCCGGAACCGGTGCAGGCGCGGCGACGCCCGCCGCCCTCCGCCGCGCCGACGGGCGTGCCGGCCGCTGCCCCAACGGCCGCGCCGCCGGGCGTACGGTCGGGTGTGGCACGGGCGGTGGTGCCGACTGCGGTGGCCGGTGCGCCGAGGGCGAGCAGTGCAGCCAGTGCGGTGACCACGGCGAGCCGCGGCCGTGGTGAACGGGCTGATCTCATGGCCCGGAGTATCGAGGTCGACAACCGCGCCGACGGCCGGTACGACGCCGAGCCGCGAGAAGATCACCCGTCAGGCTCGCGATCGTGACAGGAGCGTGGTCAGCACCGAACCGCGCCGAGCGCGGCGCTGGGCGCGGGTCACAGCCCTCCGAGACCGACCCCGTCGTTCCCGCTCGTTTCGCCCCCGGCCTCGTCGAAGTGGTCACCCATGATCAGCATGGCGACACCGAAGATCAGCACACCAAGCAGGAGTTCGAAGAGGGTGTACGCCCAGATCACGTGATCGGCGAAGGCCAGAGCGCCCAGGGGAATCGCGGCCGCGATCGCGGACAGGGTGATGAGCAGGCCGATGACGCGGTTCTTGCGCAGAATCTGGTGCTTGCCTGTCATGGCACCCCCTCCGGGAGGCAGGAGGACCCGCCGCCCGGAAGAGATACCCGGCAATCACCCGTGGAACACGCAACTCCGCCCGAAAGGGGCAGGATTGAGCACCCGTTCCTGCTTCGGTTCCCTGCCCGGAGCGGCGCCGAGAACCATGGCCTCGTGAGCGCGCACCGCCGCGGGGGACGGATGTCACCGACCGTTCGAGCCGGCCCGCAACCGCTCGACCAGCTTGAGCGTGAGGGGGCGAGCCACCTCCTGGAGGTCCCATCTCCCCTCTCGCACAGCCTGGTTGCTGATCCAGAACACCATCAGGTCACCGTGGACGGCGTGCACGTTCACGCCGTAGGACCAGCCGTTGCCGCCGGAGTGGGTCGCGAGGCTGCCGTCAGGCATGATGACCCACCCGTAGCCGATGGCGTAGCCGTCATATCCGGGCAGGCCGGTGGGGGAGTGGGCCGTGAACATCGCGGCCCGCGCGTCGCGGTCGAGGAGGGTGCCGTCGGCCAGGGCGCGATGGAAACGGTACATGTCACGCGCGGTGGACAGCAGACCGCCGTTGCCGCGCAGGTTCCAGTACGGGCCGTCAGCGGCCCATCGGTGGTCCAGCGGCCGTCCCTGGGAGACGCCCCGTTCGTCGTACTCCACCGCGATCCGCTCCATGTCCCGGCGCGGCAGGACGTACCCGGTGTCCGTCATCCCGGCGGGAGCGAAGATCTGCCGCGCCAGGAAGTGCTCGTAGTCCATGCCGGTGACGCGCTCGATGACGGCGGCCAACAGGCTGTACCCCAGGTTCGAGTAGGAGAACCGGGAGCCGGGCGGAGCGACCAGCTCGGACGTGACCGCTCCGTCGATCATCTCCTCGCGGGAGATCGGGTCGTAGTCGTCGCCCAGCGCCTCCGGCAACCCGGAGGTGTGGGTGAGCAACTGATGGATCGTGATGGCGCGCTTGTCCGCGGGGACGGAACCGACGAACTCGCCGATCCTGTCGCTGACGCGCAGCCTGCCCGCCGTCTGCAGCTTCATGATCGCCACAGCTGTGAACGACTTGGTCATCGACATGACGTCGTACACCGTGTCGCAGCTCGCCGGGATGCCGCGGGCCAGGTCGGCCATGCCGTAACCGGCGCAATGCGTCACCTCACCACCCCGGGCGGCGATCACCGTACCGCTCCCACCGCGGGGCAGCCCTTTGTCGAGGATCGCCTGGATCCCGTCGTCGGTGATGTCCGGGGCCGGGGACGGAGAACCCGTGTGCGGCGGACGGGCGGCGTCCGGGGTGCCGCCGCTGGTACTGCAACCTGCTAGCACCAGCACCAGAGCGGACAGCGATGCGCGCACGACGGGGGCACGGAACGCGGGCAGCCTCATGCGAAATCCTTGCGGTAGCTGCCGACAGCGGGCCCGCGAGTTCGCCACGGGACGTCCATGAGGCCGACGCCCCGATCGTACAGCGGAGACCGCTTGCCCCAACGACTCGGGCGACTGGGCCGGCTCAGGCGGCCCCGGGGACTCGGCCGGCTCAGGCGGCCCGTCGGCCATCCACCGGTGGTCCACTCGGCAGGCTCGGCCGGTTCGTCCCGTGCTGCCCCGCCGGGCGGGCCAACGCGTCGACCGCCGCGCCGAACAGCCGCGGCACGTGTTGCGCCAGGGGCACCAGCGCCGCGCGAACCGGGGGAACCCGCGTCGCGCCGAGCAGCGCGTGGGTCAGCCACCGGTAGCGCCGTGTGAGCCGACGCCAGTCCCGTTCGTACCCCGGCACGTCACCCCCGGCGACGGCCCGGACGGCCGCCTGCGCCTGTGCGAGCGCCAGCGCGATGCCCTCACCGGTCAACGCGTCGACGTACCCGGCGGCGTCGCCGACGAGCAGCACTCGGCCGGCGGTGCGCGCGCTCGTGTCCTGGCGAAGCGGCCCCGCCCCCCGTACGGGCCCCGCGTCCCCGGCCCCGGCGAGCCGCTTCCGCAGTTCGGGGAAGGCGACCAGGTGGTCGTCGAAGGACCCGCGGGCGGCGGTGAGCACCGCGACGCCCACGAGGTCGCCGGCCACCGGCGTCACATATGCCTCCGCGTCGGGCGCCCAGTGCACCTCGACGTGGTCACTCCAGGGGGCGAGCGCGTAGTGGCGCCGCAATCCGTGGCGTCCATGTCGCGAACCGGCCCGGCGTGGCCGGTCGAGCCCCAGCGCCCGGCGGATCGGCGAGTGCAGACCGTCCGCCGCGACGAGGTACCCGGCACGGGCGCCGTCGACCAGCACGCCCGCCTCGTCCTGCTCGATGCGGCGCGCGGTGCGCTGATCGATCCGTACGCCCGCGCCGAGCACCGCGTCGCGCAGGGCCGCGTGCAGCGTCGTACGGCGTACGCCCCGGCCGGGGCCCGCCGTGAAGTCGGCGTCGACCCGTCGCCGTCCCGCCACGTAGCGGATGCCGCGCAGCTCGTGCCCGGGCGGATGCACCCCGAGCGCCGCCAGCGCGGTGACGGCGCCCGGCATCAGCCCCTCGCCGCACGCCTTGTCCACCGTGCCCGCGCGTTGCTCCCACACGGCGACATCGAGCCCGGCCCGTGCCGCGTGCAGGGCCGTGGCCAGGCCCGCCGGCCCCCCGCCGACGACGAGCAGGTCCATGGGCGTCTCCTTCAGGTCAGTTGGGCGAGCGCGGCGTCCTCGGTGCGGATGCGGGTGGCGAGCAGGACCCCGTTGAGGGCGGTGAAGGCGACCGCCGTGCCCCAGGCCGAGTGCACCAGGGGGAGCGCGAACCCTTCCGCGACGACGGCCACGTAGTTGGGATGCGGGATCCAGCGGTAGGGGCCGACCGTGACACGCGCGGCGCCCGGCACGACGATCACCCGCGTGTTCCACTGGCTTCCCAGGGAGGCGATGCACCACCAGCGCAACGCCTGCGAGGCCGCGACGACGGCGAGCATGCTCCACGCCAGGGCCGCCACCGACTCCGGTCGGCGCAGCCACACCTCCGCGAGCGCGCCGACGAGCAGGCCCGTGTGCAGGACCACCATGAACGGGTAGTGCCCCTGCCCCGCCTCCACGCCGCCCCGCGCGAAACTCAGGGCGGCGTTGCGCCGGGACACGACCAGCTCGGCGACCCGCTCCAGGCCCACGGCCAGCACCAGGACGGTGAACAGGGCCTCGCTGCTCACCGCCCACCACCCGGAGCGCGCAGGAGCACCAACTCGGAGCAGAACCCCGGACCCATGGCGAGCATGAGCCCGTACGAGCCGGGCGGGGGCGGACGCTCGGCGAGCGTGTCCGCCAGCACGTGCAGCACCGAGGAGGAGGACAGGTTGCCGATCCGGCGCAGCGAGTCCCAGGTCATCCGCAGGGCGTCCCGTCCCACCCCGAGGGCGTGCTGCAGCGCCTCCAGGACCTTCGGGCCACCCGGGTGCGCCACGTACCAGCCGAGGTCGTCACGGGTCAGCCCCTGGTCGGCGAGGAAGCCGCGGACGTCTTCGCCCACGTGACGGCGCACCAGGTCGGGAACGGCGGGGTCGAGCACGATCTTCAGCCCGCCGGAGCCCACGTCCCAGCCCATCATGCGCTCCGAGTCGGGGTAGAGCCGGCTGCGGGACGCGAGGACCTCGGGACGGGCCGGGGCGTCGGACTGCGCGAGCGCGTGCTCGGCCCCCACCCCGACCACCGCCGCGGCCCCGTCCCCGAACAGTCCACCGGCCACGAGATTCGCGGCCGACGTGTCCGCGCGCTGCAGTGTGAGCGAGCACAGCTCGACCGACATCAGCACCGCCACCCCGTCCGGGCGGCCGCGCAGCAGATCGCGCAGACGGGCGACACCGGCCGCGCCCGCCACGCAGCCCAGGCCGACGAGGGGCAGCCGCACCACGTCGGGCCGCAGTCCGATCTCCGCCGCGACGCGGGCCTCCAGGGAGGGGACGGCCAGGCCGGTCACCGTGCACGACACGATGTAGTCGACGTCGGCCGGTGTGAGCCCGACGCCCTTGAGCGCGTCCACGACCGCGCGAGCGCCCAGTTCGACGCCGGCCCGGATGAAGGCGTCGTTCGACTGGCCGAAGTTCTGGAGCCGGGCGTACTCCTCCAACGGGAGCACGGTGTGCCGGGTCTCGACGCACACGTTGCGGTGCATCCGCTCCAGCACGCCGTACCTGGACGCCTCCTCGGCCGGCATCATGGTGGTGAGTAACCGGGTGATGTCCTCCTGCCGGTGGCGATGCTCGGGCAGGGCGCCGCGAACGCTGACGATGCGCATGCTCATGATGGCTCCTACGGTCGAACGGGTGGGGCGGCGTCGTACGGCCGGGAACCCGCCACCTGGACGCCGACGTGGCCGGCCGGCGGGGTCATCGGGCGCCCGTCACGAGCAGCAGGACGTCGAGCAGGGCGATGGCGACCGCGGCCCGGAAAGGGGTACGCGCGGGGGCGACCAACGCGAGCAGTGCCAGGACCGCCACCAGCACGAGGACCGCCCACGCCCAGGTCCGCGGTGTCCCAGGGGGGCCGAGCACGGCGAGCAGTGAGGCGCCGGACAGCAGCACGGCGGCAAGGACGCGTGAGCGACGTTCGCCGATGCGGTGGGGCAGGCCCCGTACGCCGGTGCGTTCGTCGTCGGCCAGGTCGGGCAGCGTGTTGAGAAGGTGCGCCCCCACGCCGAGCGCGGCGCCGGCGCCCGTCATCCACAGCGGGGCCCAGCCCGGCGCCGGATCGGCGAGGGTGACGACCGAGGGCAGTGTCCCGAACGCGCAGGCGTACGGCGCCCACGACCACACGGTCGCCTTGAGCCCGAGGTTGTAGGCGTGGCCGGCGCCGGTGGCGAGGGTGGCGTTGAGCAGCGCGCTGCGCCAGTCGGCCAGCACGGACAGCACGAGGCAGGCGCAGGCCGCCACGACCAGGGCCGGCACCACCCGGGCGACCGGGAGGGCTCCGGTGGCCAGCGGCTTGTCGGCGCGACCGACGGCGCGGTCCCGACGGAGGTCCAGCAGATCGTTGCCCCAGCCGATCGTGAGCTGACCGGCGAACACCGCCGCGGTGACGGCGACACCGTCGAGCGGGCGCAGGCCGGCGCGCAGCGCGAGCAGCGCCGTGACAGCGGTGGCCGCGAGCGCGGGCCCGCCGTGGGCGGCCACGAGCAGCGCGGCCACGGACGGCGACCCGGGGTGCGCCTCAACGGCGCGGGCGGTCACAGGCATCGCGGCACCTCGGCGCGTGCGGTCACGGGCATCGCGGCACCTCGACGACAGCCAGGGCGCCCCCATCGACGCTTCCCGCACCACGCGTGATCGTCTGGGACATGAAGGATCGCTGCCACGCCGCCCGCCCGCTCACACGAGGCACTCCGGCATTCGGCGGACGCCCCGACGCACACCGCCCCCTGTTCCCTCGCCGAGGACGGCGCCGCAGAATGGGACCGTGGACATGGACGTCCTCACCGTCTCCGGTGTGCGTGACAGGCTCGGCAAGGCACTCTTCCGCCGCGTCGCGGGCCCGGACGGTCCCGCCAACCGTGCCCGCATCCACGACACACCCGGACCCCGCTGGTTCGGCCCGGAGCGGCCCATCCGCGTCGTCCACGGAGACGCCTCCATGTTCATCGGCGGGCTGCGCGCCCTGCTCCTGCAGTCCCTGCACCCGCTGGCCATGGCCGCCGTGGCCGCTCACTCCGGGTACCGCGGCGACCCCTGGGGACGGCTGCAACGCACCAGCACGTTCCTCGCCGTGACGACCTTCGGAACCGCCGACGACGCCCGCGACGCCGTCGAACGCGTCCGCGCGATCCACGAACGGATCACCGGGACGACCACCGAGGGCGAGCACTACCGGGCCGCCGACCCCCACCTGCTCGAATGGGTGCACATCACCGAGACGGACAGCTTCCTGCGCGCCCACGAGCGCTTCGGCGCGCACTCCCTCACCGCCGCCGACTACGACGCCTACGTGGCGGACACGGCCGAGGTCGCCACCGCCCTCGGCGTGCCGGACCCGCCCCGGACGAGGGCGGACCTCGAGTCACGCCTGGCCGCGTACCGTCCCGAACTCCGCGCCACCGCGGAGAGCAGGGCGGCCGCGCGCTTCCTGCTCGTCCACCCCCCGCTGCCGCTCGCCGCCCGGCCCGCCTACGCCCTGCTCGCCGCCAACGCGGTGGGCTCCCTCCCGGACTGGGCGCGCGGACTGCTGGGCCTTCCCCGCCTCCCCGTCCTGGAGGGCGTAGCGATACCGGTCACGGGCCACGCCCTCACAAGGGCGATCAGATGGAGCATGAGGCCCCCGCACTAGGCCCTGTCGTCACATTCCCGCCGTCGCCCGAAGGGCGGTAGGTGGGAATGTGACGACAGGGCCTAGCCTGCCCCGTTTCAGGCCGCGTCCCGGCTCTACCGTTCGCCGGAGGGCGCCGCCTCGTCCTCGACGGGAATGCCCAGTCGGTCGGCCACGGTCGTCAGGGCCGTTCCCAGCGGCAGCGCGACCCGGGTGACGGCGTGCCGGTCGCCCCGGGTGGCGTCCCGGTTGACGATCAGCACCGGCGTCCCGGCCTCGGCTGCCTGGCGGACGAAGCGAAGCCCGGACATCACCGTCAGCGAGGAGCCCAGGACCAGCACGGACGCCGCCCGACGAACCAGGGAGCGGCAGTGTTCGACCCGCGGTGGCGGAACGGCCTCGCCGAAGAACACCACGTCCGGCTTGAGGATGCCGCCGCAGACCACGCAGGGCACGACCTGGAAGTCCCCGACCTGATCCTCGGTGAGGTCGGCGTCGCCGTCCGGGTTGATCCCGGCGGCCACCGGCTCGAAGCCCGCGTTGGCCTCCTCCAGCCGCCGGGCCAGCTCACGGCGCGGGCTGAACGCGCCGCAGGACAGGCACACCACCTGCTCCAGGCTTCCGTGGAGCTCCACGACGCCCTCACTGCCGGCTGCCTGGTGCAGACCGTCGACGTTCTGGGTGATCACACCCGAGAGCAGACCGTGCCGTCCGAACGCGGCCACGGCCCGGTGCCCGGCGTTGGGCCGGGCACGGCCGAAGGTGCGCCAGCCGAGGTGGCTGCGCGCCCAGTACCGGCGCCGGGCATGGGCGCTCGCCGTGAAGTCCTGGTAGGTCATCGGGGTGTGCCGGCTCAGGCTGCCGCCCTCACCCCGGTAGTCGGGGATGCCCGACTCCGTGGAAATGCCCGCCCCACTCAGCACCAGCACACCACCGGAACCCAGAGCGTCGACGACGGGGCGCAGATCCGTCGTGCCCGGCGGTAGGTCCTCCGCGGGAGACCAGCTCAAGGTGGGGCGCATGCGCATGCCGCAAGGGTACGGAACGCGCCGCACCGGTGTTCGGCGGGCGGCGCGACCGGCCTCGGGACCCGCCGGAACCGACTGCCCCTCGTCGTCGTCTTGTGCGCTGACTGTGCACGAACAGGAACACGGGGGATGCTGTGGCAGGGAACGCGACGAAGGCCGGGCTTGTGGCGATGGCCCTGGTGACGGTACTCGGGGCCTCGGCCTGCGGCGGCGAAGCAGGCGCGGCGGCCGAGGGGAGCCGCGCGACGCCTCCCACGCACCGTACGGCGGAGTCCCTCGCCCCCTTGACCGCGGCGTCGCCCCTCACCCGCAAGGTGCCGTGGAACCTGGACATTCTGGACCAGCGCTCACGGCCCCTGAACGGCAGGCTCACCACCACCGCCAGGGGCAAGGGCGTCCACGTCTATGTGATCGACACGGGCATGGACATCGCCCACAAGGAGTTCGGTGGACGCGCACGCCTCGGCGCCGACTTCGTGGGAAAGAAGGACTCCGGTGACTGCTTCGGCGAGACAGGGGTCGGTCACGGCACGTTCGTCGCGGGCGTCATCGGCGGAGCCAAGTACGGCGTGGCTCCCAAGGCGGAGCTCGTCCGGGTCCAGGGCCTGCTGTGCGAGAGCGACGGCGAGGGCTCCTCCCCGGCAAAGGCCGAGGCGGCCCTCGTGAAGTCGGTCAAGTGGGTCACCGCCCACGCCGAGAAGCCGGCCGTGGTGAACATGTCGCTCAACCTCGACCACCGGTCGGCGGCCCTGGAGTCCGCGGTGAAGAAGATGATCGACGCGGGAATCCCGACAGTGGTGTCGGCCGGCAACGGCCGCGAGGACGCCTGCGAGCAGTCCCCGGCCGGCGTGCCCGGCACGATCGTCGTCGCGGCCTCCACCTCGAAGGACCGCGTGTGGAACGACAGCGACTTCTACGGATCGGGCTACGGGCGGTGCGTGGACCTGTACGCACCCGGCGAGAAGGTCACCGCCGCCCTCGCCGGCGGCGGAACGGTCACGGAGGACTTCGGCGCGACGTCCTGGGCCGCGCCGCACGCGACCGGCGTGATCGCGCTGTACCTGTCGGCGCACCCCCGCGCGACCCCCAAGGAGGCGCAGGTCTGGCTGGACCGCACGGCCACCCGTGGCGTGCTCCGCGGCGTCCGCCCCGACACGCCCAACCGCCTCCTCAACACGGGCGGCATCTGATCCACCGGCCCGCGATCCGCTGATCCACCGGCCTGCGATCCAGCAATCCCTGTGCCGCCTGCCCCTGGGCCGCCACCGAGGATCGCCGCCGGGCTGTCGCCCCCGCGCGTCGTTGGCCGTCCGCGCGGGGGCGGGGCTGCTACCACAGGTGCCATGAACCCAAGCCCGGACCGGCGACGAGCCCGAACCCAGGTGGACCTCGTGCCGAGGGACAGGATGCTCGCTCTCACCGACGGTGTGACAGCCATCGCCATGACACTGCTCGTGCTGGACATCGATCTGCCCGAAGGGCTCGACGGGCCCGAACTGCGCCGGGCGCTCGACGAGGTGCAGTCCCAGCTGGGTGCCTTCCTGCTGAGTGCGGTGGTCATCGCACTGTTCTGGCGGGCCCACCAGACCGCGGTGCGGAACGCCACGGAGATCGGCCCGTACGCCTTCTGGCTCCATGTCGCGTTCCTGGTGCTGATCTCCTTGATCCCGTTCCCCACCCACGTCCTGGAGAACTACGGCGACCGCTTCCTCGGCCCCGGTCTGTACGGGGCCGTGATCGGCGCGGCCGCGCTGGTGCTGTACGCGCTCGATCTGCACCTCAGTCGCGCGGCGGGCGCGAACTGGCGCAGTGTCCCGCTCCCCGCCCAGGCGATCGTCTTCCTGGCCTCGGTGGGGATCGCGAGCGTCTCCCCGGGCGCCGCCATCTACAGCTGGGCCGCCACCGTTCCCTTGGCCGTGCTGGCCGGCCGACGCGCCGCACGCGCCGGCGATCAGGCCAGCGGGGCGGCGCTGTAGTCGTCGAGGCATGAGTAGGTGAAGCTGCTGTCCGCCGCGACCGGCGGGAAGTCCATGACGCCGTAGTGGAAGTGATCGAGCGTGGTCTCGCTGCGGTCGAGCCGGACCTTCAGGGGACCCTCGGGCACGCCGCCCTGGTTCAGACAGGAGGTACGGGGGTCCCGAAGGTCCGATCTCCCGGTGGAGGCGAACACCAGTTGGAGCCCGCTGGATGTGCGGGCGGTGGACAGGACGACGGCGAAGTACTCGTCGCTGTAGCGGGAGATGCTGACGCGGGGCACACGAGCCGTGCCCAGCTCGACCGCCGAGTAGTCGCTCTGGCAGGAGTAGCGCAGGGCGTACCGCCCGGACACGAGCAGGGGGAACGTCAGGGTCCCCTCGAAGGCACCGGCCCGCGCTGTCTCGGCTCGCTGAGCGAACGGATGAACGGTGAACGTCCCGTCCGGCCCCCGCACTTCGAGACACGTGGTGGTCGCGTCCCGCAGGTCGGCCCTTCCCCTCGCGCGCAGGGCCACCGTCAGCTGGTGGTTCTTCGCGGTCACGGAGGTCACCGTGGCGGCGTACCCCGGGTCCTGGTAGCGCGAGACGCCCAGCACGCCTCGGGTGAACGTGGGCTGCCTGGGCGTCGGGGCCGACGGCTTCCGTGCGGTCTCCGCCGAAGGGCGCACGGGGGAGGTGGTCGTCCGGGGCTGGTCGGTATGGGCGTTCGGCTTGTCCTCGAACGGCCGTGCCGAGGCCGTGACGGTGACGGTCGCTCCGGGCGAGGCGTCCTGGGCGCCGAGCCCGGCACCGGAGTCACCGGCCCGCCCGATCAGCACCGCCCCCGCCGCCACCAGCAGACCCGCGACCAGCGAGACCCCCACGAGGAGGGCCGGCCTCCTCCCCGCCGGGACGCCGGGCGCGGGAGGGCGCGAACCGGGCATCGCCGTGGCGCCGGTGGTGCCGACGAATGCCGAGCCCGCTGTCGCCGTGGGCTGGTCCTGGTCCATCCGGCCGGGGTCCAGGGCCGTCGCCGGGTGTGTGAGGGCCCGCAGTGCTTCGGAGCTTTGGCGCACGGAAGAGAAGACGGGCGCCGGGAGCCACGGCCGGCCGCCCTGGTGCACAGGGCGTGGTAGGTCGGCCAGCATGCGGGGCACCTCGGCCGGTGCGGGCCGGTCGGCGGGGGCTCGGGCGAGGCACTCGCGTACGAGGGTGCGCAGATCGTGGGGCAGGGACGGCAGTGCAGGGGTGTTGCCCCCGATGACGTCGAGGGCGGGTGCCGGGCGCTCCGAGGAGCCCGCGACCCGGCCCGCCGTCTCGGCGAGAAGCACGCCGAGGGAGAACATGTCGCTGCGCGGCCCCACCTCCTGAGTGAGGAACTGCTCGGGGGAGGCATAGGCGGAAGTTCCGACGAACTGCCCCGTCGAGGTGAGTCCGGCCTGCCGCACCGGGCGCGCGACCCCGAAGTCGAGCAGACGCGGGCCGGTCTCCGCGAGGATGACGTTGGACGGCTTGACGTCGCGGTGCACGATGCCCGCGTCGTGGATCGCGGCGAGTGCTTCCGCGAGACCCGCCGCCAGGACCCGCACACTGTCGGCCGGCAGCGGACCGTACGAGGTCAGTACCTCCGCGAGATCGGGGCCGTGGACAAGCTCTGTCGCCAGCCAGGGCACTTCCGCGTCAGGATCGAAGTCGATGAGCTGGGCGATGTACGGACTGCGGACTCTGCTGGCGACCTCGATCTCGCGGGCGAAGCGTTCGCGGTAGCCGGGCACCGTCGACAGCTCCGGGCGGATCGTCTTGAGCGCCACCAGGCGCCTGCCGCCCAGGTTGCGGGCAAGGTACACGCTGCCCATCCCGCCGGAGCCCAGACGGCCCATCACTTCGTACGGTCCCACGCGCCCGGGATCGACCCCGTACCGAAGCGGCTCCACCACGCTGCACCCTCACCCGTCCGTCGATGCCCCGAGAGACAGCCACGCCGTCTGCCGGAAGCCATGACCGACCGACGGTCAGGGCGGGCCACTCACGCAGCAGGCAGGCCGTGCTGCCGAACCGGCTCACCAACAGAGCCGGGGATACATTCTGACGATCCACCCCCTATCACCACAGGGCGCGCGGCGGTGCGACACGGCGCATGACGGTCAACAAGCGCTCCCACCACAACGCGGTTCAGTGGCCGTGGACCGTACCGCTCCCCGGGACACGGCACGGCCGCCGCGGACATCCGCGGCGGCCGTGCGTGCGGTGACGCGGATCAGCACTCGCCACGCCAGGTGGCCTGCTTGAAGACGACGCCGGACACGAAGTTCCACTTGTAGTCGCCGGGGCCCGGGTTGAAGTGGAGGCAGTCGCTGAACGTGCCCCCGTTGTAGGTCCACGTGAGCTGGATGTGGTCGGCGCCGGGGAAGCTCGTACCGTTGTTGAAGACGGACCGCCCACTCACGCTGCCCGACCAGTTGCCCTGGCTCTCCACCAGCAGCGAACCCGTCTGATCCGGGCCGGAGTAGATGCAGAAGGCTCCCCGGTCGCAGCCGGGCGGGTTCGGTTCGGCGGACGCGGTGGGTGCCATGACGGTCACGGCCGCCAGCGCGGCGGATGCGGAAAGGGTCGCGATGGTGCGCTTGCGCATCTGGTTCTTCCCCCTTGTTTCAGGTCTGTTCCTTCGCTGCCCCCTCACTGTGGGCGACGGCGGTACAGCCGGAGCGCAGTGCCGGTTCAGTCCTGGTTCAGCCCGTGTGCACGCTCGGATCCTCCTCCTCGAGAGCGCGGAGCTCGCCGTACTCCCGAGTGCCGTAGAGCTGGAACGTCAGCAGCGCCTCCTGACGCAGCGCACGGGCGCGGGACCGGTCGCCGACGAGTTCGTGGAGACGGGACAGATCACGCAGGGTGCGGGCGCGGAAGACCGGATGCCTCAGCCGGGTCCACAGGTCCAGTGCCTGCCCGAGACAGGCCGACGCCTCGTCCACCCGTCCCTGCGCGAGGTGCAGTTCACCGAGTGTGCGCAGCAGCAGGGCCTCACCGAACCCGTCGTCCAGCTCCCGGCACACCCGTAGCGCGCCGAGCAGCGCGGGCAGCTCCGCGTCGTCGGGCCTCAGCCGGAAGCGGACCTTGGCCAACGCCTGGACGGCGTACGCCTCCATCAGCCGGTCACCGACCGACCTCTGGAGGTGCAGGGCCCGCGCGCACTGCTCCTCCGCGCGCTCCAGGTCACCGTCGGCACGGTGCACCAGGCCGATCGCCCGCAGCGCCAGCCCCTCACCACGCCGGCTGCCGATCGACCGGTAGATCGTGAGCGCCTTCCGCAGGTGGACCATCGCCTCCGCGGAGTTGCCCTTCTCCCGCAGGATCGACCCGAGGTCGTAACGGGCACTCGCCTCCCCCGCGACGTCCCCGAGTGTCTCGAAGGCGGTCAGCGCCTGTTCCAGACAGGCCGTCGCCTCGGTGAAGTTGCCCCGTTCCCTGCCGACGGCGGCGATGCCCGCGAGGGCCGTGGCCCGGCCGCCGAGGTCGCCCAGCCGCGCGAACCCGGCCAACGCCTCACGGAAGCAGCGGTCGGCCTCCTCGAACCGGTCCTGCTCGTAGCGCAGTTGGGCGAGGCCGGTGAGCAGTACGGCCTCCCCGCGCGGGTTCGCCGCCCGGCGGACGGCGGCGAGAGCCGCGTCGTGCGTCCGCTGCCACTCCTCGAACTGGTTGTTCACCCGGAAGGACGCCTGGACGAGCGCCGAGGCCAGGTCACACGCCTCCTCGTCGAGACCGAGGCGCGCGGCGAGCACCACCCCCGCGACCAGCGAACCGTGCTCGGCCCGCAGCCACGCGCGCGGATCGGCCAGCAGCCGCCGGCCCAGCCCCAAGTCGGTGTCGTCACCGGGGCCCTGGGGCACGAGGTGCGGCACACCGGTGGGGTCGAGGTCCCCGGCCCGGCGGGTGAGCGCGAGCCAGGTACGCAGCAGCCGTGACAGCGCCGAGGAACGGTCCTGCCGGGTGTCCTCCAGGTCGGCGCGTTCCCTGGCGTACAGCCGGACCAGGTCGTGGAAGCGGTACCGTACGCGGCCGGTACCGTCCGCCCCCAGCGGCTCCAGCAGATGGGCATCGGCCAGCCGGTCGACCAGACGTTCCGCGTCGGCCACGTCGATGCCCGCCAGCGGCGCGGCCACCCAGGGCGCGAGATCCGGTGACTCGAGCATTCCGAGCCGACGGAAGACGAGCCGTTCCGACTCCGGGAGCGCGCGGTAGCTGACCTCGATCCCGGCCCGCACGTCCAGGTCCCCGGAGGCCATCTCGTCCAGCCGGACGTGTTCGTCGCGCAGCCGCTCGGCCAGCGCTCCGAGCGGCCAGGCGCTGCGCGTCCCCAGCCGGGATCCCGCGATACGCAGCGCCAGCGGGAGCCCTCCGGACAAGTGGGCGATCTCGGCCGCCGCCTCGGGCTCCGCCGTCGTCCTGTCAGGACCCGTGAGGCGGGCCAGCAGTTGCAGGGCATGCGCGGCGTCCAGCACGTCCAGGCCCACCCGCTCGGCGGAGTCCAGCCCGTGCAGGGCCTTGCGGCTGCTGATCAGTACGGCGCTGCCACCGCCCGCGCCCGGCAGCAGCGACCGCACCTGCTCCTCGTCCGCGGCGTCGTCCAGCACCACGAGGACCCTCGAACCGGCCAGCAGCGTACGGAACGCGGCGGCTCGTTCGGCGAGGGAAGGGGGAATGCGGCCCGGTCCGATGCCCAGCGCGCGCAGGAAGCCCGCGAGCACCTCGGCCGGGTCGGCCGTCCGGGCAGGGTCCCCACCACCCAGCGCCGCATGGAGCTGCCCGTCCGGAAAGGCCGTCGCGACCCGGTGCGCGACATACAGCGCCAGTGCCGTCTTGCCGACGCCTGCCATCCCGTGCACGACACAGACCCGGCCGTGCTCGCCGCCCTCGCGCAGCGCGGCCTCCAGACGGGCCGTTTCCGTCTCACGGCCGGTCAGCCACTTCGGCGGGGCGGGCAGCTGTGCGGGAGCCGGCGCCTCGCCGGGCTCCTGCCTCGCCCGTACCTCCCACCGCGCGTACGCCTCGCCGACGGCTCCGCCTGCGGTTCGCGTGCCAACGCCGGCTCCGTGGCCGGCGGCGGCAGCGCGCGCCCCGGCTTCGGGTTCGGCGGGCTGGTCGGCCGCCAGCAGCCGGGCATGCACCCCCCGAAGCTCGGGGCCGGGTTCGATACCCAACTCGGCGTGCAGGAGGCGACGGCCCTCGCGATACACACGCAGGGCGTCCGCCCGGCGGCCACAGCGGTCCAGGGCGGTGATCAGCAGCACCCGTAGGCGTTCCCGCAGCGGATGTTCGGCCACCAGCCCGGTGAGATCACCCACCAGTTCCGCCCCGCCGCCCAGCGCCAGCCGCGCGTCGAGCAGGCGTTCCACGGTGGTCAGCCGGATCTCCTCCAGCCGTGTCGCCTCGGCCTGGAGCAGCGGCGTCGTCGGAGCGCCGAGCGCGGGGCCCCTCCAGAGGCCCAGCGCCTCCTCGAAGAGATCCGCCGCCTCACCGTGTTCGCCGCGCGCGACGTCCGCGCGTCCCCGTTCGAGCAGCTCCTGGAACAGCAGAAGATCCAACTGCCCCTCCTCCGGCTCGAACACATAGCCACGAGGACGGGTCGTGATCACCTCTCGGGCGCCCGTGCTGTGGAGCACCTGCCGCAGCCTGAGCACGTACCCCTGCACCAGCTTCGCCGCCGACGCCGGTGGATGATCACCCCACACCGCGTCGACCAGCCGGTCGACCGACACCAGCTTTCCGGCCTCGACGAGCCCGGCGGTGAGCAGCGCGGTCGGCTTGCGCGGAAACGGCGGCAGCCTCTGCCCGTCGACCCACACCTCGACGGGCCCCAGCACCCGGAATTGCACCTGTCCCCCAAGGCTCCCGATCACCGTGGCCCACCGGTCCAGTGCGCCGTCACTCGAAGCCCTCGACATCCACGATGCGCGTGCTGCCCACCCGACGCCAGACGCCCACCGGCCAGCGGGTCGGAATGGCCGAACCCCGTCGAATACGCCGCTGTCATGCTGCTGTGATGCCGCGCGGGGCCGCCGCCACCGGTCGGCGTGCGGGGGAGCGGTTCGAGCGGACGTCGGTTCCTCGTCGCCGACGTCGTCGTCTGCACCTGCGCCCACGTCGTCACGCGGGCCCTGAGGTCCCGCCGACCGCGGAGCGGGCGCCCACCAAGCCCGTGGCCCTCGGCTTTCCGCTCCTGAACGGCAGCCCCCGCGCCCGGGCGACCGTTGTCTCCGGCGGCGCGGGGGAGCGGACACCGCGCTGCTGCGGCTCGACACGGGCAGTCGACGGCGCCCTGTCGGCGCCGCTCGTCGACCGGACCGGCGTCTGCGGCCAGGCCGCGCGGTCACGGCCGCAACGCCCGCCTCAGGTTGTCGGGGCCCAGAGCCCGTCGGCTTCACCGCGGGCGAGGTGCTCGGCGTAGACGTCGACCTTCCAGGCGATGAGGGACCGGCACTCCTCCAGTGCCTGGATCTGCGCGTCGACGCGCTGCCGGTGGGCGTCGAGCAGGCGCAGACGTTCCGCTTCGTTGCCCGGCCCGCGGCGTACGAGTTCGGCGAAGTGCTTGAGGTCGGCGAGCGGCATGGCGGACTCGCGGAGCTTGACGCAGATCAGCAGCCATTCGACATCGGCGGAGGTGTAGCGCCGTCGCCCGCCCGACGTGCGCTGGACCGGCCCGACGAGCAGCCCCTCGCGCTCGTAGAAGCGCAGCGCGTGCACGCTCAGTCCGGTCCGCTCGGCCACCTCTCCGATGCTCAGCGACTGCGCGCCGGCGTGGGTGGTCGGCATGCCGCTCACTCCTGTCACTCCCTGCCGCTGTTGTCACTTCGGGACTTGATCTAGACCTCCCTCTAGATCGTAGCGTCAGCGACATGACCCTCACTGATCAGCAGCCGCTCGGCTCGTCCCTGTCCGCTTCCACCACCGCCGAGGACGTCATGGCCGGCGTCGACCTGTCCGGTATGACGGCCGTGGTGACCGGGGGCTACTCGGGGCTCGGCCTGGAGACCAGCAGGGCTCTGACGGCCGCCGGAGCCCGGGTCGTCGTTCCGGCCCGCCGCCCTGACGTTGCCCGTGCCGCGCTGGAGGAGGTGAAGAACTGCGAGGTCCTCTCCATGGACCTGGCCGACCTCGACAGCGTCCGGTCGGCCGGCGCGTACATCAGCGACCGGTTCGACCGGATCGACCTTCTGATGGCTGTCGCCGGAGTGATGGCGACCCCGGAGCGGCGCTTCGGCCCCGGCTGGGAAGGCCAGCTCACCGCCAACCACTTCGGTCACTTCACCCTCGTCTGCGAGCTCTACCCGCTCCTGGTGGCCGCGGACGGCGCGCGCGTCGTGGTCAACAGCTCGGCCGGGCACACCCTGACCGGCATCCGCTGGCACGACCCGCACTTCCGCACCGGCTACGACACATGGCTGGCCTACGGCCAGGCCAAGACGGCCAATTCCCTTTTCGCCGTACACCTCGACTCCGTCGGCAAGGGCGACGGAGTCCGGGCGTTCGCCCTCCACCCCGGCAAGATCATCACCGGACTCCAGCGGGAGATGACGCTCCAGGCGCAGATCGACCGCGGCTGGGTGGACGAGCAGGGCAACGTCGTCGGCGATGGTTTCAAGACCGCCTCACAGGGGGCCGCCACCGGGCTGTGGGCCGCCGTGTCCCCGCTCCTCGAGGGCCGAGGCGGCCTCTACCTGGAGGACTGCGAGGTCGCCCGCGTCTCCGCCCCCGACACCCCGATGGACGACGGCGGCGTCCGCGCCTACGCCATCGACCCCGACGGGGCGGCCCGGCTCTGGGACCTGTCTCTCGCCGCGACCGGCGCCACGCCGATCCCCCGATGAAGCGGCGCTCGAACAGTGCTGTGTGGGCGGACGGCGCCTGGACAGCTGCCGTGGCAGTGGCCAGGGACCGGAATGGACCGTCAACCGACCGGCCGCTGACCTGACCTGACCTGCTGCTGAGCTGACCTACGTCTGACGAGCCGTCGGAGCGACGGATCGCTCAATGCCTCAGCGCGTCCGAGATGGACTTGACGCCGCCGTGCGCAGTGAGTCCCCCGTCCACGGGAATCTCCGCACCGCTGATGAAGGACGCCTCGTCGGACAGCAGGAACACCACGAGCGGTGCGATGTCGTCGACCGTCCCGCTCCTGCCCAGCGGTGTCTCTTTGATGGTCGCGTCACGAAAAGCCTTCGTGGCCTGAGCGGTCATCTCGGTCTCGATGTAGCCGGGGAGCACCGTGTTGACGCGGATCCCCTTCGGCCCCAGTTCCGTGGCCGCTATCTTCGACACGGCACGCAGGGCCCATTTGCTCGCCGTGTAGGCGACGGGGTAATAGCCGGTGAGTGCGGTGGCCGACCCGATGTTCACGACCGACGAGCCGGGCGGCATGAGCGGGGACAGGCGCTGAATACCCAACAGCGGACCGGTGGTGTTCACCGCCTGCACATGTGCCATGTCCTCGGGGCGCACGTCCTCGAGCCGCTTCCTCTCGATGATCCCCGCGTTGTTGACCAGCCCGTGAACTTGGCCGTACGTCTCGCGCAGTTCGGCGGCCAGTTCGTCCCAGTCGCTCTCACTGCTGATGTCGAGCCGCCGGCATCCTTCGCCGTCGGGACGCGCGTCGGTGGCCACCACAGTGGCACCGGCACGGGTCAGCGCCCGAACCTCGGCCGCCCCTTGCCCGCGGGCTGCTCCCGTGACAACGACGACTTTGCCCGCGAGACGCCCAGCGAACCGCTCGCGTTCGGGGATCGAACTCATGGCGCACAACCTACCTCGCCGAGCTCACGTGTCTGCGATGTCGGGTCGCCCCAGATGAGGGTTCGCCGGTGGAGGGTGGGCCATCAGGTCGGTCGTGACAAGGCGAAGAGGGCCTCGGCGCTCTCTGGTGTCGCCACCTTTCCCGGAACGTCCGTTACTTCGGCTACTTGGGCGGTACCCGTCCCGTGAGGGTTTCCCACTCCTCGAGAGCTTCCTCCAGTTCAGAGTCCGCGACCTTGCGGTGCGGGTCCTGGCGGTTGTGCTGCCGCACCCGGTCGAGTTCCTGGCGCGCTGCTTCCTGCGCCCGGGTGTCGGCACGAGCCTCCTCCAGCGCACGCTCGGCCTGGGCGAGCTGGCGCGGAAGCCTGGCACGGAAGGTGTTCTCCTCCGCGACGGCGTTCTGGATGTTCACGGTGAAGTCGCGCACCGCGTCCTCGTCGAATCGCTGTTGGTCATCCGTCGAGGGAAGGAGGTGAGGGAATTTCGCGCGGAGTACCCGCCCGGTGACGTCGGTGAGGTAGATCGAGTGGTTCGTTCGGCCCGTGTCGAAGCGGGCATCGAGACCGGCCAACTCGATCGAGCGCGTTCGAGGGCCGGACGTCACCACGAGGACGTGCTCGAACAAGACGAGCTCGCCCAGGCCGTCCAACCGCTTACCGGTTCCGGGGTTCCGCAGCCGCGCGATCTGCTGCTCCAGCTGACGCAACCTCCGTTCGTAGGCGGCCTCCGCCGACGTGAGTCCGGCCAGCGCAGCGGACTCCGCCGCAGCCGCGGCACGGGACAGCGCACGCGCCTTGTCGCGAGCCTTCGCCAGGGCCTCGCGGTCCTTCTCGTACTTGAAGCTGAACGCGAAGGCCCAACCGCCGGGATACCTGTGCAGCCTCCACAGGACCCCCAGGCCCAAAGTCACCACCATGACCACGCCAAGCCAGACCGCGTCCATGCCGTCCCCTCTGTGCCGCCGACTGCCCGTTTGTACTGCCGTCGAGCCGACTGCCGCACTGGATCGGTGCGAGAAGTCAGCAACGCCACATCCCAGAGCGCACTGTCACTCCACACACCCCAGACAGCTCAGCCGTCACGGCTCGCGTCGGGGTGCTCGCCCGGTCGGGGTCGCCGCCGTGCGTGCCGGACACGCGGGCCGGCGCGCACGGCGCACCGACCCGCAGACTCACCGAGGGCCACGGTCAGGCCGCCACAACTTCCTGGGCGATGAACTTCTCCAGGATCTCTCCCGCTCGGCGGTCGAAGTCCGCGTAGTGAGCCTCCCGTTCGGCACCGGTGATCGCGTCGCCGACCAGGAGGTTGCCTTCGGCATCGAGGCGTTGAGGGCGCTCCTCCGCGTCGGTGAGCAGACCGACGGTGGAGTGGGAGAAACCGCAGTAAGCGGCAATGCCCTCGCTCAGGTTGCTCTCCAGGAGGGCGTGCATCCCTTCGACGACCGGATCGTCGCCAGGGGCGCCGGCCAGACCCAGCCACAGGATGCGCTTGCCGGCGAGACGGGGCTTGCTGCGTCCGTAGGCGAACCCGTAGTTCCATACGCGGTCGATCCAGCCCTTGAGGATGGCGGGCACGCTCTGCCAGTACACCGGGAAGACGGCGACGACGGCATCGGCGTCGAGGATGCGCTGCATGTGGGCGTGCACTTCGTCCGAGTACCTCTTCTCCCGGTCGCCCCAGTCCGGCTGGTCCGCCACGTTCATCCGAGGGTCGAACCCCTCGGCGTGCAGGTCGAGCAGGTCGACGCGGTAGCCGGCGGCTTCGAGCCGGGCGGCGGCCCGCCGGGCCGTGTGCGCGGTGAGGGAATCGGTGCGGTGGTGTGCGACGACGACGAGGGCTGTGGAACGGCTGTCGTGCTGCGTCACGGTATCTCCCGGTGGTCTCGGCCGGTTGGATGAACGACTTCAGTACAGCCCCGAAGTCGTAGATGATCCATGGGAGATACGCTCCGAAACATAGGAGAGCGTCTACGATGAGGATGTGGATCCTCTGAGTTCGCTCCTGAGCGGCATCCGGGCCGAGGGTTCGGTCGTCAGTCACGCCGTGCTCTCCGCGCCCTGGACCATCCGCTTCGCCGACGCCGCGCCGCTCATCATGATCAGCGTGCTGCGAGGCGGCGGCACCCTGCTGCTGCCCGACGCGACGGAGCGGGCGATCAGCGCGGGCGACACCGCCATCGTGCGGGGACCCGAACCCTTCCACCTCGTGGACCACCCCACCACCGTGCACAGTCCCCACGCCGCCTACGAGATCGCCTGCTTCACCGAGAGCGCGGGGTGCAGCACCCGGGAACTGGGCGGTATCAACTGGGGCGCCGACGGGCAA
Organism: Streptomyces sp. NPDC030183; assembly: GCF_055573455.1. Taxonomy (NCBI): domain Bacteria; kingdom Bacillati; phylum Actinomycetota; class Actinomycetes; order Kitasatosporales; family Streptomycetaceae; genus Streptomyces; species Streptomyces sp. NPDC030183. The sequence goes on from NZ_JBVIBK010000025.1 coordinate 66,215, forward strand.
CAGGCGACCGCGCTGATCGTGGGCGCCTACCGCGCCTCGGGCCACCGCCACGAGCGGCTCGTGCGTGCCCTGCCGCCCGTCCTGGTGGTCAAGGAGGACGCCGAGGTCTGTGACTGGCTGGAGACGGCCGCCGCCGACGCCGCCCAGCACTCGGCCGGTTCGCAGGCGCTGATGGACCGGCTCCTCGACTGGGCCCTGGTGTGCACATTGCGCAGCTGGTTCGACAAGGCGGGCGCCGACGCGCCCAGTTGGTACCGGGGCCTGGCCGACCCGGTTCTCGCACCCGCCCTGCAGTCCTTCCACGACCGGCCCGCCCAAGCCTGGACCGTGGCCTCCCTGGCCGCCCGTGCCGGTGTCTCACGGGCACTGTTCGCCAAGCGCTTCACCCAACTGATGGGCCGCCCACCCCTCGCCTACCTCACCGAGTGCCGCATGGACGAGGCCGAGGTGCTGCTGTCCGACACCGACCTCAGCATCGCCGAGATCGCCAGATCCGTCGGCTACGCCGACGCGTTCGGCTTCAGCGCCGCGTTCAAACGTTTGAAGGGCCTCAGCCCGAGCACCTACCGCGCCACGAGGGCCGCAGCTGTCGGACCTTCTCACGTCGAGGCAGCCGCGCGCTCCGGGGCGCGCGCGACACGATCACCGCGCGCATCTGCCAGCGCCGGCTGACCGGAGCCGCGCGAGGCGGGTGACCTGCGCCCGCTGCCCGACTCACCTCCTGGCGCCCGTAGAAACATCAGTTGGGCTGGTCCAGGTGTCGTAGCTGACGGCTGGCCGCGTTTCGGATGCGGCGGGTCCGTCCGTCTTCGGCCAGCAGCTTGAGGGCTTTGGGAGAGGCCACAACCTGCGTGGTGGCAACCAGCCGCTGGAACCAGTCGGTTGCTCCGATGAGTTCCTCGGAAGTCCAGGGGCCATCGAGGGCGATGGTCCTGAGCAGATCCCACTCACGCAGGCGGAGGGTGAGGAAGTCGCGATCCGCGATCACCTCGGCCATGGCCTGGGTCCATGCGACGAACCGGGGATCGGTCAACAAGTTCTCGGCCCGGCGGTCCAGATGGCGGCCCACCGCACTGTCCGCCATCGTCGCGTCCTGGTCACGCAGGACCGCGGCCACCAGGTCGGCCTCCTCCGCCTCGCCGACGGACTCCATGGCGTGAAGGTACTGGACGAAGCGCAGATGCTCGGCGGGCTCCTCGTCGAGAGGGGGGTTGGTCATGCCGCCCTTCCCGCCGGCCCTGACCCCATGTGCCGCCTCCCGTTTTCACGTCGATCATGCTGGGAACACGCTCCGACAGCATGCCGTTCGTCGGGTGGGCTCATCCGGGGTAGGCCTGACGTCGCGTCCAGAAGGGGCGGTCAGTCCAGCGGGACTCCTGGGTGTGGATGACGCGACGGCCGCGCAGGTAGGCGTTTCGTGTAGCGGCGACCTTGTCGGCGTAGGCGATGAGGGCTGAGTCGGTGCCGGAGGGGCCTCGGTTCAGGCGGGCGTCGACGGCCAGGCCCGCGCTGAGTCCGGTGTAGAGGGCGGTCAGTACGCCTTGGGAGGAGAGCGGGTCGAAGGCGGCGGCGGCGTCCCCGGCGGCGGTCCAGCCGTCTGCGTACACCTGGTCCAGGTGCGCTGTGTGGGCGGCGGCCCGGCGGGGCGCGGTGGATGGGGGCCGGTCCTGGCGAACGTGTCGGGACAGATGGCGCGTGGCCGACATCCGTCGGCTGAAGTGCTGTGCGGTGTGGGAAGCGGCGGGCAGGTCGGCGTCGGTGAAGTAGGTGACCAGGCGCCTGCCGGAGGGCTGTGGGGCGGTGTACCACCAGCCGTCCTCGTCGGACTCGACGAGTGAGCGGCGGTCGGTGTCCAGCGGGTCCGGCGCCAGTGGCAGGTACAGGGCTGTGAGCCGGTCACCGATCTGCCGCCGGGCTCCGCACCGGACCGCGATCGCGGCGGCGCGGCCGGTGGCGTCGATCACCCAGCGGCAGCGCACCGTGCGCGCGGTGCCGGACCGGTTGTCGGCAGTGCCGGTGCCGGACCGGTTGTCGGTGGTGCCGGTGCCGGACCGGTTGTCGGTGGTGCCTGTGCCGCCGCGCAGGACCAGAGTCCAGCCGCCGTCGGGTGTCCGCGCTGTTTCGCGTACGGCCGAGCCTTCGGTGACCTCGGCGCCCGCCGCGCGGGAGGCATCGCGCAGACGCCGATCGAACAGCTGCCGGTCGAGGTGCCAGCCATGGCCGTGGGGGTCGTTGATGAAGTCCACGGCGTGCAGGTCGGCCGAACCCCATGCGGAAAGGGTGCCGTAGCAGGGCAGGTGTCCGGAGTCGAGAACGCGGTCGGCGACGCCGAGGTCGCCGAGCAGAACCCGCCCGGCGGGCACGAGTGTCTCGCCGACCTTGGGCGGCCCGGTTCCGGCGTCCGCCAGCAGAACCGAGCGGCCGGCACGGGCGAGTACGAGGGCGGCGGCACAACCGGCAGGGCCGCCGCCCGCCACCACGACGTCGTAGGTGTCCGTGCCGGAAGCGGGCGCGGTGCTCATCGCGCCTCGCGGAAGGGGTCGAGTTTCTCGAGGTATCCGGCGGTGATCTCTTCCTCGCGGTAGCCGGTGGCCCTGGCGGCTGCGCCGACCACTCGTGCCGCGGACTGAGCCTCGACGGCTTCGGGGGCGAGCCTTGCCTCGGGCCCGGTGCCCGCCACCGCGGCCAGCACATGCGGGCCCGCCTCGGGCACCTGCAGGTTGACGAGGTTCGCCGTGTCCGGGGCCTGATCGAGCGGTTGTCCCGGGTGTGACTCCACCAGGATCTTCTCGGGGAACTTCCCGTCGCCCACGGTGTAGTCGCGCACCTCGACGATGCCGAGTTTGTGCCAGTCCTTGATCATCTGTGTGCGTTGCTGGTTCATGGTGCCGCTCAGTCCGCGCAGCCAGGTCGCCCTCCGCTCGAACGCCTCCTCGCGCGCGCTGTCGTTGTTCCCGGTCGGCGGCGTGTTGACCTTCTCGAAGTCCTCCAGCTTGAGCACATGGTTGGGTACCTGGGCAGGCCAGAAGGTCGGCAGGTAGGGGCTGTACCGGGGCCCCAGGTTGGCCAGCACCTCGTAGCCGGAGCGGCAGCTCGCGGTGTCCGCCTGCCAGGGGGCGGCCATCCAGCGAGTGAGGTCTCCGGGCCCCTGCGCGTGCAGTGGGCCGTTGTCGGCCACCGCCTCCTGCGCAGTGAGGGTGGGCCCGAAGTCGACTTCAGCGGTGCCGGGGGCGCGGTGCCGGATGCGGAAGGGTTCGCTGAACATGCTCGCGTGCCTGATCGGCCAGGTGACCTCGCATCCCGGGTGGAACGCGTCGGCGGCGCAGTTCTCCAGGGCCGCCCGGTCCAGCAGGCCGGGCTGCTCGGCGGCAGGGGCGTCGTCGACCGAGGGGCGGGGCTGCCGCAGGGGTGCGGCCTGGAACTTTCCGTCCGCCCAGCGCTGCAGCATCCAGTCCTGGGTCGGTGACAGAGCCAGGTGCTGGAGGACGGACTTGGGCTTGCTGGCCATGGCGTCGCCGTAGAGCCACGGCCACGGCAGCGGGGACTTTCCGTCCCGGTCGTAGTCGCGCAGGGCGGCGTACGTCTGGCGGCGCAGTTCCCGGCTCCGGTTGGAGGGATCGGCGAGCCTCTTGCGCATCGCCGGCGAGAGAAAGAAGTTCGGGCCGTTCCAGCCGAACTGGGTCGCGAAACCCTGGTTGACCCACTGCAGATCGCAGAATCGGCGCAGTATCGGCTCGATGTGATCAGTGAACGAGATCTGCTGCGGGCGGGTCAGCGTACCGGCCTGGACGAAGACGTCGAAGAGCAGGTCGTAGAGGGTACGGATGGACTTCACGCCGGGGGCGTAGTGCGGAGGTCCCACCACCACCCAGGCCGGGACGGCGGTCAGTTCCCTGCCGTCGATACGGACCTTCGCTGTCACCGGGCCGTCGGACACATCGTCGTACCAGGTGTTGTTGTTGGCGACCCCGGTGATCGGCTGGTTGCTGTAGGAGGCGGAGCTTCCCCGGCCGCCGAGCACCACCAAGCGGCCGTCGGAACGGGTGGAGATCTCGCCGAGGTACACCGCCTTGCCCATGATCTTGCCGGTGTCGAACTTCTGCGTCTCGGTCTTGGAGCCGCTCACCGTGCGGCTTCCGGGATCGTTGACCAGCTTCTTCCTCTCGGCGCCCACGACGTCGGCGTTGCGCCGGGCGTACTGCTCTGCCGCGAGCGTCTTGCCCTCGGGGATGTCCAGCGCCAGATGGAACTGGTACCAGGCGGCCTTCTTGTTGGCCAGATGCACCGTCCACTGGATCTCGGTGACACCCTCCGCGCCCGGCTTCAGCTCTCGTACGACCTCCCCCGCGGCGTTGTAGCCGTACACACGGAACCGGGCGGCCTGTCTCCGGAGCGCCCCGGAACCGTCCTTGTAGGAGCCCGGGTCCGCCGGTTTCTGGTCCGGTGATTCCGGGCCGATGAAGGGTGCTTCGACGCTGTTGCCGACGCGGGCGACACCGATGGCAGGGTGGATCTTCACCTGCACGATGTGACTGTCCATCGAGGAACCTTCCGTTGTGGGGGCCGGGCGGGAGGTGGTCGCCACGGCAGAACCCCGCGATTTCGGCCGGGCAGCCGCACAGAGCGGGAACTGATCGACTCCCGATCATGGCTGACTGCCTGTCAACTGGCGCCCTATGTCTTCGCGTTCCGACCTGGCCGGAGACGCGTGGTCGCAGCAGGAGAGATCGCCGGCCAAGCCCCGCAACGCAGTCTGATCAGCTCACCGCGCTGGTGAAGACGCGGCTCAAAAGGATGCGGTCCGACGGCACGAGGTTGTGCTGTGGCCTCACTGTCCCCATGAATGCTTTCCCGTCGCGGCGGCAGCCCCGTGACCAGGCCATTGTCACAACTCCTGTGCGTCGAGCCACTGTTGAGGTGCGTCGTGTCCGTGAGGGTGGGGTTGGAAGCCCGAATCAGGAAAGGGAAGGGTGCGGAATGGAGCCTGTGATCACCGCAGCGGTGGTGACCGTGGCCGTCAGCGTCATCAACGCCATTGGGAAGATCACTCGACAGCGGTTGAACGTGTCTGTGGAGCTGAGGCGCATCAGTGAGGCGGAGCAGACAGAGCGGGTCCGCTGCATGACTGGGCGGTCCGCTGCGCCCGTCTCCCACCGTGATGGCCACGAGGCGGAGCCCGCTGGCCGGAGCGGGGGTGGGGAGCGTGGACGAGGTCGTCAGCACTGATCTGCACCTTGCCGAGCCGCTGGAGACAGATGCCGTCCCGCTGCCGGGCATCCAGCTCGCAGGGGCCCTGCACGACGAGCAGTACCCGGCCCTGGTCCGCTTCCTGCTTCTGCAAGGAGCGTCATGGACCGAGGCCCAGGATGCCGCGCAGGACGCCTTCACCCAGATGTGCGCCCCGGGAGTCACGATCACCTACCCTCGCGCCTGGCTGCGCACGGTGGCCTGGCGGTCCTGGGTGAGCCAGCAGGTGAAACTCGAAGAGACCTGTGCGGACCTGCCTGAACCGCAGCCCAGCCTGCGCTGGCAGACCCCGGCCCACGCGGCAGAGCTGGGGGAGGAGGAACGGCGGGTTATCTGTCTGCTGCATCAGCTGCCCGCCAAGCAACGTGCCGCGATGGCCTGGCACCTGGACGGCTTCACCACGGAGGAAAGCGCACGCGCCATGGGCACCACCCAGGCGGCTGTCCGCCAGAACCTGGCCCGCGCGAGAGCAGCACTCAAGCGCGGCCTGCAGTTGGAGGGCCGGTTCACCAACGAGAGGAGGAAGGCGTGATGGGCAGCGATCCCCGCGCAGCGGAAAGGAAGGACGACGGCGACCGCCCCGACCACCTCGACGCCCTGCTGTCGACTGTGCACCACCGCCTGGGCATTGCCGTGGTCGACCGCCTCAACACCCATGGCGGGCCGCCCGAACTACGTACCCCGGACCTCGCACTGGACCGTCTGCTGGCTGCGACCCACCGCGCCACCGGGACGGCCGTCAGCCGCCGTATGTCCCAGGACGCCTGTGCCGCTCAGCGGGATTCCGCGTTCCAAGCACGACTGGGCGCCCGGGGCCCCCTGGCACGCCGCCCTGCAACGATCCGGGTGAAATACCGCGAAGAGACGCTTCGCCTGGTCCGCAACTACTGGCCCCTCGATCTGGCAGAGGCGGTGCGCACCGCGGTCCGTATCGTTCAGGACCTCTGTGCACTCGCGGGCGACAGCGCACAACCGCTGAGCCGCGCCGACACTGCGGTGGAACACCTCCGTGAGCACCTCGAGGGCATGTCCCGGCGGCCCGCCCCGCACCGGTCCCAGGCCGCGGTCACCGGCCTGGACTATCTCGACGCTGTCGAGTCCGCACTCGCCGATCCGGCCGAGCGCCTCGCCGATGAGCTCCACAGCATCCGGGAACTCGTGGATGAGGAACTGGCTCCCTCTGTCGCCGCCCTCGTGACGACGGGACGCGCCTATCTGTTCGGAGTCGAGGTGGTCGCCCAGGACCTCATCGACGACCTCGTCCAAAGCTGCGAGCACGCCGACGCGCTGGTCAAGGTCGTCGCAGAAGTCGAGCGGGCCAGCAACGACTTCGTCGGAGCAGACCTCACCAACGCCAAGCTGGACGACGTGCCCCTGGAGGGAATTCTTTGGGATGCGACGACCTTGTGGCCAGCGCAGTGGGAAACCCGAGTGCGCCGCGCCTCACTGCCATCCGGTGAAGAACACGGAGTCCTCGTGGTGGCGGCCGAGGGTTGCGACTTCGTGGTTCATGCCGATGCGTAGAACGCATGCGCGCGTAACTGCTCGCCGAGCGGTGGGCAACGGCGACGGGGGAGCGGACGACGCAGGATACGGGTGAGCCCGGAGTGCGGGTGCGCTGCTGGGGGAGGCATCGGACCCCCTCCTGGCCGGTGTGCCCGGTCCCCGCCTCAGGAGGCCGCGGCGACGCCGACGCCGATGGCGATGAACAGCCAACCGGTCGTCAGCTCCCAGCGGTGGCGGATCTTCGGCCGGGTGAGGAAGGCGCGCAGCCGTGCGGCGACGGAGACGAGGGCGAACCAGTAGACGACGCCGATGAGGACGTCGAGGATGCCGAGGAAGAAGATGTGCCGCGCGGTCGAGCCGCCGCCGTGCACGAACTGCGGCAGGATGCTGAGGAAGAACAACGCCGCCTTGGGATTGAGCACGTTGGTGAGGAAGCCCTCGGTGAAGCCGGACCGCCACCGGGCGCGGGCCGGCTCGTCCGGGGCCGAGGCCCGCGGGGCGGTAAGCCCCTTCGGGCCTTCTGCCGCTGCTGTCTCTGCGCGGCGCTCGCGGGCGGCCCGCCGGGCGGCCAGGACCGCCCGGATTCCGAGGTAGACCAGGTAGGCCGCGCCGAGCAGTTTGATGGCGTCGTAAATCACGGGAGAGCGGGCGGCGATCAGCGACAGTCCTGCGGCGGCGGCGAGCATGTGCACGCACAGCCCGGTCTGGGCGCCCAGCGCCGCGGCTCGTCCCTTTGCGGGGTGCTCGGCCGCCGAGCGCACCACCACCAGGAAGTCCGGGCCGGGGACCAGGTAGGCCACCAGAACGACTCCTAGGAAACCCGCCAAGTCGGCCGACATCCGCTGTTCCCTTCGCTCGCCCCGTGGCGCGTCGGCCGTCGAGGGGTTTCGTTATGGACAGGTCTTGACCTGCCTCGTCCGGCCTGACCCGATGAGGCCCGTTCAGGCCGTGAGCGTCCGCCTACCCGCCTACCCGCCTACCGACTACCGCCTACCGAGGCGACGGCTTCGTCGAACATCCCAAGGCCCCGTACGCGCGTCGCACCCGTCGCGGACCGCACCGGGACGGTCGAAGGGCAGACCCCGGGCCAGCCCGCGCCGGCGGGCGGTCTCGGTGAGGGCGCGGCGCACCTGCTCGCCCAGGGCGGTGGTCCGGTTCTCCAGAGCACGGTCGGACCAGAACAGCGACAGCGCGCGGACCCCGGGGTCGTACCCGCGGAGCGTGCCGTTGTGCTCGCCCCGCTTCCACACGTCGTACTCGGGGCGGATGAGTGTCGGGGCCATGAGCGTCCGGTACCCGCTGATGGACTTGGCCAGGCAGACGAGGTCGGAACGATTCCGGCCGTTTCCCTGCACCGAGCACGCACGCTCTCGAGGTGAACAGCAACAGGCCCAGGCCAGGCGCTGGTTAGCGGGGGAAGCAACGCAAAGGGTCAGGCCAGGGCCCGAGTGAGCACCAGTGCCCGTGTGTTGGTCAAGCGTGGTCCTGCACGGGGCCCTGGGTCTTCGGGTCGGCCTTCGGCCGGTCCTCCGGTGACGGCGGCCCTGCCGACTCGGCGGCGGCGCCGCCGTCACCGGAGCGCATGGCGAGGGAGAGCACGAGCGCGGCGGCGCCCAGGCCCGCGGCGACGAGGAAGCCGGTGCCGATCGACGTGGCGCCGATGACCGGGCCCACGACCAGCGGGGCGACGAACTGGCCGATGAAGTTGGCGGTGCCGGACAGGGACATGACCTGCCCGCGCAGGGCCGGCGGGGCGGTCTCACCGATCATCATGGCGAGCGCCGGGACCGAGACTCCGCTGCCCAGACCGAACAGCGCGGAGCCCAGGGTCAGCAGGGCAGGGTGACCGTACATACCGATGACGAGCAGTGCCAGGGCCCACAGCGCCAGGGCCGTCCGCAGCAGGTTGACGTAGCCGAAGCGGCCCTTGAGGCCGGCATAGAACAAACCGATGAGACTGCCCGACACCGAGGTGCTCGTGGTGACGAGGGAGATGACGAACGGGTCGGCGACACCGACCTCGGTCAGTCGCTGAGGGAGGAACACGGCCAGCACGTACAGCAGGAACGAGCTGAACAGGGACAGCCCGTAGAGGGTGAGCAGGATCGGCTGACGGCGGATCAGTGTGATGGCACTGACGCCCTTGCCACGGGGTGCGGGCGGCACCTTGGGCAGAACGACCAGCATCGCGATCCCGAGGGGGATGCCGAGCAGGTACACCGCGAACGGGCCGTGCCAGGAGAGGCTGCCCAGTGCGCCGCCCACCAGCGGCCAGACGATACCGCCGAGGCTGATGGCGGTGCCGCGCCAGCCCGCCACCCTGTCGCGCTCCGGGCCCTGGTAGAGCGCCAGCAGAGCCACCGTGGTGCCGCTGAAAAGGGCGGCCGCGCCGATGCCGAACAGGAAGCGGCTGGTGATCAGGGTGGCGTACGTGTCCGCGAACAGGCCCGCGCCGCCGGCCACTCCGTACAACAGGAGGCCGGCCGCGAGGGGCGTGCGCACCCCCCATCGGTCGATCGCCCAGCCGACGAGCGGGCTGACGACGGCGAGGGACAGGCCGTGGGCGGTCAGGATGAGGCCGGCGGCAGTGCCGCTGACCCCCAGGTCACCGCGGATGACGCTGACGACCGGGGCGATCACCGTCCCGGCCATGATCGTCAGCGTCGAGCCCAGGAGCAACACGAACAGCGCTCCTGGGCGGGGTACGGAGGCCGAGGCCGGTGACGGGGCGGCGGAGGAGGAGGCCATCAGAGCTCCGGTGGTCGGTGCGGGAGGTTGCGGGCGGTGTGCTTGGTTGCCTGGGCGGCAGGTGTCCGGCGAGGCGCGCGGTGGGCCGCCGCGGACTGCTTCAACCGGCCGATGAGCGCGTCGGGCGCGGGCATGCGGTGGACCTCCTCCCGCAGCCGACTCGCGGCGGCCCGGTACGAGGAGTCGCCGAGCATCTCGCGTACGGACGCTGCGATCCTGGCGGTAGCGGTAGCGGTAGCGGTATCGGTATCGGTATCGGTATCGGTATCGGCAGCGGCAGCGGCAGCGGCATCGGCATCGGCGCCGACGTGGCAGTCGGCGTGGGAGTCGGTGTCGCCGTCGGGGGCGCGGCCGCCGACGCGGAGCAGGCGGCTGGCGCCGAGGGCGGCGATGCGTTCGGCGAGGCCGTGTTTCCTGGCAACGCTCGCGCCGGGCACGCAGAGCTGCGGCACGCCGTGGGCCAGGCAGGCGAGGGTGGCGTCGGCGCTTCCGGTGTGGACCACCAGGTCGCAGGTGGGCACCAGTACGTCCAGCGGAAGGCGTCCCGCCCGGCCACCGGGGGGCAGCAGCGGTTCGAGCCGGGCGGCCGTCTCGTCGTCGGTGGTGGAGACCACCAGATCGGCCTCGATGCCGGCGAGCCGGGAGAGGAGGGCGGCCGAACGGTCTGGGCCGAGGCCACCATCCGGGTCGGCGGGGCCGTCCATGGCAACCAGTACGCGGGGCCGGTGCCCGGCGGCGTACATCCAGGGGCTGAGCGGTACCTGGGGGGCGCAGGGGATGTGCCGCAGCGCGAGGGCCTTGGCCGCGGTGGCGGGGCGCAGCGCGGCGGGAAGGACGCTGAGGGAGAAGGACGGCCGCGGCAGTGCCCGCAGGCCGGAGCGCTTCAGTTCCGGGGTGGGTTCGGCGGCCGCGGCGAGGTCGGTCGGGTGTGATTCCTCGAGGCCGGTGGCGAAGTGGACCCAGGGGACGCCGGCGTGATGTGCGGTAAGCGGGCCGGCATGGGCCGGGTCCGAGGCGATGACGAGATCGGGGCGCCAGGAGTCGGCGAGATCGGTCAGCGCGACGACCCAGCCGGCGGCCGGGCGGCCGAGCGCCCGCCCGTCGCGGCGGCCGTCGCTGGGAGCAGCGTCGGGAAGGGGGACTGCCGCGACGCCCGCCTCCAGCACGGCGGGCAACTCCGTTTCGGAGACGGCCATGATCACTTCGTGTCCCGCATTGCGCGCCGCCTGGGCCAGCGGGGCCTCGAACAAGACCGGGCCGGTTGCTTCCTTCTCCCCTTCCGCGCCCACGAAAAGGATCTTCATGCGATCAGTGTGGCGGGCCGCCCTCGAGGGCACCTCGAAATCCGGTCAAGGGGCATCCGGGCCAGGCGGCCGGTCGATCGCGCTTCGAGCCCGCCTCGACCTGCCGTGGGAAACGTCTCCCTTCGACCGTAGGCACGACAGCGAGGAGTCGCACCGATGGCGGAGCACCAGGCCCTCTCCCCGGACGAAGTGGGCGAGTTCTACGACGATCGCGGCTGGCTCTGGGAGATCTTCATGGGCCAGAACCTGCACATCGGGTGGTGGGACGACGAAGACCCGGAGACGGATCCCAAGGACCGCCTCACCGATGTCCTCATCGAGCGGACCGGCCTGAAGCCGGGGTCGCGCCTGCTCGACGTCGGCTGCGGCCAGGGCCGCCCCGCGATCCGCCTGGCCCAGGCCACCGGCGGGAAGGTCACCGGTATCACGGTCAGCGCCGATCAGGTCGCCACCGGCACTCGGCTCGCCGAGGAGGCGGGGCTCTCCGACCGGGTGCACTTCGAGCGGGTGGACGCGATGGATCTGCCCTACGACAACGGCTCGTTCGACGCGGTATGGGCCGTGGAGTCGGTGATGTACCTCTCCGACCGCCAGACCGCTCTCGACGAGATGTACCGGGTACTGGCCCCCGGCGGGGTGCTGATTGTCTCGGACTACGCCGAGACCACCGAGCTGTCGGACGAGTGGCGTGCGGTCCTCGTGGAGGGGTTCACCGTCGACTCGCTGCCCACGCCGCAGCAGTACACGGGGATGCTGGAGAAGGCCGGGTTCACCATCGAGGAGAACTACGACGCCGAGGCCCACCTGCGGAAGTCCGCCGCCCGCATCGACCGGATCGTCGAGGAGAACTACGAGAAGGTGGTCGCCAAGGGCGGCGCCGCGTTCGCCGAGGGGTTCAAAGCGATGATCGGGAAGGTCTCCCAGCTGGAACGGGACCACCTCGGCTACCGCATCATCACCGCACGCAAGAGCGTCTGACGATGCGGATCCTGTTCGTCGCCGGCGGCACCTCCGGGGTCATCTTCGGCATCGTCCCGCTGGCCCAGCAAGCCCGCAACGCCGGCCACCAGGTCCTGATGGCGGCTCCCGAGAACTGCATGGGGACCATCAACGCCGCCGGCATCCCGGGGGTGCCGGTGTCCACCAGGACGATGCAGGAGGCGCTGGTCGACCGGCGAGGAGTGCGCGTACCGATCCCCGAGGACCTGCACGAGCGGTACATCTTCAACGGACGGACCTTCGGCCGGTACGCCGCCGCCTGCCTGGACGGGCTGCTGCAACTGGCGGACCGGTGGCGTCCGGACGTCGTGGTGGGCGGCGCCCTGGCGTTCGCCGCCCCGCTCGTCGCCGCGTACGCGGGCGCCCCGTACGTGAAGCAGGCCATCGACATGGGCGAACCACGCACGATCGACCTGGCGGCCGCCGCCGAACTCGGCCCGGAACTGGAGCGGCTCGGACTGTACGAGATGCCCCGGACCGACCTGTACATCGACATCTGCCCGCCCTCGCTGCGCCCCGGCGACGCCCCGGACGCGCAGATGATGCGCTACGTGCCCTACTCGACCCAAAAGCCGGTCGCGCCATGGATGCACCGCCGGGGCGACCGGCCCCGGGTTCTGGTGTCCGCGGGCAGCAGGGTCACGCCGGAGTCGGACTTCGACATCCTCCGAGGGCTGGTGGAGAAGGTCGGGCGACTGGACGTGGAACTCCTGGTCGCCGCGCCCGAACCGGTGGCCGAGAAGCTTTGGCCGCTGCCCGCTCACGTGCGAGCCGGCTGGATCCCGCTCCACCAAGCCGCACCCACCTGCGACCTGGCCGTCCATCACGCGGGCGGCAACACCACCATGGGCTACCTCTCCTACGGCGTGCCGCAGGTGCTCGTGCCCTACCTCCCGTACTGCGTGGACTACAGCGTCCGCCTGCACGAGTACGGGGCGGCGACGATGGTCGATCCGGCGGACGACTCCGCCGAGAACATCGCCGCCGTCTGCGACGACATGCTCGCCACGCCCTCCTACCGCGACCGTGCCGGCGAGCTGGCCACCGAGATCGCGGGCCTGCCCACCGCCGCCGAGGCCGTCAGCGCCATCGAGCGGCTGGCGGACACCCGCGCCACCGTCTGACACGTCGGCCACGGCCACGGGCCGGGCCGGACCGGGGGGATCCCATGCGACTGCTGTTCCTGTCCATGCTGGCCCAGACCCTGCACGAGACGACCGTGGGGGTCGACCTGGCGAACCGGCTCAAGGGCGACGGGGTCGAAAGCCACTTCGTCGTCGACGCCTACAACGAGGCGCAGATACGGGCGGCCGGCCACGGATGGACCACCGTCGGCCCCGAGCTGGGCCACCGGGTCCGGGACGCGGTGGCCCGCGTCGTGCGTTCCTTCGCGCCCGACGCGATCGTGCTGAGCGACTACCTGGCGCACTGGGTGACCCACCGGGTCAACTACGAGACCGACCCCTGGTACGTGCAGGACCTCGGGGTCCCCGTGATCCCCATCGACCTGTACGACCTGGGGAGCACCGCCCCGCAGGTCGACCTCCTCGGCAGGCCGGCCGTCATCGACGACAACTACCGCACGATGCCGGTCCGCCTCCTGCCCGTTCCCGTGAACCGGCCGCAGGACCCGTCCGGCACCCGAGCGGTGCCCTACCGGGCCAACCCGGTCCTGCGCCCGCCGACCACCGCCCGACGGGACGAGGTGCGCCGTTCGCTGGGCGCCCGGGACGGGGAGCGGCTGCTGCTGTTCCCCACCCTCCCGTGGCAGTACACGATGCAGACCCGGGCCGCGCCCCTGACCCGGGAGACGGCCAGGCGGCTGCCCCGGCTGCTAGGCCACTACCTGAGGCAGTTGCCGAAGAGTACCCGTTTCGTGGTGCTCGGCCCCTACTTCGAAGGGCTGGACCTGCCGCCCGAGCGGGTCCACATCGAGCCGGTGACCACCGTGCGCCGCTACCACGACGTTCTGGGCGCCGTCGATGCCGTCGCCTCGGCGTTCCTGACCTCGTACGCCCTGGAGCGGGCCATCCTCCTCGACGTGCCGGGCCTGCTCACCGTCAACTCCCACAGGGTCGAAGGGCCCGCCGGTACGGCGCGCCTCGCGAAGGCGCTGGGCGGCCTGACCCCCGGGGTCCGCACCTGGCTGGACGGTTTCCCGGGCGTGGTGGACACCTTCTACGGATGGCCACTGCGCTGGACCGAGTTCCTGCAGGGGGTCCTACGGGACAACCCCTTCACCGACACCGTCGTGCGGACCGAGGTCTTCGACGAACGCTCGGTGGTGCATGGACTCGAGGCCGTGCTGTACGACCCGGCCGAGAGGGACCGGCTGGCCGCCGTACGCGCCGGCTACCGCGACGCGCTCGACAAACTGCCCGACCCCGCCGGGGCGTTCCGGGCCGCCGCCGACCAACTGGGCATCCAGGTCTGAGACCGGCCGCGCCGGCGCCCGCCCACCCGACCCTCCGGAGGAAGCCGTGACGATGTCCGATGAACACACTGTGTCCCCCCTGATGACGGCGGCCGCCGCGACCGCCCCGCTCGCGGCCCGGTACGCCCGGGAGGCCGACACCGAGCGCCGGCTCTCCCGCCCCGTGGTGGAGGCCCTCATCGAGGCCGGCTTCACCAGCCACTTCGCGCCGCGGGAGGCCGGCGGCGTGGCAGGCGGCTTCGCCGACCTGCTGGCGGCCGTTGCCGTCGTCGGCGAGGGCTGCACCTCCGCCGCCTGGTGCGCCTCGGTGACCGCGAGCGCGGGGCGGCTGACCGCCTACCTGCCCCCGGCCGGCCGGGAGGCGGTCTGGGAGAAGGGCCCGCAGACCGTGGTCAGTGCCGGTCTGATCCCGGCCGGCAAGGCCGAGCGGGTACCCGGCGGCTGGCTCGTCTCAGGTACCTGGCCGTACGTCAGCGCGGTGGACTTCTCCGACTGGACGCTGGTCGCCGCCCGGGTGCCGGGCGGTGAGGCCATGCCGCCCGCGGTCCGGGTGCTCGCGATACCGAGCGCCGACCTCACGGTCGAGCACACCTGGCGGACCGTCAGCCTCCGTGGCACCGGCAGCAACTCTGCCGTGCTCGACCGGGTCCTGGTCCCCGAGGAGCGGTCGGTCCCGCTGGAGGTGCTCCTGGACGGCACCGCCCCCGATTCCTCCGCCGGCTGCCACCAGGTGCCGCTGAAGGCCGGCAACGGACTCACGCTCGCCGCCCCGCTGCTCGGCGCCGCCCGAGGGGCGCTCACCCGCTGGCGGGAGCTGGTCGACGGCAAGCTCGGGGCAGCGGGCGGCGGCATCACCGCCGCCCCCGAGGCGGGCCCGTTCGAGCAGCAGCTGGCCCGTGCCGAGGGCGAGATCGACGCAGCCGGGCTGCTGCTGGAGAGGGTGGCCCGCAGCGTGGACGCGGGCGCCCGGTCCGCCCTGGGGTCCGCCCGCAACGGCCGTGACTGCGCCCTCGCCGCCGACATGCTCGCGACCACCGTCGACCGGCTGCTGCGGACGGCCGGCACCCGGGCCCAGGCCGAGGAGGAGGAGTTGCAGCGCCGGTCGCGCGACGTGAGCGGCGGGGCAGGGCACAGCGGTCTGCAGTTCGCGACCGCGGCCGGCGCCTACGCCCGCCTGCTGAGCGGAGCTCCGTCCGCCGCCTGACGGTACGCCGTTGCCCCACCCGATCCTCGCGGAACATGGGGGCGGGGCAACGGTGACCGGACGTGGCACACCTCGGGTGCGCCGTACGGTCAGGCATGACAGGCGGGCAGGCCCCCGTGGTACTCGACCATCTCCGAGAACATCAGCTCCACGTCGAGCGGGGCCCCCGGGGCGGCGCCCCGCTCCTCCGCGTAGGCCCGGTGCAGGTTCGGCACCAGACGCTCCGCGTCGAGCAGGCCCGCGTAGGGCCCGAGGTCGGTGGCACGGGCGGCCTCCAGGGGCGTGGTGCCGGTGGCGACGCCCTCCCGGGCGACGCGCTGGAGCAGCCTGAGGTAGTCCCGGGTGGTGTCCAGCAGCTCCGGGCCGGCCACGGGGCCGTGCCCGGCGACGACGGTCAGCGGGCCGAGGGCACGCAGCCGTTCGGCCGCCGCGATCGAGCCGGACACCGAACCCATGAGGCAGAACGGGGTGGCCCCGGACATGATGAGGTCCCCGGTGAACAGGACGCGCTGTTCGGGGAGCCAGACGACGGTGTCGCCGGCGGTGTGCGCGGGGCCCAGCCGGATCAGCTCCGCCCGGATGTCGCCCACGTGGAGGGTGAGCGTGTCCCGGAAGGTCACGGTGGGCAGCTCGACGGACAGGTCGCCCCAGCAGACGTCCGGCCAGAGGCCGGTCAGGTGGAGGCCGACCGCCGCCATCTCCTCGCGTGCCTTCTCCTGCGCGATGATCACCGCGTCGTCGGCGAACAGGTGGTTGCCGAAGGTGTGGTCGCCATGGGAATGGGTGTTCACCACGTAGGCGGGCGGCCGGGACACCACCGTGCCGACCGCCTCCTTGAGAGCCCTGGCGCGGGCCTCGGTGGCGGCTGTGTCGATCAGCGCGGACCGGCCCTTCGACACGATGAGGCCGGCGTTGTTCAGACACCAGCCGCCGTCGGGCTGCTCGTACGCGAAGACCCCGTCCGCGACCTCCCTCAGACGTGGCCGGCGCGCGCCCTCGGGGAGCGTGGTCGTGGACACCGGCCCTCCTCAGAACACCTGGTCGTGAGTGATCAGGCGGGACTTCAAAAGGATCTCGCCGTCCTCGACCACCAGGGTGTCGTGCACGAGGCAGCTGGGGGTGATCTCCGGCTGGGCCCCGGGGCGGATGGTGGCGACCAGGGCGTAGACCGTGGACTTGACGGTGCCGTCGGCCTGGGCCTCCAGGGCCACGTGGTTGAACCAGTGGCGGCGCCGGACGGTGGCCGGGTCGTACTTCTTGTGGAACTCGACGAGCTCGTGGACGATCGCGTCCCGGCCCACGGCCGGCTCGGCTCCCGGTGAGTGCTGGAAGACGCCGTCCCCGGTGAAGGACGCGGCGTACTCCTCGAAGCGGCGGGCGTCGAGGTGCTGCATCTGGTGTGCGTAGAAGTGCAGGACCTGCGCGTAGAACTCGCTGGTCACCACGGTGGGCGCGGTGGCGGTGGTCATCGGTGCGGTCTCCTGGGTGGTGGGGAGGCGGACGTGTGCGGCCGCCTGCAGGGCCCCCGGACATCCGTCCGGGGAAGGGAACGTGGCCGACGGCCGGGACTAGCGGTCGGCGGTACGGACGACGACCGCCGAGTTGAAGCCGCGGCGGCCTCGGGCGAGAACCAGCGCGGTGCGAACGGCACACTCGCGGGGGCGGTCGGCCACCAGGTCGATGCCGTACTCGGAGGGCACGCCGTCAGGTGCGGGTGTCGGCGGGATCACCCCGTCGCGGATGGACAGCAGCGCCGTGACCACGTCGAGCGGCCCACCGCCGGAGTAGAGCCGGCCGGTGAACGCCTTGGGCGCGGTCACCGGCACGCCGGCCGGGCCGAACACCTCGCGCAGGGCGGCCGCCTCGGCGGCGTCGAGCTCGGCGACACCGGCCCCGTCGGCGAAGACGACATCGATGTCGGCCGGGCCGAGGCCGGCGTCCGCGAGGGCCGCGGTGATGGCCCGCCGCAGGGCCGGAGGCCGGTCCGAGCCAGGTGCCGGGTCGAAGGTGGAGGCACAGCCGGCCAGGATTCCGTGCGGGGCACGCACACCACGTGCACGGGCTGTGGCCTCGTCCTCCAGGACCAGCAGCGCCCCGCCCTCGCCCGGTACGTAGCCGCGGGCGCGGGAGCCGAACGGCTGGTAGGCGCGGCCGGGATCGGTCTCCGTGCTGACCAGCCCGCCCGCCAGTTGTGAGGCGTAGCCCCAGGGGTCGAAGGCCGAGTCCACGCCCCCGCACACCACCGCCGGGGTGCCGCGGCGGATGGTACGCCGGGCATGGCCCAGGGCGTCGAGCCCGCCGGCCTGCTCGGCTACGAGGGCCGCGCTGGGGCCACGCAGGGTGTGGCGGATGGAGATCTGGCCGGTGTTGACCGCGTAGAACCAGGCGTAGGACTCGTAGACGCTGACGAACTTCGGGCCCTGGTTCCACAGGGCCTGGAACTCCTTGTGCGTGAAGGCGAATCCGCCGAGCGCGTTGGAGGTGACGACTCCGATGTCGTAGTCGTCGACGGTCTCGCAGGGGAGGCCCGCGTCCGACAGCGCCCAGTCCGCGGCGACCAGGGCCAGCTGGGTGGACCGGTCGGTCGCGGGTAACAAGCGTCCGGGGATGTGGTCGGCGGGGACGAAGTCGTCGATCCGCCCGGCCAGGCAGGACGGGAAGCGGGAGGTGTCGAACCCGGTGAGGAGGCCGATGCCGGAGCGCCCGTCGAGGAGCGCCTTCCAGTACGTCTCGACCCCCAAGCCGTTGGGGGCGGTGACGCCGAGACCCGTGATCACGGTGGTGCTCATGAGGTCGCTCCTCCCGGGGCGCGCAGGACCATGGCGCTCTGGAACCCGCCGAAGCCGCTGCCGACCGTGAGGACGGTGTCCACCCGTTGCTCGCGGGCGTGCAGCGGGACGTAGTCCAGATCGCACTCGGGGTCGGGGGTGTGCAGATTGGCGGTGGGGGGCACCACGTTGTGCTTGATGGCGAGCGCGCTGGCGGCGATCTCGATGGAGCCGATGGCGCCGAGCGAGTGGCCGACCATGGACTTGATGGAGCTGACCGGCACGTCGTGGGCGTGCTGCCCGAGAGACCGCTTGAAGGCGGCCGTCTCGTGCCGGTCGTTCTGCTTGGTGCCCGACCCGTGGGCGTTGACGTAGTCGACGGTCGTGGGGTCGATGCGCGACTCGTCGAGCGCGACCCGGATCGCCTCCGCCATCTCCCGGCCGTCCTTCTTCAAGCCCGTCATGTGGTAGGCGTTGCAGCGGGTGGCGTAGCCGGTGATCTCCGCGTAGACGGTGGCGCCGCGGGCCAGCGCGCTCCCGTACTCCTCCAGGACGAACATGGCGCTGCCCTCGGCGAGGACGAACCCGTTGCGGGAGGCGTCGAACGGCCGCGACGCGTGCTCGGGGTCGTCGTTGCGGTTGGTGGTGGCCTTGATGGCGTCGAAGCAGGCCAGGACGATGGGCGAGACCGGTGTGTCCGCGGCTCCCGTGATCATGACGTCGGCGCTGCCCTCGCGGATCAGCTGGACGGCGTAGCCGACGGCGTCCAGGCCCGATGTGCAGCCGTCGGACACCATGGTCACCGGGCCCTCGGCGCCGGCGGCCCAGGCGACTTCGGCGGGCATGATCCCGGGGCTGAGGTGGTCGAACATGTGGGGGGAGAGGTAGTCCGGGTCCACGACCCAGTCGCGTCCGCGGTCGGACATGACCAGGTACTCGTTCTCCAGGCTGGTGGCGGCGGCGACGGCGCTGCCGAGGCTCACGCCGACGCGGTGCGGGTCGATCGCGTCGAAGGCGAGCCCGCTGTCGGCCACCGCCTCCCGCGTGCTCGCGACGGCGAACTGGGTCGCCCGGTCCATCCGGCGGATCTCACGGGGCGTCAGCCCTTCGGCCTCCGGGTGGAAGTCGACTTCGCCGGCGACGCGTGAGCGGAAGGGAGAGGCATCGAAGAATGAGATGGCCCGGGTCGCCGTCCGGCCCGCTGTGAGCAGGTCCCAGAACTCCTTCACGCCTGGTCCTCCGGGGGCCCGTACGCCGATCCCCGTGATGACCACGCGCCGGTTCATCGGGCGCTTCTCAAGGTGCGCATCCAACATTTCCTTTCTTCACCCGCCGACGGGTCGCCGGACGCGGCCGCCGGGCTCCGGGCACGTGTGGCTCGTCCGACGCTCCGCCCTCGATCTCAAAGACCGCTCGAGATCAGGTCGTGGGCGTCTTCCCGGGTCGGCGGGCTCCTCCCGCTCGGCGACCGGCCCCCTCGACTGCGTCTCGAGTGCCGGTCGAGACCGGCCTGTCAGCCTCCGTACGGCCCGCCGGGGCCGGAAGGTCAAGATCACTGTGATGCGGAGGCATGATGGCGGCAGGGAACGGCAAGGTCGCGCTGGTAACCGGGGCAACCAGCGGAATCGGGCTCGCGATCGCCGCCCACCTCGCGGAGCAGGGCATCCGCGTGTACGTGTGCGGGCGCGACGCCGACCGTCTGGCTCAGACCGTGAAGGACCTGCGGGACAAGGGCATGGAGGTGGACGGCACCACCTGTGACGTGGCCGACCGCGAGGAGGTGAAGCGACTCGTGCGCTGCGCCGTGGAGCGGTACGGAACGATCGACATCCTGGTCAACAACGCGGGCCGGAGCGGCGGTGGCCCGGTCGCCGAGATGTCGGACGAACTCTGGTACGACGTGATCGACACCAACCTCAACAGCGTGTTCCTGGTGACGCGCGAGGTGCTCGCCGCCGGCGGCATGCTCGGCAAGGGCTGGGGCCGGATCATCAACATCGCCTCCACGGCCGGCAAACAGGGCGCGGTCACCGCGGCCCCTTACTCCGCGTCCAAGCACGGGGTGGTCGGTTTCACGAAGGCTCTGGGCCTGGATCTGGCGAAGACCGGCATCACCGCGAACGCGGTCTGCCCCGGCTTCGTCGAGACCCCGATGGCGGAACGGGTGCGCGCGCACTACGCGGAGGCGTACGGCATCAGCGCCGAGGAGGCCGCGGAGAAGATCACCACTCGGGTCCCGATCGGACGGTACGTCGAGGTGGACGAGGTCGCCGCCATGGTCGACTACCTGGTCTCCGACGCAGCGGGATCCGTCACGGCCCAGGCGCTCAACGTCTGCGGCGGGCTGGGTAACTACTGAGCGGCGGAGCATCCCGCGCCGCTCTCTCACGCGGGCCGGGCGGCGAGCGCCTGGCCCTGAACACCACCACCGAAGAATGAGGAACGTCATGAAGGCAGCTGTCTTCCACCAGCCCGGTGGCCCCGAGGTGCTGGTCACCGCCGAGGTCGCGACCCCCGAACCGGCCCCCGGCCAGATTCGGGTGCGGGTTCGGGCAGCGGGCGTGCAGGCGTACGACACCGCGGTGCGCGCAGGCTGGTCCCCGCCGGGGCAGACGATCGTGCTCCCCCAGATCGTCGGCAACGACTTCTCCGGCACGGTCGACGCGCTCGGGGAGGACGTCACCGGGTTCTCCGTGGGCGACGAGGTTCTCGGCTGGGCCCTGCTGTCCTGCTACGCGGAGTACCTCGTCGTCTCCGTCGACCAGGTCGTCGCCAAGCCGGCCGGGATGTCGTGGGAGGCCGCGGGGGCGTTCTCGGCCTCGGCGCAGACCGCGCACACCGCCCTGGAGGCCCTGGAGGTGGGCGCGAACGACACCTTCCTCGTGCACGCCGCCGCGGGCGGCGTCGGGACCGTCGCCGTCCAGCTCGCCAAGCTGCGCGGAGCCACAGTGATCGGCACCGCGAGCGAGCGCAACCACGACTACCTGCGGGAACTGGGCGCCATTCCGGTGGTGTACGGCGAGGGCCTGGTCGACCGGGTGCGCGAACTCGCCCCCCAGGGGGTGACCGTCGCTCTCGACGCCATCGGCGGCTCCGCCCTGGACGACTCGGTGGAGCTGGTCAAGGACCGCGACCGGATCGCCACCCTGGTGGACTTCGGGCGGACCGAGGAGCTCGGGGTGCGTGCGGTGTTCAGCCAGCGCTCCCGGGACCGTCTGGCCGAACTGACCGCGCTGTACGCCCAGGACAAGCTGCGCATCGAGGTGTCCCGCACCTTCCCGCTGGAGCAGGCCGCCGACGCGCACCGCCAGAGCGAGACCGGGCACGCCCGGGGCAAGATCGTCGTCACCGTCGCCTGAACCGCATCCGCGCACTCCTGGACAACAGGTGTCACACATGCAGATAGAGATCTATTCCGACCCGCTGTGCCCCTGGTGTTACATCGGCAAGCGCCGGATCGCCTCGGCCCTGGGGAAGTTCACCCACCGCGACGAGGTACGGGTGGTGTGGCGGAGCTTCGAGCTCGACCCCGGCCTGGACCGGAAACCGGGTGCGACCGCGGCCGAGTCCATGGAGCAGTGGATGGACCCGCAGACGGTGCCCGCGCGGGTGGCGCTGATCCGTTCGCACGGGGACAGGGAGGGGCTGGAGCTGAACCTCCACCGGTCTCGCCCGGTCAACACGTTCGACGCGCACCGGCTGATCCAACTGGCCGCCGACCGCGGCCGGGCGGAGGAACTGCTGGAGGCCGTGTTCCACGCCTACCACACCGAGGCCCTCGACATCGCCGACCACCAGGTCCTGCTGCGCCTGGCGGTGGCGGCCGGCCTGGACGCCGCTGAGGCCGGTGAGGTGCTGGACGGCGACGCGTACGCCGAGCGGGTCCGGGCGGACGAGCGCCGGGCCGCCGCAGCCGGTGTGAACGGGGTGCCGTCGGTCGTGGTCGACGGCGGAACCCCGGTGTCCGGAGTGCAGGACCCCGACACATTGCTCGCCGTACTCGAACAGGCATTCCTCCGGCGCGTGGGCTGATGTCGCCGGTGTGGCTGGATCGGTACTCGAACAGCACTCCAGCCTCACCCTCGAGTGTGTGCACGGGCGAGGGGAACCTCCCCAGCCCGTGTTCTCGAGAGAGGAACATCAGTGCAGCGTAAGTGGAAGCTGACGGGGGGCATCGGGACCGCGATGGGCCTCGCTGCGACGGCGGTCATGGCCACGGCCGGCTCGGCGGCCGCGTCCGCCGGGGCGGCCAGGACGACGACGACGTCGACGCTCCCCTACATCTGCCAGACCCGGTATGCCGGCGAGTGGATCCCGGTGGAGTACTCGCGTGACTTCACCACCACCGCTCCTGCGAAAGTCCTGCCGAACCAGCACTTCAAGGTGGTCTTCGACTCCGCCCCCATCAAGGCCGTCGCCGACTACAACAAGCTGCTGAACTCGGTGTCGTTCAACTACCGGGTGCCGGCCAACGCCAAGGTCGTGAGCTACCGGCTCACCGGCGGCAGCAACGTCGGCACCGCCAAGTTCTGGGTCGAACGCTCGGGCAACGACCTGCGCGTGAAGTCGGACGGCGAGTGGCCCGGCGGCTACGAGTTCGACTTCCCGAACCTCGAGGTGGTCCTCAAGGCTCCGGAGTCCGCCGCCACCCTCACCACCGGTGCGGGCGGCTCCAGCTTCACGGACACCTCGTTCGGCTGGTACCGCCTGCAGCCGGTCACCAACGAGTGGGACCCGTTCCAGTGCTACGCGGATCCGGCCAAGCCGGTCGCCTTCTCCACCACCGGGGTCGGCTACTGACCCGCTGGTGCCCCTTCCGGTGCGGGCGCCGTTCCCCGGCGGCCGCACCCGCACCACTGCCTCACACCCCTGCGCCTCAGCAGCACGCCATCACGACCGGAGGAACCAGATGCGCGCCGTCCGTCTCCACGAATACGGGGACCCCGACGTCCTGCGGGTGGAGGACGTCCCGATCCCGGAGCCCGGTCCGGGCGAGGTCCTGATCGCCGCCGACGCCGTCAGCGTCGGATTCGCACAGACCCAGATGCGCCGCAACATCTTCCCCGCACCCATGTGGAAGCCTGAGTTCCCCATCGTTCTGGGCGGCGATGTCATCGGCCGGGTCGCGGCCGTCGGCCCCGGTGTGGACCACGTGCGCGAGGGCGACCGCGTGGGAGCCTTCACCCTGCACGGCGCGTACGCCGAGTACACCGTCGTCGACGCGGCTACCGTCCTGCCGGTTCCGGAGGATCTGGACGCAGGCCAGGCCATCGCCCTGCCCTCGCCCGGCCCCATCGCCTCCGGCACGATCGGCACGGCACGGCTCGAACCCGGCGAGAGCGTGCTGGTGCACGCCGCGTCCGGCGGCATCGGCCACCTGAGCGTCCAGCTGGCCAAGCGCCTGGGCGCCGGGCCGGTCATCGCCACCGCCGGTTCCCCCGCCAAACTCGACTTCGCCCGCTCCATGGGCGCGGACGTCGTCGTGGACTACACCGACGCCACTTGGCCCGACCAGGTCCGCGAGGCCACCGGGGGCAAGGGTGTCGACGTCATCCTCGACAGCGTCGGCGGCGAGGTGCTGCGCCAAGGCGTGGAGCTTCTGGCCCCCTTCGGCCGGCTCGTCTTCTACGGCTCCGCCGGCGGCGGCCTCGCCGTGCCTGCCATCTCCCCCATGCAGCTGATCGAGATGAAGTACCTCACCGGTTTCGCCCTCTCCCGCTGGCGGGCCGCCCGCCCCAAGGAATACCTGCGCAACCACGAGGAGCTCGCGCAGGCCCTGGCCGACGGCTCGGTCAGGCACGCCGTGCACGCCACGCTCCCGCTGGAGGACGTCGCCGAGGCCCACCGGATGATCGAGTCCCGTGCCCACACGGGCCGCATCGTCCTGCTCCCGCGCTCCTGAGGAGCGACGCGATCGAGGGGCCGAGGCCCGCGTGAGGGGCAGCAGCCCCGGCGGTCGCGACCGCCGGGGCATACGCGTGCCTCCGTGGCCCGCCCAACTGCACGGCGTCGATGCCGAGTGCGCTGGTCGCGCCATCAGCGAGGACCGGGCCGGGCGGAGCGGGATCAGTCCAGCGGGGGAGTGGAGGGTGAAGGCGGGCGTGACGGGGTACGGATCCGTCCTGGTCGTGATCATTGCCACCACGATGACGGCCGCAGCGGCGATTCGCAGTTCATCCCTGGCCGGCAGACGACGCGACCCCGGTCACCGATTCGACTCCGTGACGCCGCGCGAGCGCGCCGGTTCGCCGTCCGGCTGGCGGCTCTGACCTGATCGGTCGCCGGCCCCAACCCGCCGTCCCGAAGCCAGTTGGAGCAGTTCGCCATCGCCGGCCGCGCATGACGGTCGGGCCGGCCGCCCGGAGAGTGACCTGGCGCCCGGGCTGTTGACGCATCGACCGGAGTGCCCCCATCATCGGGCCACTCGGTGTCATCGCTGACATAAGTCAACGATGACACCTCTTGTCGGGGCGCCGTGGACGTCGGCGCCGGCAAGGCGTCGACTTCCGGTCGGCTCCGCGCCGGCAGCAGGCTCCGCTGCGCGAAGAGCCGCAGCACAGGAGACACCATGAGCCATGGACGTGTATCCCGGCATGCCCGTACACGGATGATCGCGGCGGTGGCGACCGTCTGCGCCCTGTCCGCAGCACCACTCGCCCCCCGGACGGCGGTCGCGGCCGACACCCCGACGTACACCGAGACCTACAGACCCCAGTTCCACTTCACTCCGCGGAAGAACTGGATGAACGACCCCAACGGCCTCGTCCACTACAAGGGCGAGTACCACCTCTTCTACCAGTACAACCCGAACGGGAACTCCTGGGGCGACATGTCCTGGGGGCACGCGGTGAGCCGGGACCTCGTGCGCTGGGAGGAGTTGCCGCTCGCCCTGTCGCACGACGACGAGGAAATGGTGTTCTCCGGCGGTGCGGTCGTCGACTGGAACAACACCACCGGCTTCGGAACCAGGAAGAACCCGCCCATGGTGGCGATCTACACCAGTGCCTACAAGAACGGCGGCAAGCAGGCCCAGTCGCTCGCCTACAGCCTCGACCGCGGCCGCACCTGGACCAAGTACCAGGGAAACCCCGTGATCGACATCGGCTCCAGGGACTTCCGCGATCCCAAGGTCCAGTGGTACGCACCGACCAAGAGCTGGCTGATGACGGTGTCGCTGTCGGCCGAGCACAAGGTGCAGTTCTACTCGTCGAAGAACCTCAAGGACTGGGATCTGCTCAGCGAGTTCGGGCCGGCCGGTGCGACGGGCGGGGTGTGGGAGTGCCCCGACCTGTTCCCCCTCGCGGTCGACGGGGACGAGAACAACATCAAGTGGGTCCTGGTCGTCAACATCAACCCCGGTGGGATCGCGGGCGGTTCGGCCGCCCAGTACTTCATCGGCGACTTCGACGGCGAGAGGTTCACCGCTGACGACAAGGGCACCTACACCCCGCCCACCGGCACGGTGGTGCAGGACTTCGAGGGAACCGACTTCGGGACGTGGACGACCACGGGCACCGCCTTCGGCGACGGGCCGGCGGCCGGGGCGGTGGCCGGGCAGCGGACCGTCGAGGGCTTCGACGGCAAGGGCCTTGCCAACAGCTTCCACTCGGGTGACGGCACCACCGGCACTCTCACCTCACCCGAATTCACCGTCGACAGCCCCTACCTGAACTTCAAGATCGGCGGCGGGCGGTACCGGCACGAGTCCGGAACGGTCATGGAGCAGGGGCCGCCGCCCGAGGGGACGGTCCTCGCCGACTTCGAAGGCGGCGGCTACGGCGACTGGACAACGACCGGAGACGCCTTCGGCTCCGCACCGGCCACCGGCACCCTCCCCAACCAGCAGGAAGTCGCCGGATTCCTGGGCAGTGGCCTGGTCAACACCTACCTGAACGGCGACTCCTCCACCGGCACCCTCACCTCGCCGCAGTTCACCATCGACAAGAAGCACATCAACTTCCTCATCGGCGGCGGCAACCACCCCGCCGGTTCCGACAACCCCACCGCCCTCGAACTCCTTGTCGACGGCCAAGTGGTGCGCAGCGCGACCGGAAAGGACGCCGAGGCGCTCAACTGGGCTTCCTGGGATGTCAGCGACCTCGCCGGCAAGAAAGCGCAGATCAGGGTCGTCGACGACAACACCGGCGGCTGGGGGCACATCAACGTCGACCAGATCACGCTGTCCGACACCAAGGCCCGGCCCGTCTCCCGGGAGACATCCGTCAACCTGGTCGTCGACGGCGAGGTCGTCCGCAGTGCCACCGGCTCGGACAGCGAAACCCTGGACTGGGCCTCCTTCGACCTGCGTCCCTACGCCGGAAGGAAGGCACGCATCCAGGTCGTCGACATGAACACCGCCGGCTGGGGCCACATCCTGGCCGATCAGTTCACCGCCGCTGACCGGCCCGCCAAGTCCGTGGTGCAGCGCGCCGACTGGGCCGACTACGGCAAGGACTACTACGCGGCCGTGTCCTGGGAGAACGCGCCGAGCGGCAAGCGCTACATGATCGGCTGGATGAACAACTGGGACTACAGCGGGGCCATCCCCACCTCCTCCTGGCGTGGAGCACAGAGCGCCCCTCGGGAGATGGCCCTGCGCACCATCGACGGTCGGATCCGGCTGACCAGCAAGCCGGTGAGCAGCTTGGACTCCCTCCGCAAGAAGCACCCCGCGACGGCGACCGGCGTCACCGTCAAGAGCACCACACAACCCCTGATCGGTCCCGCGGCCCAGGGCAAGGCACTCGATATCGAGGCGACCTTCTCCCTCAAGGACGCCGAACGCTTCGGCCTGAAGGTGCGCACCGGCGCCGGCGGCGAGGAAACCGTCATCGGCTACGACACCACGACCCAGGAGCTGTACGTCGACCGCACCCGCTCCGGCGCCGTGGACTTCAACAGCACGTTCTCCGGCATCCAGACCGCACCCCTGAAGGCCAGGAACGGCAAGGTCAAGCTGCGGATCCTGGTCGACTGGTCCTCCGTCGAGGTCTTCGGCGGCAGCGGCGAAGCCGTGATCACCGACCAGATCTTCCCCGACCCCGAGAGCCGGGGAGTGCAGGTCTTCGCCGAGAACGGCTCGGTGAAGCTGGACAAGGCAGTCGTCTGGCACCTCGCCTCCGCCCACGACTGATCCGAGAGGACCACGGGCCCGACCGGGCCCGTGTCCGCACCGAGCTCCCTCGCACGACATCACCACGTGAGACGTCCCTCTGGCTCCTGAACCCAGAAATTCATTTCCAGGGACGGAAGTTGAGGGTGTGTCAGCAGGGAAGGGGGGTACGCGCGAATCGCAAGCGCTTCC
Source organism: Streptomyces sp. NPDC030183 (assembly GCF_055573455.1). Lineage (NCBI taxonomy): Bacteria > Bacillati > Actinomycetota > Actinomycetes > Kitasatosporales > Streptomycetaceae > Streptomyces > Streptomyces sp. NPDC030183. The sequence continues at coordinate 93,729 of NZ_JBVIBK010000025.1, forward strand.
AGTTCAGTTCCATTCGATCCCCCCACGTGTAAGGACGACGCATGCGCAGAGCACGAAGAGTGCTGGTCCGGCTGGCCACGGGCTTGATGGCCGTCGCGCTGCTGGGCGGTGTGGCGACACCGGCTTCCGCCGACAGACCGGCCTCGCCCCAGACGGGCACGCGGCAGTACGGCGCCGACGACGACTACTTCGCCGTCTGGTCCCGCGCGGACGCGTTGAAGCTCCGGCAGGACAAGACCAACACGGCCCCCCGTGTGTCGCCGGACTTCCCGGTGATGACCGACAAGGTGTGGCTGTGGGACACCTGGCCGCTCACCAAGCTCAACACCCGGACCGCCACCTACAAGGGCTGGCACGTCATCTTCTCGCTGACGGCTCCGCGCTCGGTGCCGTTCGGCGACCGCCACTGGTACGCGAAGATCGGCTACTTCTACTCGCGTGACGCCAAGAGCTGGAAGTACGGCGGTGACCTCTTCCAGCCCGGCACCTCGTTCGGCTCACGTGAATGGGCCGGCTCGGCGGCGCTCGTCGGCGACAAGGTGTACTCCTTCTACACCGCCTCCGGGCGCGACAACGGCGGGGTCGACCCCAACGACGCCCTGCAGCGTCTGGCCCAGGCGACCGGCAAGATCCACGCGAACAAGAACCGCGTGTGGTTCAGCGGCTTCAAGAACCACCGCATCATCGCCGAGGCCGACGGCAAGCTGTACCAGACCCTCGAACAGTCCCAGGCGGGCCCGATCATCTACGCCTTCCGCGATCCGTTCGTCTTCCGAGACCCCCGGGACCGCAAGATCCACCTCTTGTTCGAGGGCAACACGGGCGGTGTCGCCGGCACGTACCAGTGCACCAAGCGCGACATAGGCGACGTCCCCGCCGGCCATGAGGTGCCGGCGGACGCCAAGTACTACACGGGGAACATCGGGCTGGCCACGGCCAACGGCGACAGCATGCAGAACTGGAAGCTCCAGCCCCCGCTGCTCTCGGCCAACTGTGTGAACCAGCAGACCGAACGGCCCCACCTGGTCATCCGTAACGGCAAGTACTACCTGTTCACCATCAGCCACAAGTTCACGTTCGCGCCTGGGCTGAGCGGCTGGGACGGACTCTACGGATTCGTCGGCTCGTCCCTGCGCAGCGACTACAAGCCGCTCAACGGCAGCGCACTGGTCCTGGGCAACCCGGAGGATGCCCCGACGCAGCAGTACTCGCACTACGTGATGCCCAACGGGCTGGTGGAGAGCTTCATCGACACGGTCCCGACCGCCGACGGCGGGACCCGCTTCGGCGGCACCCTGGCACGCACACTCGTGGTGTCCCTGAAGGGCGACAAGACCAAACTCATCAAGCAGTTGGGCTACGGCTTCATCCCGTAACCACCCCACAACCGAGCAGCCCGCCGTGGCCGGCCACGCCCCTCGTGGCCCCACGGCGGGTGGGCCGCGGGGCGGGGTAGGGCTTGCCCTGAATGCCGGGGGTGTCTCCGCACGCCTTGCTGCGGTTGTCGCGGATGGTCCGGGTAGTGCGGTGCGTGGGCCCGACGGGGCAGCCGGTGCGGCAGCCGTCCCGGGGTCCGTTCACCGCCGTGCCGCTGAACCGCCCTCGGTCCGCTCACGTACCCGTCGCACCAGTTCGTCCGCGGCCTGCGGCCACTGTGGGTACTGGAAGTCAAAGCCCGCCTGGGTCAGCCGGCCCGGGACGACACGGCGGCTCTTCAGCAGCAGTTCGGTGTCGGAACGCAGAGCGAACGCGCCGACCTCGGCCATCCACTTGGTCGCGGGCAGACCCACCGGTACACCCCATGCGGAGCGCAGGGCGCGCATGAATGCGCGCTGCGGCAGGGGATGGGGGGCCGACAGGTTCACAGCCCCCGCGATGTCCTCCCGGTCGATCAAGAACTGCACCGCGCGCACGAAGTCGTGTTCGTGGATCCACGACACGTACTGTGCCCCGCCGGCGACGGGGCCACCGAGACCCAGGCGTGCCAGTCCCAGCAGGACGGCGAAGACCCCGCCGGGGTCCGGGCTCATCACCATGGCCGAGCGCAGAGCGACCTTGCGTGTGGCCGGTGTTTCGGCCTGCTGCTGAGTCTGCTCCCAGGCCTTGGCGATCTCGACGCTGTACGCCCAGTAGTCCGGCACGCCCGGTTCGGTACCGCCGATCACACCGGTGGCCTCGTCGTTGGGGGCGTCGGTGCGGTGCGCGTACACCGTGGCGGTGCTCATCTGCAGCCATACCCGGGGCGGTCGGGAAGCGCTCGCGATGGCGGCGCCCACGACCCGGGTGGAGTCGACCCGGGAATCCATCATGTCCCGCAGATTGGCCGTCGTGTACCGGCAACTCACGGTGCGTCCGGCCAGGTTGATGACGATGTCGCTGCCGTCCACCTCCGCCGTCCATGGTCCCGGGGTTTGCCCGTCCCAATGGACCTCGCCCTCGCGTCCGGGGTGTCTGGTGAGAATCACGACCTCGTGGCCGGCGGCGTCGAGCGCGCGCTTCAGGATCGCGCCGATCTGCCCGGTGCCTCCAGGAATCACGATCTTCATCGGCTACCTCTCCTTCTTGACCGGTGAGCATAGACCAAGGAGTTGAACGCGTTCAAAAATGGAGTGCCATCTACGATCCCAGCCGGCCCTGGCGTGAGGCACGGGTGTTGCCGGCGTTGTCAGAGGGTGGGGCTACGGTATGTCGTCGTGGAAATCGGTGATCTTGACTACCGGGTCCGGACACAGTCCGGCTGCATCCCGCCGCACCTCGTCTCCCGGCTTCTCGAACTCGGCTATACCGACGAGGTGCAGTTCTGGGCCGGCCGTGAGGAGTGGTTCTGCGCGAAGGAGTGGGCGCGGCTGCTGGCCGGTCAGGGCCGCGAGAAGCAGGCACTGGAGGTGCTCGCCCCGTATGCGGCCACAGGCTGGTGGACGGCTGTCAGGACCACGGCCAAATCGCTGGAGAGCTGGGGGCGGGCCGACGAAGCGATCGCGCTGTCCCGATCACGCATGGAGGCTGGGCACCCGCAGGCACTGGAATTCCACGCGCGACTGCTCGCCCGCCACGGCCGGGGCGACGAGGCATTCAGCCTCCTGCGGCCCCACATTCAGGACTGGTCCCTCGCCGTCGCACTGACCGACGTCGCGGCCAGCGCCGGCCGGGACGACGAAGCAGCCACGCTGCTCGCCGCGCAGATCCCTGACGAGCACCGGTGCGACGACCCGTGGTGCTGCCGTGGCCTCGACGCGGACATGGCGATCGGACTGCTCGCCACGATCCGTGAACGCCAAGGCCGCGTCGACGACGCCATCGCCCTGCTGCGCACCCGGAAGAAGACCTCAGTCAACAACCGGGATCAGCTGGCCGATCTGCTGGCCCGGCAGGACCGAATCGAAGAACTGCATGCGTACGCGGCGACCGAGCCGTTCGGAATCGCCGCCCGGCGTCTGGCGGAGCTCCTGGAGGAGCGTGACGACGTGGAGGGCGCGATCACCGTGTACCGGCATGCCGGCGATGCGTCCTGCCGCCGGGCACACGTTGCAGTGGATCTCGCTCAACTCCTGGCGCGCCACGGCCGCGCCGACGAGGCGATTGAGGTGATGCGCGCACTGGCCGACGCTCCTGGCGGCGCCGAGGACTGGATCGTCCACATACTCTGCACCCTCTACACCGACCAGGGCCGACCCCAGGACGGCCTGGCCTACCTCGACGCCCTCGAGGCACGTCGTGGGGAGGAGGAGTGGGAGCTCTTCTGGATCCGGCTTTCGCTGATGGCCGCCTGCGGTCGGGTCGACGAGGCGGTTGAGCAGGCCAGGACTCATCCCGAAGGCGACACGTGGTACGCGGTATCGCACGTTGCCAGGCTGTTGGCTGGCGACGGACGTCTTGAGGAGGCTGTCACCTCTCTCGCACCTCACCCGACAACCAACAGCCATGACCTTGCCGAGTACCTCATCGACCTCGGTCGTGTTGAGCAAGCCGTAGCCGTCCTCCACCAGCACCGATCCCAGCCACCCGCACGATCAACCGGACCGTGGCACGAGACACCGCCGTTCTGAACGGCGGACTCGAGCGAGCGTCGCAACACATGATCACTCCTGTGTCGCGATGAGCCTGGTGAAGAGCTCGGCGGGCGTCCGCCAGCCGAGGGCCGGGCGAGGGCTGTTCGTGATCAACGTCGATCTGAACTGATGTCACGGGACGCCAGGGCCGCCGTCTGTGCCCCCAGGAGCGACCATCGCCCTCGACGTGAGAGGGTGGCGGTAGCTCCTGCCAGGGCGTTCGTTGAAGTGGTTGCACGAGAGGCGGGTGCCCGGCTGGAGGCATAGTTGGAGCGAACTGACATGTCCCGCACCGACATGTCCCGCGCTGCTCGTCTGGCAGCCCACGGTGCCGTTTCCACATCGTTGGCGCTGCGCAGTGATCGCAGACTGCGCGGGCTCGTGGACGCCGCCGCACCGATCGGTTCGGGCATCGGCGGGAAGACAGTGCTGCTGGAAGTCGACGGGACACCGGTCTTCGTCAAGCAGATACGCCTGACGGATCTGGAGCGGCGGCCGGAGAACGTTCATTCCACGGCGAATCTGTACGGCCTGCCGGCCTTCTGTCACTACGGCATGGGCAGTATCGGCGGCCCGGGGTTCGGAGCCTGGCGGGAACTGGCCGTGCACACCATGACGACGAACTGGGTGATCGCGGGAGACTACGAGGGTTTCCCCCTGATGTACCACTGGCGGGTGCTCCCAGATCATGGCCAACCGCTTCCCGAGGAACTGGCCGATGTCGAACGAGCTGTCGCCTACTGGGGAGGCGGAGCAGAGGTACGCAGTCGGATCGAAGCTCTCCAGCAGTCGTCGGCCAGTCTCACGCTGTTCCTGGAGTACCTCCCGCACAATCTGCACGACTGGTTGGGCGTCCAGATCGGTGCCGGCGACGAGGTGGCCGAGCAGGCCTGCACCATGGTGGACAACGAGCTGGAAGCCGGCATCTCGTTCATGAACGCCCGCGGGCTGCTGCACTTCGACGCCCACTTCCAGAACATCCTGACCGACGGTCGGCGGCTCTTCTTCGCCGACTACGGCCTCGCGATCTCCTCCCGCTTCGAGCTCACACAGGACGAGGCCGACTTCTTCGAGCAGCACCGCACCTACGACCAGAGCTACACCTTCACGCACCTGGTGAACTGGCTGGCCGTCGCTCTGTTCGGGTGCGCGCCGGAAGAACGCCAAGCGCTTGTGCGCACGTGGGCCCAGCAGGTGGCGCCGGGAGAAATCCCAGCTGCGATCGCGGCAGTCCTTGGCCGTTACGCGCCGGTCGCCGAAGTGATGGGGGACTTCTGTCACCACTTCCGGCATGAGAGCCGGGCAACCCCCTTCCCACTGGCGGCGATACGCCAGATCGGACAGCAAGAGCAGCCCGCCTGACCCGCCAACGGCAATACTGAGCGAACCCAATGGCTCGGTAATGTCGATGAGAACTGGGCTCTGGCACAGATCTTGGGGAGCGGTCGCGGAGCGTCACCGCCGTGTTCGACTGCGACGGCGGGCGGACTACACCGTCGGGTCGCACGTCCTGAAGGTGGTCTGGCTCATCGTCGCTCGATGGCCTCGGGTGCTGCGGATGTTCGTGCCGCCCGGGGTGCTGGGGATGTTCGTTCCGGCGTACCTGGAGCGAGGCGGTGAGGTGGCCCGCGTACCTCGGCTGAAGCCGCTTCGCCCCCGGCCGGACATGACGGTGGGGCGGCACCAGGCCGCCCCACCGAACCCCCGTTGCCGGATGGGCTTGCTCAGCGCAGGAGCGCGCCGAAGCGGGCGCCCGTGGCGGGCGCCGAGAGGTCGGCGGCGCCGAACGCGAGGGACGACGTGGTCGTGAGACCGGTCGCCGTGCCGCGCAGCACCCAGACCGCGCCGTTCCAGTTGTTCTCGGCCAGGGAACCGGCCGCGAGGTCGGCGTGGCCGTCACCGTCGACGTCCAGCAGCGCGCTGCTCGCGCCGAACTGGTCGTCGTCCTCGGCGACTCCGGGTATCCCGGCGGTGTCCTGGTGGAAGGTCTGCGTACCGGCGCCCGTGACACCGGAGGCGCTGCCGGGGACCAGGGCGACGGACCCGGCGTCGGTGATGTCGCCGATGTCCTCGCCCGGGATGCCGAGCGCGATGTCGCCGAAGCCGTCACCGTTGACGTCCGCCACCGAGACCGTGGAGCCGAGCCCGTCGCCCTCCTCCTCCGCGCCGGGGAAGCCGGGCAGGTCCTGGTCGAAGGTCTGTACGCGCTCCTCGGACAGACCGGAGGCCGACCCGAACGCGATCTTGACCTTGCCGCCGTTCCAGTCGTTGCCCACGACGACGTCGTCGAACCCGTCATTGTTCACGTCCCCGATGCCGGTGCCCGTACCGGTCGCCGTGCCGTCCGCGGGGACCCAGCCGCTGGTGAAGCCCGTGCTGCCGCCGCCGAGGAACAGGCGGTTGCCCCACTGGCCGTCGCCCGCGTACTTCCAGGCGACGATGTCGTCCTTGCCGTCGCCGTTGACGTCGCCGGTCCGGGTGGAGCGAATGGGCCCGCTGATCGAGTCGCCGTCCTCCTGGCAGCCGCCGTTGGTGGCGCAGGACGCGTCGTGGGCGTCGTAACCCCACCAGTCGGCCTTGTCCAGCAGCGGTAGGGTGGCGGTGGGCTGTCCGGCACGGGTGACCGGTCCCTTCCACACGGTGGCGTCGCCGCTCGCCGGGTCGTCGCCGGCGCCGGACAAGTAGGCGAACAAGGCGAGGTCCGTCTTGCCGTCGCCGTCGAAGTCGCCGGTCGTGGGGGACTGCCCGTACCCGGGTATGGCCGTGCCGCCGGTGAGTCCGGAGGCGGAGCCCCAGAGAATGACGGAGCCGGGACTGCCGCCCGAGATCACCAGGTCGCTGAAGCCGTCGCCGTCCAGGTCGCCCTTGGTGAAGTTGGTCCCGAAGCGCTGGTTCGCGGTGGCGGAGCCGGGAACGCCGCTGGTGGAGCGGCTGATGAGTTTCTTGTTGGCGGTGGAGACCCCATGGGCGGAGCCGTACATGACGGCCACGTAGCCCGCCTTGGCCTTGCCGGAGATCGTGGCGTCCGGAGCCGACACGACCAGGTCGGCGTATCCGTCGCCGTTGAAGTCGTCCTGCTCGTCAGCGGATGTGGTGGCCGCCAGCGCCGGACCCCCGGTGAGAGCCATGGCGCCGAATCCTCCGGCGAGCAGCACCGCGGCTGCCAGGGGTGCGGTGAGCGCGGTACGGGTTCGGCGGTGTGCTCGGGACATACGTGAGCCTTTCGAGTCGGTCGGTTGTGTACGCGGAAGGCCGCGTTCAGTGGGTACGACTCGAGCCGGGCGATCCCAGTTGTACGTCCCCATGTCATGGATTCGTAACCGAGGAGACAGGTGGGGCGCTGAACTCCCTTGATGTGACAGGGAGTTCAGCGCGCGTCACCGTCGGTCTACCCGCCGCCTCGACCCACTCGGGGTGGTCGATGAACGGGTTCTGAGAGGTCGTTTCATCCTGGTGTTCCATCCCTGGATGCGGCTTGATGTGCTGGTGTCGGGTCGCGCCAGGAGATGGTGTTCTCGCCGGTGTGGCGGCGGGCCAGCAGGTCGGCCATGGCGAGGTTGATCATGGCTTCGGATTGCGGGTGGTGCATACCTGAAAGACCGGGTCCGGTCGTCTGGGGGTGGGGAAGGGAGCCCGGGGCAGCGGGCCCCGGCAGCGGCTGGTGCCGGCGATCGACGGGGTGGGCCGGCTGCTGGCCTGGTCGCTGGCCGAGGTACGGCCGCGGTTCGGCGACGGGCCGGCGCGGTCGGGCAGGCTGACGCCGCACTCGCTGCGGCCCTTCCGCGCCACGCACCTGTACGAGCAAGGTGGAGGGCTGGAGTAGTTCGGATTCCTCAGACGGCCCCGGCATCGGTCGGCATGCACCGTCCTGTATGAAGGCGTGTGGATAGCCCCTTCATGTCAGTTTGAGTGGCAGATCTGAGCGCTCGCGCAGGGATTCGAGTGCGGTGGGGTCCACGGCCGCGACGCGCAGTGTGTCGGTGTTGTAGGAGTAGCTGGCCAGAACGCGTCTCGTTGGGTCGATGAAGCTCAGCCAGTGACCGCCCTTTTGCATCTCGTGAGACCCGAGGTACCCGAGCAGTGACTCGATGGCCCCCAGTTGCTGTTCACGGATCCGGCACGTGGCTTGATGTGGAAACGACCTCAGGGCCTGCCTGCTGGCGACGTTTATCAGGAAGGACGACAGTCTCCGGGATTCGCTGTACCACTTCCCGCCGGGCTTGCTCCGGCCATGGACTCTGGGGTCGGGCCAGTTGACATCATCCGGGCGCACGCTCCACTGGGCGAGCCCGCGGTTCTCCTCGCAGAAAACCAGGTGTCCGTCCTCGACGCTCAGGTGCTCGGGTGCGCTTACCCGGAGAGTGTGCTCGTGGCCGCTCATGCCCATCAACTGCGGGTGTCGGCCGGCGGCGGCGTAGTAGTCACGCATGGCGTCCGGCAGGCAGATCCCCAAGCGTTCCCCGGCAGCGGTGACTTCGGGATCCGGACACCCGTCGTGCGGAGTCCAGCTGCCGAACGCGGTCGACATGAGTTCCTGAAGCAACTCTTTGATCATGGCAGGCCCCAAGCCGATGGGATCATCACTCACCGCGAGTGAGCGTTCCGTCCGCGATGATCATAAGTGACCTCCTCGCGGCCTCTGGTCTGACGACAGATTCCGAAGCAAAGGCATGGCCTTGAGCCAACTGCCCGGCAACATCGGCCGACCAGCGTCGGCATCGGCTTCGGCTTCCTTGGCCAGCTCGGGGTGGCGCCCTTCCGAGCGAGACGCCTGGTCATGAGGGTGATGGCGGCCCAGGTGATCAGTTTTCGGAGTGCTGGATGAGCCGTTCGTAGTCCCTCACGTGGCGGCGGGCGGCCATCCACCGGGCTCCGCACTCCGGGCAGTCCGCCTCGCCGACACCGCCCCGGACAGCCGTCAGGCGCCTACGCAGGCGCTGTTCTGTCCGCCACTGCCGGGAACGACAAGCCGACGAACAGAAAACGCCCCGGGCCGGGCTCCCCCGGCTCGCCGGGCATCCGGCCTCAGCCGTTCCCCACAGCCCCGGCAGATCGTCTCCCTTGGAAGGCCGGCGAGCGGGAACTGCTGGGACCGCTGGCGTGGCCGCGGGCGGAGGCATCCAGGAGCAGCCGGGCGGCCGCTCCAGTGTCTGGCGACGGTGAGCGCCTCGTCGCAGGAGACCTCGTCCCCGATCTCGTGCGTGTGCGGGACGTGCACAGCGGTCCCCGTGGAGAAGGTCTCCTCCCGTCAGCGGGACGAGGGGTGGCTGCCGGGTCCGTCGGTTCGGGGAAACAGAGGTGTGGGGGACAGGGCCGTGTCCTCCTCGCCGGGTTCGAGCAGGGTGTTTGCGGCACCGACGATGAGGGCGTCGGGTGTGCCGACCGCCTCGGCGTCCTTCCTGGCGTAGTCGATGCGCGACAGCAGGCTGCGCATCGTCTCCAGCCGGGCGCGGCGCTTGTCGTTGCTCTTGACCACGGTCCAGGGGGCGTGTTCCGTGTCGGTGGCGCGGAACATGTCGACCTTCGCCTCGGTGTACTCGTCCCAGAGGTCCAGCGAGGCCAGGTCGGTGGGGGAGAGCTTCCACTGACGCACGGGGTCGACCTGCCGGATGGCGAAGCGGGTGCGCTGCTCGGAGCGGGACACCGAGAACCAGAACTTCGCCAGCCGGATGCCGTCGTCCACGAGCATTTTCTCGAAGATGGGGCACTGTTCGAGGAACAGCTCGTACTCGTCCTTCGAGCAGTAGCCCATGACGCGCTCCACGCCGGCCCGGTTGTACCAGGAACGGTCGAAGAAGACGATCTCTCCCTGCGTGGGCAGGTGCGCGATGTAGCGCTGGAAGTACCACTGGCCCGCCTCCCGCTCGGTGGGCTTGTCCAGGGCGACCACCCGGGCGCCGCGAGGATTCAGCCGCTCGGTGAGGCGTTGGATGGTGCCGCCCTTTCCCGCCGCGTCACGCCCTTCGCACACCACGACCAGGCGTGCGCCGGTGTCCTTGACCCACCGCTGGAGCTTGAGGAGCTCGATCTGCAGGACGCGCTTGGTCCGCTCGTACTCCTTGCGGCTGATCTTGCGGTCGTAGGGATAATTCTCCCGCCATGTCTTGATGGGACGCCCGGCTTGGTCGAGCACGACCGGCTGCTCACGCCGGCGGGTGTCCACGGTCAGCCCGTCCAACAGCTTGTCCGACGCATCCTTGTTCATCACACCACTTCCTGTATGGGGCCATGTGTTCAGCATGGGTGTGCGGGACCGTGCCGGTCCGGGCTGTCCGTCGTGATCTGCGTGGCGCCGGCGTCAGAACGGCATACGGCCGCGGGCGCGGCGGCCGACCGAGCCGCTGCGGCCCACGGCGCGGGAACCGCTGCGGAAAGGCTTGCTGAAGAGCCGGCCCAGAGGGCCGGGCGCCTTGCCGCCCGCGCGTGCGCCCACGCCGAGCGAACGCTGCGTGCCGCGTTCGGGGTGGCGCGAGAGGCGGGGGACGAGGAAGGCCAGTACCGCCAGGACCACGCACCCGGCTATCACGGCGGCGATCACCATGAGTCGACTCCTTCTACGTGAGGGGATTGCACGGTCGGACACGAGTGCCCCCTCCCATCGCCCTTAATGAGGGGGGACATCAATGGGCTCCGCTTCCCGCGACGTGCAGCGGCCCCGGAAGAGGCATCTCGATGGTGACCGCCGCCCTGGCGGGGTAGTGGCCTGCCCGGTCAGTCATCCGACCGATCTCCTGGTGGGCACAGGCCCGCAGGTCAGGATGATGGCGTCGTCGCCCGCGCGATCCGGGTGAGGGACGTGCGCATGACGGTTCCCGGCGCTCCGGCGTCGAGCCGGCGTGGCCGAAGACGCTGACCTGGGACCTGTACGTCCCGGACGGATGCCGACGACATCCGCCGGCGCCTCGACGAAGAAGGCGGATCCGGACTGCTGGAACGGGAGCCGGCCCCTGCACCGGGCAGCGGTGCTCGGCTCCCCTGAGGCTCTTTGGCGCCGGCGTCTGGTCCTCGGCGGGGAAGTTCGTCGACGATACATGCGGGACAGGGTCACCGTCAGCTGACCGCGCCGACATCGTCCGGGCACGGGATCTCGCATGCGTCCCCCGCGGCGGCCACCGCGCAATGTCCTCGCCTGACAGAGGTGCTGCCCGGCCGGTCTCTGGCAGCGAGGCATCCGCCCAGTGATCGCCGAAGGGCGCCAGGCACACGGCTCCGGCCTCGGTGTCTTCCGCCGGGTGGTCGAAGGACCATCGCCTGACTGCACGGCTTCCGTCGCTTTGCGCATCCGCTGGGACCGACGCGACGACATCCACGAAGCCTTCCTCGGCCTCGCCACCTGCCTGATCACCCGCCGCCACGTCCAACGCCTTTGTCAGACCCCTAAGCGGCGCACCTGCCAGCTGCGACTGGGGATCGATCGATGGCGTGTGTGTGGAGTCGGTCGAGGTGACCGACACGGTCGTCCGGATCGAGGCCCGGACAACTGCTGTACGGAAGGGCAGCGCGGCCGCGTCGCGCTCGTCCGCCCTGGTGGAGGACCGCTGCCCGAACGACGAGGATCACGGCGATGACTGCTGCGGCTGTCTTCACGGCAGCCGCGTGCTGATCTGACATGGCTGTGAGCATCCTGCGTACGAGTACTGTCCGGAGTGGGAGGGCCGGTATGGGCGCTGACACGTACCGGCCCTCCCGCCGCTTCATGCGCGGCAGCCGGGCGTCAGTGGCGAGTATCTTCCGCAGCTGCTTGCACAGCGCTCCCGCGGCATGCCGCTGACGGCGCCCAGAGGCAGACCGACCGCCTTACAGGCGATCATTGATGCCTGCGACCTGCTTCATCCGTTGCGTCGACGGCAGGCCAGCCACGCCACGACGGCAACGCCGGCCGCGGCCAGCAGCAGGTGACGGTTGTCCCGTGCGAGCTGCGCGCCCTGGGCTGTCTGCTGCCGCAACCGTTCCGGCGCCTTCTCCTGCCACATCTGGCCGGCCTGGGCCGCCTTGGCCCGGGCCTGCTCGGTGGCTTGGGCGGCCTTGTCCTTGACCGGGTCGGGCATCCTGTCCTGCGCATGGTGGGCGAGGTCTGCGGCCTTGGCCTTCAGTTCCCCTGCCTTGAGGGCGGCTTGCTCCGTCAGCTCGCTGGCCTTCGCGGCGGCCTGTTCCCTGACCTCGGCGGCCTTGTCCTGGGCGCGCGTTTTGACGTCCGTCTTGGCCGCCAGCGCCTCGACCGTCTGCCCGAGCTCTTCGCGGGTCTGCTCGACCTGCTCGCGCAGCTCGTCGGGGTCGGCGGCGGTGGGCTCGTCGTGAGGCGGCTGGGTCATCGCTGTGCACTCTCCTTGATCTCGGCCACGTCGGCCTTCAGGTTGTTGATCGTCTGCTCGGGCATGGGCGGCGCGGCCTGCTCGACCTGCTTCTTCCCGCTTATGGCCATGATCGCGGCGATCACACCCAGCACCGCGGTGACAATCAGCGCCGCCGCCCACACCGGCAGCGGCACCGACAGCGCCGCGATCGCGGTCGCGACGAGCGCCTGCAGCATCAGGAAACCGACGACGCCGGCGCCGCCGAACAGGCCGCCGCCCTTGCCGTAGCGCTTGCCTTTCTCTTTCATTTCCGCCTGCGCCAGCCTCAGTTCGCCGCGCACCAGCTCGGTCAGCTGTTGCGAGGCTCGCTGCACCAGTTCGCCCACCGGCTCCTGCCCGGAGCGGTCCGTACTGCCGGCGTGGTGCGGCTGCGTGTTTGTCACGGTGGTCACCTCCCGTCCGTCCAAAGTCCTGCCGGCCGGGCTGTATTGCGCACCGGCCCTTTCGATGAGCGCGCGAGTACCCCGAACAGGCGAGTTCAGGGCGGGCGGCAAAGCACGGTCTGCGACCCAAGGGCGAAGGACCGCCGTTATGTGGGCAGCCGCAGGTGCGGCCTGGCGGCCTGGCGGCCTGGCGGCCTGGCGGCTTGGGCGGCTTGGCGGGCTGGCGGGCTGGCGGCCTGCGGCGGCGACCCTTACCTGCGTGTCCCTCAACGGTGTGTCTGGGCGACGGGACTGCGAGACACATATGACCGGTCCGCTCGGGCAGGTTCCGAGCGGACCGGTGCGTCTCGCAGGATGCGGGTTCTGTCAGGTGCCGCGCCGGTCTTCGTCGACGCCTTCGGTGTCGATCCGTTCCTTGCGGACCTGGCCGTGCACCGTCTCCTCTTCCGTCCGTTCGTCGGTCGTCATGCGCACGCGCTCCACCGGTACCGTCTCCGTCTCGGTCACGGGGCGCTCCTCGTGGAGGATGACCTCGTGCTCGGCCTCGCTGATGTCGGGCCCGGACAGGGCAGCGTCCCGGTTCTCGTCCGTGATCGGCTCGCGTTCGACGCGGACCTCCTCACGGCGCACGGGCACGGTCTGCTGCACCTCTTCGGTGACGACGTACTTGCGCAGCCGCGCCCGTCCGGTCTCGCGACGTTCGGTGCCGACGTGCATGCGCTCCTCGGAGCGCGTCATGGCGTCGTCCTGCCTGGCTTCCGGGCGTGCGGTGCCGGACATGGCGGCCGTATCTGCGGCGTCGAGGTCAGCGTCGGAAGGGACTGTCGTCCCCGGGGCGGTGCCGGGGCGGGCCCAGCCGCCCTCGCCAGGCTGGTTGGCCTGTTGCCAGGCCGCGTCCCAGTCGATGCCGTAGTGCTGGTACAGGCGGTGTTCCTCGTCTTCGGAGAGGTGTCCGCCCGCTTCGACGTCGACGTTGGGTGCGTCCTTGACCGTGTCCTTGCGGTAGGGGACCTCCAGGTGGTCTTCCACGATGGAGGCGTCGTGGATGGGTACGAAGGACTCGCTGGTGCCGAACAGGCCGGTCCTCACGCTCACCCACTCGGGCTGGCCGGTGGTGTCGTCGAGGAAGACATGCTTGGCTTCGCCGATCTTGTTGCCGTCCGTGTCATAGACCGGATGGTCCAGCACAGTGGGAATCTGCTCGTGGGTGATCACCGTCTCACCCTCTCTCTTGTCGCGTTTCGGCTCACCCTGTCCGGCTCACCATTACAAAGTGTGTGAAACCGGACGAACGAGATCAATGCGGGCGTGTAAGTGGGTGTGTGGTGAAACCTCCGCAAGATGATCTAACTGTCCCGTGGCGCTGTCATGGTGCAGGGGCGGCTGCAGGCTCGCCGCGCTGCCGATGCACACAGCAGGAAGTACACCCCCGCCGGCGGAGGAGTCGAGGCGGATCTGCCGGGACTGATCGTGCGGATGACGGCATCCCGCACGGCCGCGTACACCCGGGCACCCGGGCCGCGCTCCAGGACGGCGCGGTGCCACTGCTGTGCCGCGGCGCGGTGAGCGCGTCGGCTCTCGCCGTCCAGCGCGGGACTTGGTGCTCCACGGCGACGAACATGGCGCGCAGTTGCCGACCTGTCGACAGGCGGCGTTAGGGTCCAGGCCGGTCGCGTACCGGACGGGCAGGGCGGGAGTCGTAGCCAAGGTCAATTGACACCTTCGCGTGACCTCCTGATCTGCCGCAGGTGCCCATTGACCACGGGATTGCCGAGGCCTCAGCTTCCTGTCTCCGCCTTCCCGGGCCTGGCAGGGTGCTCGGCGCAGTCGCTGTCCTGGCCGCTAGAAGGTCCAGTGGCGCAGGAACAGGCGCGGAGCGTGGCGGGTGAGCCAGGCGCTGGCCAGGCCGATGGCGGCGCCGGCAGTCACATCGCTCGGGTAGTGGGCGCCGCTTTGCACCCGCTCGACCGCAACCATGACGGCGGGAACGGCACACGCCGCACCGGCGGCCGGCCATGTGGGGGCTACGGCGGCGGTGAAGGCGACAGCGGCGGCGGTATGTCCCGAGGGGAAGGAGGAGGATTCGGGGCGGTCGTCGGCCTCGTCGTGGGGGAACCACTCCTTCGGCGGCCGGGGACGGTCGGCCAGTTGCTTGCACAGGCCGTTCGAGATCAGCTGCGCGACCGCCAGGGCGGCCAGGCCGCCGGCCGCCGCCTTGCGGCCGCGCCACCCGCCCAGCCACGCCATTGCGGCGGCAGCGCCGCACCACAACTTCGTGCTCTCGGCGCTCTCCTCCACCGCGGAGAGCGCCTTGCCCACACTGGGCGGGATATAGCGGGCCGCCTGCTGCGTTCCCACTCGATCAAATTCGCGCAACGCCGTAAGCAACCTCATGGCCTGCACGTTTTCCCAAGATGCCACGGAGTAAGCCACTGGAGTCCGGATCAGCCTCTCCTGGCAAGGGCGCGATCATGCGTCATCCAGGCGGCGTACGTCCTCTTCGTCCCACGTGCGGGTGTCGCGGGGCTGGGTGTAGGGCTCCTTGTCCGGCGGCAAGCCACCCGCGATGGCCCGCTGCCGTACGGTCTCGGCGTCGAACTCCAGGCCCAGCAGGATGGCCAGGTTGGTGATCCACAGCCATACCAGGAAGACGATGACACCGGCCATCGTGCCGTATGTCTTGTTGTAGGAGGCGAAGTTCGCGACGTAGAACGCGAACCCGGCTGAGGCGATCATCCAGATGACCAGGGCGAGGAAGCTGCCGGGGGTGACCCACCGAAATCCCTTGACCTTGGCGTTCGGGCTGGCCCAGTACAGGATCGCGATCATGACGGTGACCAGGAGGACCAGGACGGGCCACTTGGCGATCGACCACGCCGTCAGAGCGGTGTCCCCGATCCCCAGAGCCTGCCCGGCCTGCTGCGCCAGGCCGCCGGTGAAGACCACGATCAGCGCGCTGATCACCGCAAGCACCATCAGCACCACGGTCAGCGCGATCCGTATGGGAAGGATCTTCCACACCGGACGCCCCTCCGGCATGTCATAGACCCTGTTCGCCGCCCGGATGAACGCCGCGACGTAGCCCGAGGCCGACCACACCGCCAGCGCCAGACCCACGATCGCCATGACGGACCCCGCCCCGGCGTTACCCTGCAGCTGTTCCACCGCCCTGGTGATGATGTCGCGAGCTGAGCCGGGGGTGAGCTGCTTGAGGTTGTCCAGCACCGTGTCGGTGGCCGACTTCCCGGCGATGCCCAGAAGTGAGACCAGCACGAGCAGTGCCGGGAACAGCGACAACACCCCGTAGTACGTCAGGCCCGCCGAGCGGTCGGTCAGCTCGTCGTCCTTGAACTCGCGCAGAGCCCCCTTGAGCACAGAGCCCCAGGCCTGCCTGGGCAGCTTCGTCGGGGCGTCCGGGGCCCGCTGCTCGATCTCGGGCCCGGGCCCGGCCTCCTCGGGCGTCGGCACCTCCGGTGCCTGCCCCTCGTCCTTGATGCGATGCGCTGTCCGTCCTGGAAGATGCAACCTGGCCATATCCGCCGGGTAACCCCCGTGCCCCCGCCTACGCCACCCCGTGCCCCGCGTGCGGTGCGGCCCCAGGTGTCCAACGCGACTCGGAGGATGGAGGACCGGTCGACGACCTGGTCAAGCCCGATCCGCAGGGTGCGCGCAGCGCGGCGTCGGACAGGCTGGCCAGGCATGGCCAGCCACCGGCCATGCCGGAGCCGGTGCGCATCGCGCGGCCCACCGCGGGGGGCCGCTGAACGTGCGCAGAGCGGAAACAGGCTCGCGGCCCCTCCGACGTGCCACCCCGCCCTGCTGGGCGGCCTGCTTCAGGGCGCGGTCCAGGCGCGGCGCCTGCGCGGCGAGGAGGGCGATCAGCTCGTCGCGCCGGCGGCGGACAGTGGTCTCGGACACATGGTTGCCGCCGGCCATGTCGGCCAGGCACTGCTCGTGGCGCACCATGGCCAGGACGACCGACGCGATCTTGCTGGGTGGCAGTATCTGCCACCGGACGCGGCGTCCGCTCGGGAGCTTGCCCTCGCCGGTGACCTCGGCGCCTACCCGCTGTGGGTCCGATTCGGCTCCGGCGGCATCGAGAAGATCGACGGCGTGATGGTCCTGGACTTCCGCGACGCCGTATGCGGCGTGTGCGAAGCGGGAAGCGGCTGGGCAGCGCGGCCAGGCGCCCGGCCGGAGGTCCTTCGCGTCGTCCCGTCGGGCGCCTCGACGGCTCCCTCCGGCCAGTAACGCACGAGCGGCTTTCCACCGGGTTCCGCCGGCCAGCAACCGCCCTTCGTGAAGGTCTGGTGGCCACCCGGTGCGGATGACTCACTGCGATAGTCCCTTTGCACTCCCGTAGCGCATGGAATGCGGTGGCGGAAGCATCCGATGAGCATGGAATGTGCGATCTATCAGGAGCGGACAGGTGAGTACGAGTCGATCGACGGTCGGCAGGCTGATGCGGGATGCCAGACCGTCCTGGATCGATTGGCGGTGCTGAAGCAGGACGAGTTCGCCTGGATCCGCCTGGACGAGCCCCGCCAGGAGGAGCTGCAGCGGCTGGGCGAGTACCTGAAGCTGCATCCTCTGGCGATCGAGGACGCGGTCCAGGCCCATCAGCGGCCGAAGCAGGAGCGCTACGGCGATGTCCTGGCGGTGGCGGTGAAGACACTGTGGTTCGTCGAGCAGAGCGCGGATGTGGAAACCGGCGAAGTAATGATCTTCCTCGGCCCGTCGTTCGTGCTGACCGTCCGGCACGGGGGAAACGATCCCACGGTGGAGGCCGCGCGCCGGCTCGCGCAGCAGCCGGACATGGCACGGCTGGGACCGGTCGCCGTCCTGCACGCGGTCACCGATGTGATCGTCGACGCCTACGCACAAGCTGCCGCGCAGGTGCGGACGGACCTGACGCAGCTGGAGCGGTGCGTCTTCTCGTCCGCACGGGATGACCTCACAGAGCAGATCTACTCGCTCAAGCGGGAGGTGGTGGAGTTCCGCGACGCCGTCGGGCCACTGGTCCCGGTCATGCAGCCCTTCGCCACCGCGCGGGATGACTGGCCGCAGCAGGTCCTGCCGTACTTCCGTGACGTCACCGACCACCTCACCCGCACCGACACCGAGGTCCGCGCCCTGGACGACCTGCTCGCCTCCGTCCTCGACGCTCATCTGGCAAAGGTGGGCACCTGGCAGAACGACGACATGCGCCGCATCAGTGCCTGGGCGGCCATCTTCGCCATCCCCACCATGATCGCCGGGATCTACGGCATGAACTTCGCCCACATGCCGGAACTCGACTGGCGCTACGGCTACCCGTGCGCAATCACCGTGATGGCTGTGGGCGCAGGACTGCTGTACCGGGCCTTCCGTCGCAACGGCTGGCTGTGACACCCAGCCGCCCCATAGGTCGGCTGTCCACCGGATCCTCGTGAACTGACCGGCGCGGGTGGCATGCGGGCCACCAACGGTGGCACCTGCACTGCCACGCGTGCGATACGACGGTGGTGCGAAGGTTGCGGCGCCAAGCGCGGAGCGCCGTGCTCACCAGCAGCTCCGTCAGCATTTCTACCGCCACGGCCCGCATCACCGAGTCCGGATCTGGACGACGACCGCTTCAACACCTCCGGCCAGCGGGCGCACCAGCTGTACTACAAGAACAACTACGCCCGCTGCAGCGGACGAAGCAGCGCCGGGGCCCCATCACGTCCTCCGCCACGCGCAGTCCGACAAGCCGCCACGCACAACGGGGGACCGCCGCACCGCACCATAGCCCTCCATGCGCGCGTACCCGACCGCGCAACCGCCTGGCCCCGGGGATTCGCTGCAGCCGGAGGACGAGCATGTTCGCGCGTCCGCCGCACACGCACGAGGTAGACGTCTTGGACGGTGCGAGGCGGGTGTGCCCCGGGCTGGCGGCTGTAGCCTGCCGTCGCTGAGGGGGACTAAGCGGGTGGTTCGTCAGACGGCGCAAGGAAGCTGATGGTTGCCGCAGGTCCCAGTGACTTCCGAGATTCTTCCGCGTCGTGCTGGGACTCTTTCGTGTGCTGGGACTCTTTCGTGTGCTGGGGGAACAAAAAGTTCTCCAACGTGTCCAGCCCGAACAGCATGAGCACGAGGAACACCGGCAGGAGCAGAGCAATCACGACCATGACGCCTCCCGGTGGAGCAGTGATCACGGGAACGCGGTGGCATAGGCTCCTGATCAGACTGGTCCGAACGAGGCTATGGCGCTCGCCCGGCGCGAAAGCGTGTAGGCCGGTCGGGTGACATTTGCCGTCTCGCGGCCAGGCATGGCTGCCTGGCCAGCCCACCCCTTTGACGCGGCCCGCCGACCAGCTTCCCAGTGGCATCGTTCTGTCTGCGGCTCTGGCCGCTCGCCTCTATGAGCGGACTGAGGTGAGCAAGGGCCCGCTGGCAGTTTGCCGCCGTCCGCGCCGCTGCCTCCTGTGCGCCCCTGGGGGCGGCTGCAGGCATCGGCATTGGTGCGGACACAGAGAGCTCGCATCAGGTGAATACGTCGTCGTCGACGGCAACCGCCGCCTCGCCGACGCCAAGCTCGTCGGCGTCGACGAAGTTCGGGCACGGGACGTGACTGTGCGCCCTCTCCCGCAGTCCGGCAGTCCTTGCGTCTGGTCCACCGCTGACCTGACCGGACAGGTCATGCGGTCAGCGCCTCATCCGAGTCGTCCACCCCGGTGCTATCGGCCGTGAAGAGGGCGTAGGTTTCCGTGATCTCCAGGAGATGTGCGGGCTGGGGCTGGAGCCCTGTGACGGTCAGGCCGACGCCTTGGGCGTGAAGGCGCCGACGCAGCTGCACGAGCAGGTTCAGCCCGCTGGAGTCCATGAAGGACACGCCCGACAGGTCCACGTACAACGTCTTGCCGCTCAGCGGGATGGCGGCCGCGGCCCTCTCCAGCTGGGGACAGGTATGCGCATCTATCTCCCCGCGCACGGTGATCACGCTGCGGTCGGGGTACCGCTGTGAAAGCACGGTGAGATCGCTCACGGTTCGCCCCTCGATTTCCGGGGTCGAGCCCATCACGCCCTCTGTGGGGGAGGGCATCAAGCACGCGGCGTGGGGCGGCGTACAGCCGAGCAAGACAACCCGTACCGCGCCCCGGTCACCGACAAGGTGACCAGCAAGGGCGGCGCGGGGCCTCTCACCAGACCAGGCTGGTTGTCCCTGAAGCGTCGCATAGGCGGGTCAGCGTTCACCAGTCCCTCATCAACCCACTGTGCCGTCTTCCCCGACGGTGGCATGGCGCAAGGACAACTCATCGACACCCAGATCGTCGAGGTGCCGACCGGTGTGGCAACTACCGTTACGTGCGCGCCTCCGGCGACGGCCAGATCACCCTCGAAGGCAGCAACTCGATCCTCGGGACCTGGACGACTCTCGGCAACCTCTCCGGCATCGGCCTGACCGGTTCCCAGGTGGAGGGCCCGATGTGGATGAGGTTCCGTGACCGCAACGAGTGGACCCTCTACCTCGACCAGTACGCCTCGGGGCGTGGTTACATGCCGGGCAGGACGACCACCCCTCCGCCATCGGCACCTACCAGATTCCGGCGTCGAGCAGCTACAACGTGGGCGGGCCGAAGAAGCGCCACGGCTCGATCCTGAACCTGACGGCCGCCGAGGAGAGGAGACCCGCGTCCTCACCCGCTGGCCCGGCACCACCGTCAACCGGCTGCAGTCGTACGACTTCCAGGACCGGTACGTGCGGCACACCAATTCGACGTACGCATCGACCAGAACGTCACCAGTGAGGACGCCAAGTTGCGGCTCAGACCCGGCCTGGCGGGACCCGGCACCGTCTCCTTCGAGTCGGTGAACTTCCCCGGGTACTTCCTGCGCCACGCCAACTACGACTTCCAACTGGTCCACAACGACGGCACCGCCCAGTTCGCCGCCGACGCCACCTTCCGCCAGGTCGCCGGCCTCGCAACCCCACCTGGTCCTCTTCCAGTCGTACGACCACCCCGACCACTACATCCGCCACTACGCCTACGAACTGCGGCTGGACCCGATCACCACCGCCACGGGACGCAGCGACGCCACCTTCCGCGTGACGAGCTGACCCCACCGACAGGGATGCCGACGCTCTCGGGCCACCTCCAGCCTGCCGTCCGCTCTCCCACCGGGGACGGGCGGCATCCCGCAGTCGTTGTGAATCACCTGGTCAATGGGCCTGCGGGTATTCCGGTATGGCTTCGGCGGGGGTCTTGTCTCCGCGGCACGATGCCCCTAGCGGGCTGGTGCGCTCGACCAGGGTGCCGATCGCCCACCTCCGTCTGCGGCCGACGATGAGGTCGACCTCCGCATGCTCAAGCATCACGGTGTTCGGTGGGGCCGGAACGGTCATATGGACCCACGTCGGCTGTACGACTTCCCGCCGCAGAGGACCGGCGACGCCGGCGCGCCGATGGGCCGAACCGACCCGGTACACCGGATCGGTCCGGCCCTTTCTCCGACGTCACATGTGTACGACGGGGGCGGCGTCCGGGTCCTGCTCCGGCACGCCGCGTCGGTAGAGGATGACGCTGATGACCAGTCCGACGGCGAAGAAGACGGCCGACCACCAGTAGGCGGTGGAGTAGGCATCCAGGCCCGCATGGGCCTGCACGGCGGGGTCCCCGGGGTCCTTGCCGGTCAGAGAGTCGGTGGCGGCGCTGGTGGCAGGGTGTTGAGCAGGGCGGTGCCGATCGAGCCGCCGACCTGCAACATGGCGTTGACGGTGGCGGAGGCGACCCGGAGTGCTCGGCGTCCACGCCTGTGACGGCCAGGCTCATGCCAGGGGGCCGCCATAGCGGTCCAGGACGCGCTGGTGCGGACCGGAGCACGTTCGCTGGTCGTCCCGCCGGGCCTTCCCGCCGGCCTGATTCCCCAAGGACCCTGGTCCCGGCTGCAGGACTCCCCGTCGCTGACCCCGGGGCAGCTCGACGCGGCGGACGCGGTGCTCACCACCGCCACGACCGCCATCGCCGTGACCGGGACCGTGATACTCGACCATGGCCCCGGCCAGGGGCGCCGGGCCCTGACCCTCCTTCCGGACCAGCACATCTGCCTGGTCCGCGAGGGCCAGATCGTCTTCGATGTGCCCGAGGCTCTTGGCCGCATCGATCCGTACCGGCCCCTGACGCTCGTGTCCGGTCCCTCGGCGACCAGCGACATCGAGCTGGACCGCGTCGAAGGCGTGCAGGGACCGCGGACGCTGGACATCATCGTCATCGGGGACACGTAGCGGCCGGATCCGGGTGGCAGCAGGCGCCTGGCGGGCGATGTACCCGAGCGGTGGACCGCCGGCACGGCCCAGCGAGTGAGAGCGCTCCCGAAACCCGTGGCGGTCGTCTCCGGCTCGGGACACCCGGCGGGCGAAGACGCTCGTCACGCCGATTCACGGACCTGCAGCTGCGTGCGGAGGATGACGTGGCGGTAGGCCACCGACGGCTCGTCCATGTCCTCCAGGAGCAGCCGGATCATGGCCCGGCCCATCTCCTCCAGCGGCTGACGCACGGTGGTCAGAGGCGGATCGGTGCGCTGAGCCAGCGGAAAGTCGTCGAAACCGATCACGGCGACATCCTCCGGTACGCGCCGTCCCGCCGCACGCAGTGCATGCAGAGCCCCCGCCGCCGTGGTGTCCGACGCGGCGAGGACGCCGTCGATGTCCGGGTGCCGTTCGAGGAGTTCCGCCATGGCGCGGCGCCCGCTGTCCTCCGAGAAGTCGCTTTCGGCGACCAAGGACTCCTCGTACCTCAAGCCGGCAAGCGTCAGAGCATCCCGGTAGCCGCGCAGCCGGCACTGGGCGACGTACATGTCCAGCGGCCCCGTGATGGTGGCGATCGTTCCGCGGCTCCGTGCCAGCAGGTGGGAGACGGCGCTGCGGGCACCGCCCACATTGTCCGCGTCCACGTAACTGACGTACTCGTCGCCCGAGCGGCGGCCCAGCATCACGGTCGGCAGCCGCGCCTCGGCGAGCATGTCCGGGAGCCGGTCTCCCGCATGCACGGACAACAGCAGTACCCCGTCGACCCGACCGCCGCGCGCGTACTCCAGGAAGCGCTTGCGCTCGATGTCCGAGCGCACCAGGGTCAGCAGCAGTTGCATCCCGGTGTGCGCCAGCGCGTCCCCGAGCGAGCGGACGATCTCCGAGAAGAACGGCTCGGCGAACACGCGCCAGTCGGGCTCCGTCAGGACGAGAGCGACGGCATCGGTCCGCTGCCCGGCCAGGGAGCGCGCCGCGAGATTGGGAACGTACCCCAGCTCCTCGATGGCTCGCTGCACGGCTTCGCGCGTCGACTCCCTCACACCAGCCGCGTTGTTGATGACGCGAGACACCGTGCCACGCCCCACCCCGGCGTGAGCGGCCACCTCTTCCAGCGTCGGTGTACCGGGGCGTCGCCTGCCCATGACCACCTCCCCCACGAGATCATCCGATCTTACGGGGCGAAGGAACGGGGCACACGGCTTCCCGGCGTGACCCGTGCTGAGTCGGCCAGGTGACGACGTCGCGTTCGCGTCATTCATGAGTCAACGCGCTGTGCACATCGCCGGCTTCGTTCCGCGCACAGGGGGAGCAGCGCCGACAGGCCAGGGCCGTCGTCTGGGACGATGGTGGCATGGGTGAAGATGTCCTGCTGCTCCCCGATTCTCCGGCTCGTGAGCCTGACTTCGAGGACGATTTCGCCGTTCCGCAGCTCAGGAAGGATTGCTGGGTCGATCACTATCTGCCTCACTGGACGTCACCCGAGCGGTCTCGGGCACGCTACGACATCGACGAATCGGGACTGCGGCTGCGTATCGACGCCGACCAGCCGGACTGGCGAGAGGAGGACGCTCCGCTCCGTGTGTCCAATGTGCAGACCGGCGTGTTCTCCGGCCCGGTGGGATCTCACCGGGGAACACACCGACACCGTTCCGACGGACTCGCCGTCCGCACGCAGACCCCCGAGCGGCTGCTCTGGGCGCCCACGGCCGGACGGGTGGAGGTGACGGTGAGCGCGAGCGTGGACGAGGGGTGCATGCTCGCGGCGTGGCTTGTGGGCACGGAGCATCTGTCGGAGGGGGAGAGCGGTGAGATCTGTGTCTTCGAGATCGACGCCGACGCCGTCGGCGAGGGGCAGAGTCACGCCCGGTGCGGGGTGAAAGCCCATTCGGACAGGCGGTTGACAACCGACATGACGGAAGTCGTCCTTCCTCTGGACGCCTCGAAACCCCACACCTGGACGGCTGTGTGGGGGCCATCGGGCACGATCATCGGCTGCGAGGGCGTCATGGTGAAGCGGACGCGTCAGGCTCCCACCTACCCGCTCTTCTTGATGATCGACCTGTTCGAGATCGGCCCACGCTCGGACGCCGAGACCTCCTACCCGAAGACCGCTCATGTCCACCGTGTGCGCGGGTGGAACGCATGCGAACAGTCGGAGACGGGTGCCTCATGAGAAAGACGGGACCCGCCGCCCGTCAGGCACGAGCCTGGCGGGCGGGTCCCGGGTGAGTGACTGCGACTCGGGTCCGGTGTGTGCTCGGCAGTGGGGCGGCCGGCCGACCGGCGGCTCGGATCAGGCGAGTCATGGTGAATACATCACGCGGTGGTGCAGGGCGTGCCGTTCAGGTTGAAGGCGGCCGGAGGTGAAGCCACCGCTGTGAGAGGCATGGAAGCCGAAGGAGACCTGGCCGCCAGGCGCAAGAGATGCGTGGTACGCCAGGTTGTCGGCCGTGACCGCTCCCGACGACGGAGAGATCCCGGCGTTCCACGCGCTGGTGATCGTCTGCCCCACGCGTAGGGTGAACGCGAGATTCCAACCGTTGACCGGCGTGGAATGCGTGTTGGTCAAGGTGACATCGGCGGTGAAGCCGCCCTGCCACACGCTGGTGCTGTAGGCCACCTTGCATGCCGCGGGCCCGCCGGGAGTTCCTGGCCGGGTGTGCCGCCGCCGAGGTTGACGGTTGACGGTTGACGAGAAGGAGTTCACCGCTTGCCCCACGCCGTTCCGCCAAGGCTCGAGGCCCGCCTGAACGCTCGTCAGGCACCAGTCGTTCTGTGCGAGTCCACGGGAGACGGCCTGCCGGACGAAGTCCATCGCGTCGAAGCTCCAGCTGTCCATCGCCGACGGCGCGACGAAGGACAGCACGTCGTCGGAGCCGTTGCTGCTCGACCATGGCCTGCGCGACGCCGAACTCGGCGTCGATCGCACGGGTACTTCCGGCAGCGACTTGAACAACTCGGATTTTCGCAGGTCGCCGCGTGGCGATCCTCCGCCGGTGAGTTCAGCCAGGGCAGTCCCGGCCGGGTGGGCGACGTGTACGAGGACCGGTGCGGAGCCGGGAGAGCGGCTCCGCACCGGGGGTGCGGTGGGTGCATCAGGATGCGGAGCCGGTGACAGCGGTGCCGTGGCGGGTGACACGCCGCCGCGTTCGCCGCGTTCATGAACTCCGGCCAGGTCCGCATGTGCGCCGACCGCGTCCTGGTGCACACCTCACTCGTCGGCGAGTTCACCCGGCGGTTCACCGCGAAGGTCGCCGGTCTGCCGAGCGGCGATCCGGGCCTGCCTGGCACCGTCATCGGCCCGCTGGTGGACGAAGCCGCCGCGTGGCGGGTCGCTGCCCTGGTCACGGACGCGGTCGGCAACGGCGCGCGCGTCCTGACCGGCGGTGGCAGGCCGGAGGGGGCCCTGTATCCGGCGACCGTGCTGACCGACCTGCCCGAGGACGCGGAACTGCACCACGCCGAGGCCTTCGGACCCGTCGTCGCCGTCAGGGCCTTCGCGGACGATGACGAGGCGGTGGCCCTTGCGAACGACACCGAGCACGGCCTCAGTTGCGGCATCCTCACCGAGAACGGCACCCATGGCCTGAAGGTGGCACGCCGTATCCGCACCGGCATCGTGCATGTGAACGACCAGTCGGTGGGGGACGAACCGCAGGCACCCTTCGGCGGTTTCGCGGCCTCCGGTTACGGCCGCTTCGGAGGGCGCTGGGGCATCGAGTCCTTCTCGAACACCCGTTGGGTCACCTCTCCACCGAGCATTCCCTCTACCCCTTCTGATCCTTCGCCGTACGGCGCCTGTCCGAAGTCGTCATCACCACAACCAGGGAGTTCCCCTTGGCAACGTTCCGCTTCGACACCCGACTCGCACAGGACCCCGGCCGCGTCTGGGCCGTGCTCACCGACGTGAGCATGATTCCGCAGTGGTTCCCGGCCGTGCGGGAGGCGCACTTCGACGGCACGCACCGCCACCTGACCACGGCCGAGGGCACGCTGAAGTCCCTCGTCGTGACGAAGGACGACGCACTGCGCCGCTTCCAGTACCGGTTCGTCGAAGGCATGCCTCAGCCCATCGACTTCCACCTGGGCACCATCGACGTGCTTCCCGACGCGGACGGCTCACGCGTGGTCTACAGCCAGGAAATCCTTCCCGAGGCGCTGGCACCCATCGTCGAGGGAGCCGTGAGCGAGGGGATCACGGGCATCGCCCGGTACTTCGCCGCGCACCCCTGATGGGGCAGGGGCGCACGAGGTGAGAGCCGGGCCGGCGGCGGTGACGCAGCGGAACACTTCCGTGCGGTTCGGTTCGGGTGACCTGGCCCGCCTCCCTGTCCCAGGCGGGGCCTCGGAGCCGGGCCCTGACGGTCGGTCCGCCGAGTGCGGCCACCACGATCAGGCCGATGGCGGCCTACGCCGCAGAGATCTTCGCCGGTGAGGGTGGGGCGGGCCGGACGATCGCGGGGCACGGCTCCGGCATCTTGCGGACGTGCCGAACAGCGCAGCTCCGTTGATCACCAGGCCGACGGCCGCGGCAGCCCACACTCCCCGGTCGCCTTCACGGACGTCCGCAGCGTCCAGGGTGAGCTGCTCCCTTCGCTGAAGGCGCTGCTGACCAGGGTGGATCACGCCTCAGGGGTCCTTTCACCATGCCCGCCCGGGTCGCGCGGCCTGGCACCGCACCTCGCCGCGTCGCCGGACCGCCCACGTGGCTCCTCCCGCACCCTCGGCCTCGCTCGAGCGGGGGACCCCCATCGAGGGCGCTCCGGTGCCTTGCGACGCACGGCACCAGACCACGCGACCTGATCGGAGGCTCATAGTGAAAGGACCTTTCAACAGGCCCCCTCCCGCTGTGGAACGTCCTCGAGGGCCGCACCCGTACGCCGTCATTCCCCGGCGGGACGCGATCGGCGCCGACTTCGCCGGCCGCTCGGCCACCTTCCGGCCGAGCCGTCGCTCACCGCGTGGAAGCGGCCGGTGAGGCGGGGGCGGGGAGGGGGCGCCGGGCGACTTCGTGGGCGTCGTCCTGGGGTACGCCCAGCATGCGCAGGACCATCTCGGCGAGGTTCACGGCGGCCTCGTCGCCGTCCAGGTCGGGGCGGGCGAATCGCATCTCCACCAGGGACAACAGGGTTCCGCCCAGTGCGGTCAGGGCGACCACCGGATCGACGGGGGTGAAGCGGCCGGACGTCAGGCCGGCCTCAAGGTCTCGCAGTGCCCGCCGGGCCAGGCCGTTGTCCGAGTGGATGTGACCGAGGCCGCGGCGGCGCAGGACCTGCATCAGCTCGGGATGGGAGTCGGCCATGCGGGCGCTGAGCCGGAAGCCCGCCGCGACGAGTTCCGCCGGGTCGTCGATCCCCGTCAGGCGCTCATCGAAGTTCCGGCCGAACTCCTCCAGCGCGTCCACCACGGCTGCCTCGAACAGCTCCGTCTTGGACTCGAAGTGGTTGTAGAAGGATCCGAAACCGACGTCCGCGCGTTCGGCGATCGCCTGGATGCTGGCGCTGGTGTCCCCGGTTTCGGCCAGTATCTGCCGGGCCGCGCGGACGAGCGCCCGACGGGTCTCGGCGCGGCGCCGCTCGAAGCGGTTGCTGGGCGGTGCTGACGTAGACATGCGCAGAGTCTACCCGCCCGTGCGATGACAATAGCAGCTCTGATGAGTTCATCAATCCTGCCGTGAATATCTTGACGACAGAATTGTCAGACCTGATGATTTCTTCATTGAAGCGATACTGCTCGGAGGGCACCATGTCTGAAACCCGCGTCCACGGGCCCGATGTCAAGACGGCCCACCAGGACCTGCACAGCGAACAGGGCGCCCTGCGCGGTGAGCATCCCGGTCGCTCCCGCAATCCCGTGATCAAGGTCGCGGACCTGGCCTGGCTGGAGTTCGAGAAGCCGGACTTGGAGCGGGCCGAGGTCTTCGCCCGGGACTTCGGCTTCCAGGTCGCCGCACGCACGGAGAGTGGGCTGTGGCTGCGGGGCACCTTCGCGGGCTCGCCGTGCATGGTGATCCGGCGCGGTCGTACGTCCCGTTTCATCGGCCCGGCGTTCCGTGCGGCGGAGCGGGCCGACCTGGACCGGCTGGCGCGGGCCACCGGATCGTCCGTACGGGATGCCGACGTTCCCGGTGGCGGCAAGGCGGTCGACCTGCTCGACCCCTCGGGCTTCCCGGTGCGGGTGGTGCACTGCGGCGAACAGCTCCCCGCGTTGCCGGAGCAGCGGCCACTGCTGTTCAACTTCGGCACGGATCACCGTCGTACGAACGCCACCCAGCGTCCGCCGCGCGAACCCTCCCGTATCCAGCGGCTGGGGCATGTGGTGCTGGAGACAAGGGTGTTCGCGCAGGCGCTGGACTGGTACCTGGACACCCTCGGGATGATCGTGTCCGACTTCCTGTTCCTGGACGGGCAGCGCGACCGCGGCCCGACGATGGCGTTCATCCGCTGCGACCTGGGCAACGTGCCGGCCGACCACCACACCCTGGCCATGCACCTGGGCCCGGGCACGGGGTACGTCCACTCCGCCTACCAGGTCACCGACCTGGACTCCATCGCCGCCGGCGGCGAGTACCTCAAGGAGCGCGGCTACAAGCACAGTTGGGGTATCGGTCGGCACGTCCAGGGCAGCCAGCTCTTCGACTACTGGCGCGACCCCGACCGCTTCATGCTGGAGCACTTCGCCGACGGCGACCTGTTCTCCAGCGACGTCGAGCCGGGCTGGGCACCCCTGTCGACCAGCGGCCTGGCCCAGTGGGGCCCGCCCGCCACCCGCGACTTCCTCGGCGCGAGCCCCTCCCCGCAGCGGGTCCGCGACGTCATCCAGGCCCTGCGCGACGACAACGAGATGGATGCGGCGCGCCTGCTGGGCCTGCTCAAGGCCGCCAACTCCTGACCCCGACCGACCCCTGATGAAGGCAATGACATGAGTACGAACGTCCTGCGCACGGTCGACGGATGGTGGGCGGTCCTCGGTGACCGTGCCGTCCCCGTGGACACCAAGGCCGTCACCACCGCCGAGCTGATCGCCGACCGTGACGCCGTACGCGACGCGGCACTCTCGGGTGAGCCGGGCACGCCTGTCGCCGACCTGGTGGCGCTCTCGCCGGTCACCACGCCCTGCCGGGTGGTCGCCCAGATGGTCAACTACCGCAGCCATGCCCGCGACTCGGGCTTCACCGGCGACATCCCGCCCGCCTTCTTCCGCAAGGCGTCCGGCTCGGTCAGCGGACCCGGCGAGGCCGTCGCCCGCCCCTCCCACGTCAGGTTCCTCGACTACGAGATCGAGCTCGGCCTGGTCATGGGCGCGCCCCTGCCCATCGGCACGGTGGTCGAGGAGCGGGACCTCCCCTCGTACGTCGCCGGGCTGGTGATCATCAACGACATCAGCGCCCGCGAGGTGCAGCTGACCAAGACGCAGTTCTACGAGAGCAAGTCGTACCCCACCTTCACCCCGACCGGGCCGTACCTGGCGCTGCTGGAGCCCGACGACTTCGCCCATCTCCTCGACCTGCGACTGCAGTTGTCCGTCAACGGCGAGCTGCGCCAGGACCGCACCCTCGCCGACATGATCGTCCGCCCGGCGCAGGCTTTGACCCTGCTGGCCCGCTTCCAGACCCTCGACCCCGGCGACCTGCTGCTGACCGGCACGCCCGGTGGCACCGCGCTGAAGGCCCCGCCCAAGCTGGTCGAGAAGATCGGCGCCCTGCTGCCGCCCGCCGTCAAATGGAAGGCGTTCTTCAGGTCGCAGGCGAAGAACGCGCACTACCTGCACACGGGTGACGTGATGACGGCGACGATCGCGACGCCGGACGGCCGGATCGACCTCGGCGAGCAGCGCACCCCTATCACGGACGCGAAGTGAGACGCCAAACATGATCGTCGAACGTGACGGGGCGGACGTACCCGTGGTGATCATCGGCGCCGGACCGGTGGGCGTGACCGCCGCCCTGCTCCTCGCCCGGCGCGGACTCCGCACCGTCGTCCTGGAACGCCACCAGGACGTCTACCCGCTCCCGCGTGCCGTCGCCACTGACGACGAGGTGCGCAGGATCCTTCAGGCGGCAGGAGTGGGGGAGGAGTTCGCCGCGATCGCCCGCCCGGCGAACGGGCTGCGGCTGCTGGACGCCCGGCACCGGGTGATGGCCGAGTTCCGCCGCACCGGGCACGGTCTGCACGGCTACCCGCAGACCAGCATGTTCGACCAGCCCGAGCTGGAGCGGCTGCTGCGCGACGGCCTCACCCGGCACCCGGAATGCGAACTGCGGAGCGGCGTGGAGGTCACCGGCATCGGCCCCGACACCGAAGGCCCCGTGCGCGTGACCTACCGGGACGACGACGGCGAGCACGAGCTGTGGGCCGAAGCGGTCCTCGGCTGCGACGGCGCCAACAGCGTCACCCGCGAGGCCATCGGGGCCGTATGGGAGGACCTGCGCTTCGAGGAACGCTGGACCGTCGTCGACGTCCGCACGACAGCCGACGTGCGCTGCTGGGAGGGGGTCGACCAGGTCTGCGACCCGGACCGGCCGGCCACCTTCATGCGTGTCGGCGAGGACCGCTACCGCTGGGAGTTCCGGCTGCGGGACAGCCAGGAGACGGTCCGCGAGCTGGTCGCCCCGTGGCTGCCACCCTCCTACGAGGGGGACTTCGAGATCGTCCGCGAGACGCAGTACACCTTCCGGGCGCGCGTCGCCGACCGCTGGCGCAGCGGACGGGTCTTCCTGCTCGGCGACGCCGCGCACCTCACCCCGCCGTTCATCGGCCAAGGGCTGTGTTCTGGTCTGCGGGACGCCTACAACCTCACGTGGAAACTCGCCCGCGTCCTCCAACAGGGCGGTGACGAGCGGATGCTGCAGACCTACGAGAGTGAACGCAAGCCGCACGCCCGGCATGTGATCCGGCTCGCGGTCGCCATGGGCTGGGCCATGACCGGCGGCCAGGACAGTGCCGCCGCG
This sequence comes from Streptomyces sp. NPDC030183, assembly GCF_055573455.1. Classification (NCBI taxonomy): domain Bacteria; kingdom Bacillati; phylum Actinomycetota; class Actinomycetes; order Kitasatosporales; family Streptomycetaceae; genus Streptomyces; species Streptomyces sp. NPDC030183. The sequence continues at coordinate 124,733 of NZ_JBVIBK010000025.1, forward strand.
ATCCGCCGCCGGGTGCTGGCTGCGACCTGCCGCGTACCCGGGCTCACCACGGTGGTCGGCCGCGACCTCAGCCCGCCCCTGACCACGGGACACCTCGTACGCCGCCGCCGCAAGGGCCTTGCGGGTACGCACTGCCCCCAACCATGGATCACCGCCGACGGACGGCGCAGCCGCCTCGACGAGGTGCTCGGCGACTCCTTCACCATCCTGACCACTGCCGATCCCTGGCCCTCGCTGAACGCCCTCGCCCACGCGCTCGGCGTCCGGGCGATCCCCGTCACCGGCCTCGGCGACGACGGCACACTCGCCGCCTGGCTGCGCGCCGGCCGCGCGGACGCCGTCCTGCTGCGCCCCGACCGCGTCGTGATGGACGTCGTCCCCGCCGGGGGCCGGGACTTCACCGGCACCACCACCTGGGCGTCCCTCCTGCACACCACCCGCAGTCCCCACCCGCCCCGACGGACCGTCGACGACAGCCTGCTGAGGAGCGTCACACGATGAGCGTGCCCGACCCTTTCATGACGCCGGATCCGCAGGCCGTCGCGGACAGCAACCTCATGGACTTCGCCCGCCATGTCGGGATGTCCGGCGCCGACTACGCCGACCTGTACCGCTGGTCGGTCACGGACCTGGAGGGCTTCTGGGGGGCGGTGTGGGAGTACTTCGACATCGACGCGGACACACCGTACGAGCAGGTGCTGGCCGAGGAGCGGATGCCCGGCGCCCGCTGGTTCCCCGGCGCCACCCTCAACTACGCCCACCACGCCCTGCGTAACCTCGCCGACGACGCTGTGGCGGTCATCGCCCTCGACGAGACCGGCTCCTGCTACGAGGTGACCGCGAGCCACCTGCGCGCCCAGGTCGCCTCCGTCGCCGCGACCCTGCGCGAGCTGGGCGTGGGACCGGGCGACCGGGTGGTCGGCTATCTGCCCAACACCCCGCACGCGATCGTCGCGTTCCTCGCGGCCGCGAGCCTGGGCGCCGTGTGGTCGGTGTGCGGGCAGGACTACGCGCCCAAGGCCGCCGCCGACCGCTTCGCCCAGCTCGAACCCACCGTCCTGATCGCCGCCGACGGCTACCTCTTCAACGGCACTGCCCACGACCGGCGCGACGCCACCCTTGAACTCGCCCACGCGCTGCCGACGCTGAAGGCGACGCTGCTGGTGGGCCACGTGGGCCTGCCGTGGCCGTCGAGGGCGTACCCGTCGCTGGTCGTCCCGTGGGAGGACGCCGCCACCCGCACCGAGGAACTCACCTGCACGCCGGTGCCATTCGACCACCCTTTGTGGGTCGTGTTCTCCTCCGGCACCACGGGCCTGCCCAAGGGCATCGTCCACGGCCACGGAGGCGTCCTGCTGGAGCACCTCAAAACGCTCGGCCTGCACTCCGACCTCGGCCCCGGCGAACGGCTCCTGTGGTACACCACTACCCACTGGATGATGTGGAACCTGGTCGCCTCCACACTCCTGACCGGTGCCACCACCTGCACCTACGACGGCAGCCCGGCGCCCCTCGCCCAGCCCGACGTCCTGTGGCAACTGGCCGCACGCCACCGGGTGACCGTCTTCGGTACCAGCCCCCAGTACCTGCTGGGCATGGCCAAGTTCGGCATCGACCCGTCCGTGCACGACCTGTCGTCGATCCGCGTGGTCGGCTGCACCGGCTCGACCCTGCCGGCCTCCGCCTACCCCTGGGTCCGCGACCACGTGGGTGAGCGCGTGCTGCTCGCGTCGATCAGTGGCGGCACGGACGTGGTGTCCGGCTTCGCCGGCAGCGCACCCAACGTCCCTGTGTGGGCAGGCGAGTTGTCCGCACCCCACCTGGGCGTCGCGCTGGCCGCCCACGACGCCGAGGGCTTCCCGGTCGTGGACCGGGTCGGCGAGCTGGTCGTCACCCGCCCCATGCCGTCGATGCCGCTGTACTTCTGGAACGACCCTGACGGCACCCGCTACGGCGACGCCTACTTCTCGTCCTACCCGGGCGTCTGGCGGCACGGTGACTGGATCACGGTCACCAGCCACGGCTCGGTGATCGTGCACGGCCGCTCCGACAGCACGCTGAACCGCAACGGTGTACGCCTCGGCAGCGCCGACATCCACGACGTGGTCGAGCGCCTCCCCGAGATCGCGGAAGCCCTGGTCATCGGCGCGGAGGAGGACGACGGCGGCTACTGGATGCCGCTGTTCGTGGTCCCAGCCGCCGGGGTGACCCTGGACGACCCGCTCCGCGAGAAGATCAAGGAAGCCATCCGGACCGGGGCCTCACCTCGCCACGTCCCCGACGAGATCCTCGAAGTACCGGGCATTCCGCACACCCGCACCGGCAAGAAACTCGAAGTTCCCGTCAAACGCCTCCTCCAAGGAGTCCCGGTCGAGCAGGTCGTCAACCGGGGCGCCGTGGACGCCCCCGCCCTCATCGACTACTACGCCCGCCTGGGCGCTGAGCGCAGGGACAGATCGGCATGACAGCCGCACACGCCACCCTTGCTGTCGCGCTGTTCCTGGTCTTCTTCCCCCTGGGCCTGGCGAAGATCGCCGCGGTGCCGTTCATGCGTCAGGCAGCTGCTCATCTCGACATGTCGCCGGGGCTCTACCGTGTGATCGGCACGCTGGAAGTGGCCGGAGCGGCCGACTGCTGCTCGGCCTGGCTTCGGCCCCGCTCGGGGTGGCCGCCGCAACCGGGCTGGCTGTGCTCATGGTGGCTGCCGCGGTGGTTCACCAGCGCCATGGCGACCTGCCCGTGCGGGCCCTGCCCGCTGCGGTACTGGCCCTGATGGCGGTGGCGTACGCCGGGGCGGCGATCGCCACCGGTTGACGGCCCGGGTGTGCGCCGCGTCGAGAGGGAGGCTGCCGATGCGCGACGGCTCATGGGTCTCCCGTCCGGCGTACCGTCGAGAGCGTGGAGTACACGGCCGCCAACCTTGTCTCCCGCGTCGCCGGCGGCCTCGGGCCGATGGCGGACGAGGTGACCGCCGACGTGGTGCGGTGCCTGCGGGGTGAGGTTTCCGAACTGCGGATCCGCGACGACACGATCGTCCTGCACGTGCTGCCCGGGGACGACGAAGTCCGCGACCCCTCCGAGCCGGCCCCCGAGATGGCGGAACTGTCCGAGGAGGAGATCGACGAGGCACTGCTCCTCATCGACCGCATGGAGCTGGAGGGCCTGGAGGGGTTTGCGGATGAGTACACCGAGGCGCTGGAGCAGTCCGTCGCGAAGGCCAAGGCATCGCGCGGCAAGGACACGCCCCAGACCCGCGACATGTCGGACAAGAAGACGGCCGCCCGGAAGACCACCGCCCCCCACAGGACCATCGCGAAGAAGACGGCCAAGAAGACCTCCCCCCGAAAGCCCCGCAGCGCCTGACCTAGCGGCTGGGATCACCGACGCCTCCGGCTTGCTCGCCATGAAAGACGTACTGTCCGAACTCGTCGGCCCGGCGGCCGCAAGACGGCTCTGCTCCGGAAAACCAGAACGGCTGTGTCGCCAGTCGGGTGAGCGCCGTGTTCTGGGGTACAACGGCTGTTGGCTCGTGCGAGTGCACAGAGCCGGAGCACGCCCGGGCGAAGGGCTGTTCCCGGGCATGAACGAAGGATCGACCAGTATGGCCAGCGGCACCGTGAAGTGGTTCAACGCCGAGAAGGGGTTCGGCTTCATCGAGCAGGACGGCGGAGGACCGGACGTCTTCGCGCACTACTCCGAAATCAAGGGCAGCGGATACCGCGAGCTGACCGAGGGCGAGCACGTCACCTTTGACATCGGCCAGGGCCAGAAGGGCCCCCAGGCCCAAAACATCGTCCGGGGCTGACCGGGCGCAGGGATACAGAGCGAGGCGGCTGTCCGATCCGGCGGCCGCCTCGCTCATGAGTGCGCGGGCTGGGCGGTCCGACGATCGGGGGCATGGTCGGGCCGAAGGATGGTCCCGTGCAGGTATGGCGGCCACCCGATGCCGGCGTGGTCTCACGCATATGGTGATCCGACGGCGTTGCCAAGCCCGGGAGGGTGCCCGTCGAGCGCGGTCACCATGCTCCGGCGTGCGGGCCGCACAGAGCACCTCCCGCCCGGAGAAGAAGACCGCGCGCCCGCGGAGCAGCTGCTCGCGTGGTGGCGCACGTCTGCGACGTCGGCGAAGCGACCTTGTGCGCCCGAGGAAACGTGCGATCTTGCGGAGGCACTCGAAGTATGTCGTCGGCGAGACCAACTTCAGCGGCGGCTGCGATGCAACATTTTTTGGACAGCTTTCGTTACCCGCTGTTCGATACGGGTGCGCTGCGGTGCGGAAGTGAGAGAAGTGTAGTGGGCTGTTGCCCTCACCGTGATATCTCCGGTGTACGCGATGACCTCGAATCGATGAATGCGGTTCGGGCCCGGGTCTTGAGGGTCCGGCTTGTACGTGATGTGTACGGTTCGGGCGAAGGCGAGCGTGGCACCCTCCAGGGAGAGGTTGCGAGCCCGGGAAATCTCCTTGATGGAGTCTCCCTTGTCAGTCACCAGAGAGGGACATTTGGTGAAAGCCCTAGCCAGTGAAGCGGTCTGGATCCGAGCTTCCTGCGTGCTGGGCCAGAGAAACGCGGCGGACTCCACCGATTGAAGACCGTCTTCGTGCACGGTATTACTGAGGACGCCCCGCTCGAATCCTGCCCGCATCACAGCGGGGTCTTTTCGCGGTAACTGGCACTGCTGGCGGCCGGGTTGCTCGTATTCGTTCCAGCGAGGATGGCGATCCTCAACGACCCGAAAAGAGAATCCCCAGTCCTCGTGAGTGAGAACCAGCCGCATAACCTCTTTTTCAGCCTTGGACCGGGGCGCCACGCTAACTTCAGAGACGCCCGGTGCGGCTGGCTGATCTCTCGAGGCGTTTCCTCCAGGCGTGCACGCGGCAAGAGGCCAGGAAACAACCGACAGCGCCACCGCCACATGCAGGGCGGCAGTAGTGCGACGCGATTGCACAGCTCTCCTACTCGCACGCACGACGGTTCCTTCACGCGAAAAGCTCCAGGATGGTCGATCTCAGCACATACGACCAACTTTCGCAATGCATTGAGCCTTGAGGGGGAGTCACCCCAGGCCCGACGATGTGGCTGAGAGGTCGTTTTCCCTCGTTGTTTCTTCCCGTAATGCGGACTTCATGGCGGGATGTCGGGCCGCTTGGGTGCTTCGCACGCGAAGACGGTCAACGAGGGTCACTGCGACGATCCGGCCGAAGCCCGACCTTTCGCCTTTTCAGATAAAGGCTGCAACTCACCGTCTGAACCCATTGCGCCCGGACAAGCGTCACAGCACCGGCCACCACCGGCCAGCACCGGCCTGCGCTTCCGGAACATCGGCCGCCTGCTGGCGTACTCCCGCACGGGTGGCGCCCGCTCCACACCGCGACGGCCCGCTTCCGGCTGATGGGTGTTCGGCGACCATCGCGTCGACCGACGCTGTCTCCGTGGGCTTGGTCGATCCCAGAATCCGCAGGTGGTCGAACGTGACTAGCCTCACCTGCAGTCCTGCCGCTGTCAGTCGTTTGGTCTAGGGTCTCGGGCTTCGGTGGTGGGTTGCTCCTAGGGTCGAAGCTGACGGTCCGCTTCGGCGCTGAGGAGATGTTCATGCCCATCCGTCTCGCTGTCACAGCCATAGTTGCGGCGGTCTCGTGGATCGCTCCGTTATCCGGTGTGGCTCATGCCCAGGACCTCGACTGCCGTGACTTCGCCTTTCAGGAAGACGCGCAGGCTTTCTTCAACCAAGATCCCAGCGATCCTCATCGGCTCGACGAGGACCAGGGACCCGACGATGGGATCGCCTGCGAGGCACTCCTGCGCCGAGGTACTGCCACCCCGTCCACGGTGGCTCCTACGGCGACCCCGCCGATGCGGGGAGTCAAGGGCGGGCTTGGAGGTGCGTCCGGCGGTGGAGTGACCGGCTGGGACATCAGCCTCGGCGTGGGCCTGACGGCCGGCGCTCTTGCTGCCGCCGGCTGCGTCCTCAGGGCTCGTCGCCGGACCTGACCACAACGCAAGGACGATGATGCCGGTATGCCGGCACAGTGGGGCACACCGGCGCGCGGGTCGCTCCGCATCGGGGGGTGCGGCGTTCAGTGCGGTGAGGCGGTTGCCCCGGCCTCCAACAATGTGTCGCCTGGGACGACGAGCCGCACATGACCGAAGTTGCTGTGCAGCGCCGGATAGGAGGTGACCAGGGTCCCGCCTGCGACGATGTTCCCCGCGCCGGGACCGCATGGCGGCTCGTCCTCGTTCGGCCGACAGCGCGAGCGGCGCTTCGCTCGTTGTACGGGTCTGGAGGACGAGCAGGGGGTTCCTGCACCAAGGGGGCCAGCCGGCGCTTCCCCCGTCTGCGGTAGGCCGGCCGTACGGTGCGGGACATCCGCGCCGCGCGCCGTGGTTCCGCACCGACCGCCGTACGCCTCCGGTGCCGGCGTCCCCGGCGCCTTGGGGTAATGCCCACGCCGTCAGCGGCACGCCTCGGCGAGCTCCGCGGGACCAGGCGGTGCGACAGGTGGGTGTCGGCTCATAGGCTGCGGCCATGAGCGAAATCCAGACCCCGTCGCCTCGCGACGCCTTCGAGCTGTTGCTGGCCGGTAACCAGCGCTTCGTCGCCGGCACCCCCGAGCACCCGAACCAGGACGCCGCCCGCCGCGCCCAGACCGCCCCCTCTCAGCAGCCCTTCGCCGTGCTGTTCGGGTGCTCCGACTCCCGGCTGGCCGCCGAGATCATCTTCGACCGCGGCCTGGGCGACCTGTTCGTGGTGCGCACCGCGGGCCATGTCATGGGCCCGGAAGTGCTGGGCAGCATCGAGTTCGGCGTGGAGGTGCTGGGCTGCCCGCTGGTCGTGATCCTCGGGCACGACTCGTGCGGCGCGGTCGGCGCGGCGTGCGCCGCGCTGGAGGACGGCATGACGCCGACCGGGTACGTCCGGGACGTCGTCGAGCGGGTGACCCCCAGCGTGCTGGCCGCGCGGGCCGCCGGACGGGTGGAGGCGGAGGAGATCCTCGCCGAGCACATCAGCCACACCGCCGACCTGCTGCTGGACCGCTCCCGGGTCCTCGCCGGCAAGGTCGCCGCCGGCCAGACCGCCGTGGTGGGCTTGCGCTACCGCCTGGCCGACGGCAGCGCACAGCTCGTCGCCTCCCACGGCCTCGATGCGGCAGGGATCGCCGCATCCTGACCGCTCGGTGTGACCCGCCGTCGCGTCGCGGGCGCGCTGACGGCACCCTTTGGCAGGATGCGCAGGTGCAGCCACGGCCGGTCCCCTGCCGCGCTCACCTCACCCGGATGCCACCGGTACCAACGCCTTCCACGACGCCTACCGCAATGCCACGGCGCACAACGCTGTATTCGTCGACGTCGAAGCCGAGGGTCAGCACTGGGCAGGCGGACACGCGGACACCCCCACCGCCGACTTCGGGCGCAGGGTCGCCGATGGCGTCAACCATCCCGTCCGGACCGCCATTCTCCGGCTGGTTGACGCCCGCGAGGTCGGTTTCGGCGCGTACACAGGACCGTCTACCTCATGAGGCACTAACCACTAACAGGCCCCCCGACGTCTCCAGCATGGCGTTGGTGCTGGTCACACCGTGGACCGGGGTCCGGCGGCGCGGCGGAGCCGGTTGGCGATCGCCAGTCCCAGCCCCTTCTCCACCGGCAAAGAGGCGATGATGAGATCACACCCTTCCTGGTCGAGTTCGCGCAGGAACCTGTACAGCCCGCGCGCGTAGGCGTCCATCGAGGCGGGGACCGCCACCACGGCGTGCCCCTTCACCGGGACGTCGGAAAGGAACGGCGGAAGAAGGATGCCGACTTGGTGCCCCAGCTCCTGCGCGAGGTCCGCTTCGGCGATGACATTCTCGGGCTCGACGAGCACGACCCGGGCGCGCGGTGCGTAGTGGGAGGGATGCTGACCGGGCACCCGAATGTGGCTGGTCGCGGGAACCGCGAACGGACGCCCCAGCACTGCTTCGAGGTCCTCGCGCGTCACGCCGCCGGGCCGCAGGATGCTCGGGGTCTCGCCGGTGACGTCGACGATTGTCGACTCGACGCCGATTTCGCAGGGGCCACCGTCCAGCACGAAGTCAACGGCAGCACCCAGCTCGGCACGGACGTGGTCCGCCGTGGTGGGGCTGACTGAGCCGAAGCGGTTGGCTGACGGCGCCGTGACACCGCCGCCGAATGCCGACAACAGCGCGAGGGCGACGGGATGGTCGGGCACGCGAACGGCCACCGTCTCCAGGCCACCCGTCGCTTCGAGGGGCACGCGGCGGCCGCGCCGCAGGACCAGCGTGAGCGGCCCCGGCCAGAACCGCTCGGCCAGCAGGCGCGCCGCCGCGGGCACGTTGTCGACCCAGTCGTCCAGGTGATCCGCGCTGTCGATGTGGACGATCAGAGGGTGGGAGGACGGGCGTCCCTTGACCTGGAAGATGCGCGAGACCGCGGCGGGATCCTCCGCGTTGGCTCCCAGACCGTAGACGGTTTCGGTCGGCAGGGCCACCAGGCCGCCGACGCGCAGCACGGTGGCCGCCTTCTCGATGTCACTGGTTCTTGCCATCACCCTCGCAATCCTCCCACCGCTCCGCTCTCCTCCTCTCCCCGCTCTCGTTAGCGGACAAAGAGGAGCCACGGCTGTCGGTACCTCGTGGGAGAAGTCCAGCAAGGACGCCGAACACAACGACTTGCCAGGGAACACCTAGAACGCCGGGCAGTTCGCCATGCAGACCCGCAGGCGCGAGGCCGACGAACTCGCCCGCCGGCACTGGCGCGGCAGTGGAACAGCGACGCCCCCACCCGCGACGATCTGAGGCCGGACGGCTACCGCGACTACCCGGGCCTGGTGCCGCTGCCGGCCACCACCCTGCGCCTGCTCGCCGCCTACGGTCCGCACCACCCGGTGTGGTGGCGCTCAGCCACACGACCTGGCAGGCCCTCGCTGACGCCCTGTTCGCTGCCAGGAGCGGCGGCAGGAGGGTCAGCGGGGCGAGGGTGACCTTGACAACGATGTCCGAGCAGCCGCCGAGTGCTTCGGTGAGCGCGGCCTGCTCGGCCGGGTCGACGGTCGGCGTTCTGGCGCTGCGGGCCCTGCCGCACGGGGACCGTCCGGCTGCCCGTTCCGCAGGGTGACAGTCCGGGTGGCCTCGCAGCCGGTCGCGCGGTTCACGCATCGACCGGACGACCGAGGCACACCAGCACGCCCGCTCCGTCGGACACCTCCGTGCTGCGGCGCTCGGCGGTGCAGCACCCTCACCAGTTCGGCGTTCGAGCGATAACGAGCGGGGGCGTGGGCGAGCAGGCCTCGTGTCAGGCGATTGTGCCGCCCGCCGTGATGCCGCAGATGAGCAGGGACTGGCGGGGATGGCGGCGCAGCGCCTCGAACAGGCCGGGGCGCGGCATCTGTTGCCGTTCGGCGCTTCTCGTCTCCTCGGCGCCTTGCCGGATCCAGAAGCCGACCAGGCTGAGCACCGCGCCGAGCACGAACGGCACCCGCCGGCCCGAACCGTTCATCTGCCCGTCGCTCAAGCGAACTCGCCACCCACGGACACCCTTGGAGCACGGGGGCGGCGAGCGCAGGTCGGCCGGTACCGCACGGTCACCGTGGCGCTGTTCCGGCTCGGCGACGTACGGGCCGTGCGGGACACGCCGGGCGTGGGCTGGGAGGCCGTCCGGGGTCTGCCCAAGGGGGCGGTGTCGCCGCTGCGTGAGTATGCGGCCCTCGCCCCCACCCGGGCCGCGGTGGTGATGGGCCGACGGCGCCCGAGGAAGGCGGAGGTTCTCAGGAAGTGTTCGCCGACCCGGCCGCCGCGTACGCCGACGAGATCGCCCTGTGTGCCCGGAATGGGGCGAGGCGACCCGCGCCGGCGCGCGAGCTGCCGGTACCGGACGACGCGGTCATTCTCGACACCGAAACCCCTAGCCTGGACGGACAGACCGTCGAAACCGCAGTGATCGACGCGGCCACCCGCAAGTAGCTGATGAACACCTTGGTCAAGCCGACCGAGCAGACCGAGCAGACCGAGCCGATCAGCGATGGCACCCGCTGGGTGCACGGCATCACCCACGACGACGTCGCCGATGCCGCGGCGTCCAGCTGGTCGATGAGGACAGCTCACACACGTGGTGCACATTCATGCCGACGCCTTGGCAGGCTGTCTCTCGGTGCGGCTGTGCAGGCCGGTGTCCAGGGTTCTGCTCGTTGTTCGAGCAGATTGTCCCGCTGAACTCCAGTGGATGGGGTAGCCGGATCTCGGCAAGGTTCCCCGCACGAAAGTGGTGCCTATTCCCATGGCAGAGACACGAGACGTCGTCGAACTCATTCTCCAGGACCACCGGAAGATGGAGGAGCTTTTTCGCCTGATGCGCAGCGTCGAAGCCGACCGGGCTGCCGCTCTGCGGGAATTCTCCGATCTGCTGATCGCGCACGCACTGGCGGAAGAGGCGAAGGTCTATCCCGCACTCAAGCGCTACAAGAAGATCGACGACGAAGAGGTGGAACACGGCGAGGAGGAGCACGAGGAGGGCAACAAGGCACTCCTGGCACTCCTTGAAGTCGACGAGGTCGGCTCCCAGGAGTGGGACGAGAGGCTGGAAGATCTCGTGCAGGCTGTCACCCATCACGCCGACGAAGAGGAGCGCACCATCCTCAACGGAGCGCGCGAGAACGTGGCCATGGAGCGCCGCGAGGAACTGGGCGAGGCGTTTGTGGAAGAGCGCGAGCGTCAGCTGAAGGAAGGCTGCGGTGGTGTCGACAACGTGCGCCGCATCGTCGGCTCCTGACCGCAGCCCGTGCACGCCCCCCCGACGGTCGGCGCCGGGAGCAGGCGGCCGTGACCTTCCGGGGTCCGCGGAGTGCTCTCCCGGGCCATGGCAACGGCCGTTGGCGGGTCTGAGGCCTGACGGCTGCGCCTCGACTTACGGGTGACCTGTTGTCTGGCGAACGCGCGGAGCGGGATGTCGGGGTGGCTGGGGTCCGGTGGTATGGAGACGCAAGCTCCACTGCTTCGTCGGACCCCAGACATGTGGCCCGGTTCCCGGGAAGGTGGTTGTTACACCGCTTGCCCGAAGAGATGTCCTGATCCAGGACATGCCTGTGGGCTCCGGATGCATCCGGAGCCCACAGGCATGCTGCTGCTTGGCGGGTTACCAGCGATACCAGCGTCCCTTACGCCCGCCCGCGTCCGCGGAGCGCATGACGAAGCCGAGCAGCCAGACGACCAGCACGATGACGGCGATCCACCACAGTGCCTTCAGCGCGAAGCCCGCGCCGAAGAGGATCAGAGCCAGCAGAAGAACCAGAAGCAGGGGAACCATTGTTATCAACCTCCGTCGCTCCTGGTGCCCAGCGAATGCAAGAACACACGGTCGATTTCCCTGGTTTCTCCACGGCTCTTGCGGGCACTGAACACAGTTCCTCTACGGCGTTGCCCTCACCGCCGGGCCGATGGAGGCGCCGCGCACACCCAGATCCGTCTCCTGCGCGAGGCGGCCGCCGACTTGCGGCGGTCGTGGGAGAAGCCTGCCGAGCCCGGTCGGCTCACCCCGGCCCGCGTCCGCCGGGGGTTTCGGAACCTCCGGCCGCATCTGCCCTGCCCCGCCCGTGCACCGAAACCCACAACACCCGGCCCGAAAGGCCACCTGGCTCGAAGAACCGGCGGCCCGCCACCCGCTACGACGAGGGCAAGACCGTGAAACGACCCGAGAGCATCACCGAACGGGCAGCGGCGCCTGTACGCCGCTTTCCGTGGGGCAGCCAGGCTCGTCCACGAGGCGAAGAGCGCGCTAGAGCGTTTCTGATGGCTCTTGGGTGGGCGGGGTGGATCTCCTGGTTGGCCGGGCAGGACGCCCTTATGGTGCGGCGACACGAGCTCACGGACGCGCAGTGGCGGAAGATCGAGCCTCTCCTGCCCGGTAACGGCAAGCCGGGTGGGCAGTGGGCGGATCACCGCAGGGTGATCAACGGGGTGTTGTTCCGGGCCCGGACCGGGGTGCCCTGGCCTGACCTGCCGGAACGGTACGGTCCTTGGCAGACCGTCTATGAGCGCCATCGCCGCTGGTCGGCCGACGGCACCTGGCAGGCCGTCCTTGAGGAGTTACAGATCGAGGCGGATGCCGGCGACCCGGACGGGGCGCTCGCTGGCCGGGCAGGCAGGCAGGAGTGGGCGGTGAACATCGACTCCACGTCCTGCCGGGCGCATCAGCACGCGGCCGGAGCGCCTCGCAAGCCCCCGGCCGACCACCCGCAAAAATGGGCGGGACGCGTGAGGAGGCAGATGGGCGGGAGGCGTTGGGGCGCTCACGGGGCGGGCTGACCAGCAAGGTCCATCTGCTCTCCGACGACCGGGCCCGCCCGCTGCACTGGCTGACCTCGCCCGGTCAGCGCGGTGACAGCCCGATGTTCGCCCCGGTGCTGGACGGCCTACGCGTCCGGCGCCGCGGACCGGGCCGCCCGCGCAGCCGGCCGGACCGGGTGCGCGGCGACAAGGCCTACTCCAGCCGCGACAACCGCGCCTACCTGCGGCAGCGCGGCATCAAAGCCACCATCGCCCAGCCCGACGACCAGCAGCTTCACCGCAAGCGCCGGGGACGAGCCGGTGGCCGGCCCCCGGCCTTCGACAAGGTCCAGTACCGCCGTCGCAACGCAGTCGAGCGATGCGTGAACAAGTGGAAACAGTTCCGCGCGGTGGCCACCCGGTACGACAAACGCGACTACATCTTCAACGGCACCCTGACCGTCACCGCGATCGTCATCTGGCTCCGAGACACCGTCCAAGAGCCATCAGAAACGACCTAACGGACAGGCGAGGCGTCGAAGAGCGCGAGGGCGTTGTGGACGCCCTGGTCGAGGACGTCGTCGGCGAGCTTGGGGTCGGCCAGGGCGCGGGCGAGTTGGAGCGTCCCGACCATCATGGCGAAGACGCTGAGCGCCTGTGCGCGTGCCGAGGGCGGGTTGTCGGGTGCCAGGCGGGCGGCGATGTCGTCGATGACGGTCAGCAGGCCGTCGGTGAACGCCTGCTTGGTCGCGTCCGTGCAGCGTCCGATCTCGTCGAGGAGGGCGGCGGTGGGGCAGCCGTTCTCGGGGTCGTCGCGGTGTCCGGGGGACAGGTAGGCGCGGACGAACTGTTCGAGCCCGGCGCGGCCGGGCGCGAGTGCTTCAAGGCTCGCGTTCTGCGCGCCCAGCTGGTCGGCGACGGCGTTCGCGACGAGGTCCTCCTTGGAGACGAAGTGGGCGTAGAAGGCGCCGTTGGTCAGCCCCGCGTCCGACATCAGCGTGGAGACTCCGGAGCCGTCGATGCCGTCCTTCTTGAACCGGCGGCCGGCCGCGTCGATGATCCGCTGCCGCGTCGCCTGCTTGTGGTCTTTCGTGTAGCGCGCCACGCACTCCTCCTCGTCGCTCCGGCCGGGAGGCTGCTTGCCGCCCTCCGGCTTCCGTCCTAGAGTAATTGTATTACGGTCATAATCCAATCAGCGAGAAAGGCCCTTCATGACCACAAACCGGCCGGTGGCACTCGTGACCGGAGCATCGTCAGGTATCGGCAAGGCGGCCGCCTTCGCGCTCGTCGACGCAGGGTTCGAGGTCGTCGGAACGAGCCGTCGAGCCTCAGGGGACGACCGCCGCGAGGGCGTGACGTTCCTCGACCTCGACGTGGCCAGCGACACCTCGGTCGCCCGCGCGGTCGACCGCGTGATCGAGAAGTTCGGGCGGATCGACGTCCTGGTCAACAACGCCGGCATCGGCTCTGCAGGCGCCGGGGAGGAACGCTCCCTCGTCCAGGACCAACAGCTGTTCGACATCAATGTCTTCGGACTGATCCGCATGACCAGGGCCGTCCTGCCGCACATGCGCGCCCAGGGCGGCGGCCGGATCATCAACATCTCGTCCGTCCTCGGGTTCGTCCCCGCGCCCTACATGGCCGCCTACGCCGCGTCCAAGCACGCCGTCGAGGGTTACTCCGAGTCCGTGGACCACGAGGTCCGCCAGCACGGCGTCCGCGTACTGCTCGTGGAGCCCGCCGTGACCAGGACCGCGTTCGAGGCCAACTCCCCACAACCCGCCACGCCTCTGCCGGTCTACGAGCAGCAGCGACAGGCCTTCGAGCGCGTGATGGCCGCGGCGATGAAGGACGGTGACGATCCGGCCACCGTCGCCAAGGCGATCGTCGCCGCGGCGACCGACCCGAAGCCGAAGCTGCGCTACCCCGCCGGACCGACCGCCGGACGCGTCAGCACCCTGCGCCGCCTCGTGCCCTCCCGGGCCTTCGACCGGCAGATCCGCAAGCTCAACCAGCTGCCTACCTGACCGAGACCCCCATCCCCAACGCCACAACGCGCACCGGGGGCCTTTTGTGGACCTGTGCACCAGCACCGCCCTCGTCACCGGAGTCAACCGGTAGAGCCCGGCCGCGGGCGGAGGTGTTGCCCTCCTCGATAAACCCGGTGTCGTCGATGATCAGAACACCGTCGGCCTCGCCGAGCTTGGCGGCGACGTATTCCCGCAGGTCGTCGCGGATGCCATCGGGCTCCCACTTCGATCCGGCGAGGAGGTGCTGCAGGCCGTCAGGGGTGGAGTGGCCGGCCTCTTCGGCCAGCTGCCGGCTGTCCTTGCGGGCGACCGGGGCGAGCAGCCCGCGCACGTAGTCCCGCATCCGGCGGCGGAGCTCGACTCGGCCGAAGCGGTGCCCGATGGTCAGGAAGAGATCGTCCAGTTCGAAGTCCCACTGCGCGGCGGCAGACTCGGTGACCACCCTCGGAGGCTGCCCCGCCCGCTGTCACCACCTGCGGTGATGTCGCACGATCGAGGGGCGGTCTCTGTGAGACCGCCCCCGCACTATCGAAGTCCCGCTACATCCCCGCCACCCGGCGAAAAGACCAGGTCAGACAGTGAAATCCTGCTGGAGTACTAGGTGTGCTGACCGGACAGGTCGGTGACGCGGCTGGCTGGGGTGTGGCCGCCGAGACGCCGGGCGCCGCCCCCTCGCACGGGAAGCGGTGCCCGGCGCGGTTCACGCCGAGTGGACCTCCAGGGCGGCACGCACGGCGGACTCCAGCGCTCCCTCGATCCACGCCGGTTTCACGGAGGTGTGGTCGCCCGCGAAGTGCAGCGGCCCCTCGGGGGCCGGGATGGACGTGAGCAGCTCTGTGTGCTGGCCGGGCAGCAGCACGGACGCCTCGCCGTAGGCGTACGGGTCGCGCATCCAGCTCTGGGTGCGGCCCGCGCCGGTGTAGAAGACCTCGATCCGCTGGCCGTACACCTCCTGGAGCCCGCACAAGGCGTGCGGGTAGCGGGCCTCGTCGTCCAGGGAGTCCCAGCGCAGGGCGTCGTCCGCCCAGCTGTAGGACGCCAGGACCACCCCGCCGGCGCTGCCGGGCACCGGGTGAGACGGCTGGTACATGAACCGGTTGGCGTTGTCGGAGACCGAGCCGCCACCGACGACGTCGACCGCGGCCGGCTGGTCGCGGCTGACGGCGCGGTTCGCGGCGTAGTGGGTGCGCTGGCCGGCGGTGATGTGGCCGGACGGGACGGACGGGTGGGCGCCGAGCAGGCTGCCGTCGCCCGGGGTCCGTCCGGCGCGGTAGGCGTCGTAGAGCCCTTGGTCGATGCGGCCCAGCTCCCGCTTCCAGTCGGCCTCGTCGAACTCCCACCAGCGGCGGCTGAACTCCAGCAGCACCTTGGTCGCGCAGTCGTAGTGCAGCTCGGTGACCGCCCGGCGCTTGGTGTACGACATCGGCGGGCTGACCTGCACGTGCCGCAGGCCGGAGAAGGGCACGGTCACCACCGCCGCGTCCGCCGTGAACTGCTCGCGCACGACCGGGCCACCCCGTCCCTCGGAGACGGTGTCCACCCACACGTGGGGTCCCCGGGCGCCTACGTGCCGGGTGTCGCTGCCGGCCCGGTCGGGGTCGGGATCGTAGTACTCGATCCGGGTCACCCGCCGGTCGAACCGCACGGTGTCGCGGACCTTGGCCAGCAGGGCGTCGGGCAGGACGGCCGTGCCGCCCTCCAGCTCCCAGAACGCGGTGTCCGGGCTGATCAGGGAGGACCCGATGAAGCTGTGCACGAAGGACAACGGCAGCCGTGAGGTGAGGTTCTCGACGGTACCGATCAGGTCGACCGTCCGCTCGTCCAGGCCCGCGTGCTCGGTCAGGAAGCGGAACATGGACCAGTCGCCGAAGCGCTGGATCACCCTGGCCCAGCCCTGGATGCGTTCGGGCAGCGGCTTGTCGGTGCGCTTGCCGTCCGGCCCGAGCGTGCTGAACTCGTCGCGCACCGGGTCAAGAACCGAGCGCAGGATGGCCGCGGCCGGGGTGTCCCAGCGGGCGCGCGGGACGCCGAAGGAGCGGTTGATGCGCCGGGGGGCGCGGGCGTAGTCGGCGCGGCGCATGCGCACGCCGTTGACGTGGATCCAGGTGTGCGCGGCGGGCCGTCCGCGGCCGTCCACGTCGACGTAGTAGAACGGCCGCTTCTTCAGGCCCAGTTGGCTGATGAGGTCCATCACCAGCGGGTGGCTGCCGGGCAGCCGCATCGCGCCGGCCTCGGCGTACTGGCGCGGGTCGGCGAAGGGCTGCGCCCCTTTCTCGTGGCCGCCGCGGCGGAACGTCTTGATGCGCCCGCCCACCCGGTTGCCGTTGGCCTCCAGGACGGTCACGTGGTGTCCGGCGCGCTGGAGCAGCCACGCCGCGACGAGGCCGGCCGGGCCGGCCCCGATGACGAGGACTTTCTTGGCCCTGGCCGTCCGGGTGCGGGGCAGGCCGTCCTTGAGCACGCGCCGGTAGCCGGGGACGAGGGGCCGACCGTCGTCGTCGACGACGAGCAGGGCCCGGGCGACGGCGAGGCAGCGGTCGAAGTCCGCGCCGCGCGCGGCGGAGAGGGACGCCGCCGGGGCGGGTTTGCGCGGGGGCGACTGCGTGGGCAGGGCGGCCGCACTGCCGGCGCTGAGGAAGGCGGCCACGGCGGTCGTGCCCGCGGCCGTCGTGAGCGTACGTCTGGTCAGGCCGCCGTGGTCGGCGTCAGCCTGGTGATGCTCGGTCATGCCGCAACTTCTACTGGCACGCCGGACCGGTTCACTCCGGGTTGTGGTGAATTGCCACGGACGAGGGAAAGCCCCCGTTCAAACCGGTGCGTGACCGGGTGCGCGGGGCACGCGGGGGCGGGCGCCTGCCCCCGATTACGGCGAAGGAATGAATCGCGCCCCTTGCCGCCCGGCGCGCGAGGCCGGGTCAGGACACTGCCCCCTACAGACCTGCGCGCGGAGGGGGAACACAGTGGAACAGCGGCCCGGGGCGGGCGCCCGAGCGCGGTACTGGTTCGACGCGACCCTGGCACGCGGCACCTCGGCCCTGGTGGGCTGGCTGGTGATGGTCTGCCTGGCCGTCGTCGTCCCCGTGAGCGCGGCGCTGGTGTGGACGAGCGGGCACGCCCCCGCCACCCTCTCCGGGAAGGTGGCGGCGATCTGGCGCCTGACCGGGGAGACGATGCGGCTGGGTGGCACCACGGGCAGTCCGGCCCAGGTGGCGCTGTCGGTGCTGCTGGCCCTGGTCGCCCTGGTGTATGTCTCGACCCTCGTCGGTCTCATCACGACCGGGCTCACCGAGCGGCTCATCGCCCTGCGGCGCGGCCGCTCCAGGCTCCTGGAACGCGGCCACCTGGTGGTCCTGGGCTGGTCGGAACAGGTCTTCACGGTGGTGAGCGAACTGGTCGCGGCGGGCGCCAACCAGCGCCGGCGGTCGGCCGTGGCGATCCTGGCCGACCGGGACAAGACGGCCATGGAGGAGTCCCTGCAGAGCAAGGTCGGCCCGACCGGCCGGACCCGGCTGATCTGCCGCAGCGGTCCGTCGGCCGACCCGGCCGTGCTGGCGCTGACCAGTCCGGCCACCGCCGACTCGGTCATCGTGCTGCCGCCCGACGAGTCCCGCAGCGACGCGGACGTCGTCAAGGCGCTGCTGGCACTGCGGGCGACGGCGCGCGGTGGCGACGTCACCGTGCCCGTCGTGGCGGCGGTCCGCGACAGCGGCTACCTACTCGCGGCCCGCCTGGCCGCCGGGTCCCGGGGCGTCGTCCTGGAGAGCGACACCGTCACTGCCCGGCTGATCGCGCAGGCGGCGCGCCGCCCGGGACTGTCCCTGGTCCACCGCGGCCTGCTCGACTTCGCCGGGGACGAGTTCTACCCGGCCGCCCACCCGTCCCTGGCCGGCCGTGAGTTCGGCGAGGCGCTGCTCTCCTACGGCAACGCCAGCGCGGTCGGGCTGATCCGCGGCGGGGTGCCCTGGCTGAACCCGCCCGCGCGGACGGTTCTCGAACCCGACGACCAGCTCCTCGTCATCGCCGCCGACGACGACACCGCCGAGCTCGCCGACTGCGCGCCGCTGGTCGACGAGCAGTCCGTGGCGGGCCCCCGGCCGTCGGACACCCGGCCGGAGCGGCTGCTGATGCTGGGCTGGAACCGCCGCGCACCCCTCGTCCTGCGGGAGTGGGGCCGCAACGCACCGCCGGGTTCGGTGGCCGACGTGGTGGCGGACGAGGACGAGGCCGTGGTGGGGGCCGCCTGCGACGACGACAGTGACGTCGGCGACGACGACGGCCCCGGCTGGACCTGTGTGGCCCTCAGGGGCGACACCACCCGCCCGGAGACCCTGGCCGGCCTGGAGCTCGGCTCCTACGACAGTGTCATCGTGCTCGGCCAGGAGCCACGGGCCGGTGAGCCCCCCGAGGAGCCGGACACCCGCACGCTCGTCACCCTGCTCGTCCTGCGCCACCTCGAACGGCGCACCGGCCGGGAGCTGCCGGTGGTCACCGAGCTCACCGACGACGGCAACCGGCCCCTCGCCCCACTGGGCCCCGGAGCGGACGTGATCATCAGCGGCAAGCTCATCGGGCTGCTGATGGCGCAGATCTCCCAGAACCCCCACCTGGCGGACGTGTTCGACGAACTGTTCTCGGCCGGCGGCACGCAGATCCACCTGCGGTCAGCCGCCGACTACGTCGTGACCGGCCACGAGACGTCCTTCGCCACGGTCGTCGCGGCGGCACGCGCCCGGGGCGAGTGCGCCGTCGGCTACCGCAGCCACGCCGACGCCCACCGGGCCCCCGGGTACGGGCTGCGCCTCAATCCGCCCAAGGCGGACCGTCGGCGCTGGTCCGACGGCGACGAGGTGGTCGTCATCGCCGGGGAAGGACGTCGGGGTGCCGCCAGGAGCGGTGGGAGCGGCGGACTCCCGCTTCCTCGCCGTACTCCCCGAGGATGATCACGTAGAAGGCGGCGCCCGCGAAGACGCGTATCGCCCGCAGGGGGTCGCCGAGGCGGTGATGATGACTGCCAGACGTCGCCAGGGCCGTGGCGCCGGGCGGACGGCCCGATGCCGGGGCGTGGGCGATGGTCGCTGCGCTCATGTCGGGGCCGCCGCGGCCGTCCCAGAGACTCGGACGGTAGTTGGGGTCGTAGGAGACCGTCACACCGTGCCGCCGCGCGGCCGCCATGGCCTCGTCGGCGACATCCACGGTGGTGTCGGACAGGCCGGCGAAGATGACCCCGGTGTGGAACAGCGTGGACCGGCGGAAAAGACCGCGTCCCAGTTGATGTCCCCTTCGCGCAGCTGGGAGAAGGCGGTGTGCGCGCGGTCGCTGACGCCGAGGGCGCCGCGGATGCCGTAGCCGCGCTCGACGAAGTTCAGGCCGTTGCGGGCCGTGCGGCCGATGCCGTCGTCGGCCGCCCAGCGGATGAGCGAGGTGTCGACGCCGCCCTGGAGGATCAGGTCCTCGACGAGTCCGCCGGAGGCGCCGCAGCGGCCTTCAGAGCGCAGGCAGTGGAAGCGCCACCCGTGGCCCGAGGCCGAACTCCTCGGCCTCGTCGGTACTGACGACCGCAATAGTTCCCGCAGGGACCCCGGCCAGCGTGGCCACGCGGGACGCCACCGCCAGAAGATCTCCCTGACTGGCCCCGGTGATGAAGAAGACGTAGACGTCCCCGTCCTCCTCGCCCTCATCGAAGACTTCCAGGTCACCTTGGTCTTCGAGATCAGACAGGAAGTTTTCGACCTCGTCGATCCAGGGAAACGGGTAGGCGCCGTCTGGCAGCTCGGGCGTCGGCAGCAACGGCACGTGGATCTCAACAACCATGGTGGGCACGAAGGCATCTTGCCCCTAGAGCCTCTGCCCGGCTCAACCGGGGGCGAGCCGCGTGACCAGCCACGCTGAGGTTGAAAAGGGCTCAGTGTTTCCGCTGCGATTAATTGGTTTTCCCGGGGTTTCCGCACTGCCCTCACCGAAAAGAGTGATGCGCATCACGGCATGCAGCTTCTGGCCTGCTGCTTTACGCGCCCGGCAACGCACTCAAGGGAAAGCCGGTCTGTAGATCGGAGACGTCGCCAAGCACTGTGCTCAAGCTACGAGTACCTCCGAGAACGCGAAAGGAGCCCTGCTTCCCAACGGGTTTTCAGACCACTGAGTTAGGAGAGCTCCTTGCGCAGTGCTTCAACGCAACGAAACGCAACGCAACTAACACCGATACGGAGCTTAGCGTGAATTCACGAGACGAACATCCCCTCGACAGCCGGGCGTCAGCCATTACTCCGCTCAAGCGCGGAGCTCCCCTGGCCGACCGCAATGCGGTGGCCGCGGACGGCGAGCTCCTGCACAGGACGCCCGGACACCGGCCTGGCCCGTCTCTCCTACGGCCAGGCCCCGGCCCCGGGTTCTGCTGGACGAGCTCACCGCCGTACGCGGCCCGGGGACTGACTGGGATCTGTACGAGTACCTCCATTCCGCCCTCACTCACGTAGGCGAGCATGGTGCCTCCCTGCTGATGCTGATGCTGATGGCGAAGTCGAGGCACAAGAACCCAGAGAACGTCCGCCGCTATTTCAAGCCCTCTCCCGAGGCGATCTCGGAGCTGACAAGCCTGCTCGCCCCCGGCGATAGCAGACGATGAAGCACACGTGGTTCGTCGGCAGGGGATGCCCGCCGTCAGCTCGCCTCCGGCCCGAACCGACGCTTGTACGCAGACGGTGTGATGCCGGTCTCGCGGCGCATCAGTGTGCGCAGATTGGCAGCTGTGCCAAGCCCGCTGCGCCGCGCGACTACCTCGAACCGGGACTCGCCTCGCTCGATCAACCGGCACGCCAGAGCAAGCCGTTCCCTCGTCAGCCACGCCAGCGGCGTCGTGCCCAGTTGCGCCTGGAAGCGGCGATGCAGAGTCGCTGGACTGACCGCCGCACGCGCCGCAAGGCCGGACACGGTGAGCGGTGAGTCCAGCCGTTCCTGAGCCCAGGCCAGGACAGGCGCCAGGGACTTGTCCGGCAGGTCGGGCATGGGACGCTCCACGAACTGCCGCTGCCCACCGTCCCGGTGCGCCGCGAAGACGAGCCGCCGGCTCACAGAGTTGGCGACCTCGGCGCCGTGGTCGCGACGGACCACATGCAGCCCAAGATCGAGCGCAGCTGCACTGCCTGCCGCGGTGAGGATGTCACCGTCATCCACGAACAGCACGTCCGCTTCGAGCTGGACAGAGGGGTAACGGGTCCGGAAGGAATCCGCCCATTGCCAGTGCGCGGTCGCCCGGCGCCCGTCGAGGACTCCGGCCTCGGCCAGTGTGAAGGCGCCGCTGCAGAAGCCGACCAGACGCGCACCGCGGGCGTGTGCCCGGCGGACGGCATCGAGCACGGCGGGACGGCGGGGCACTTCGATGTCCGGCCGGTTGGGGACGATCAAGGTGTCCGCCGTGTCAGCCGCCTCCAGGTCGGCGACTCCCGTGAGCGTGAAGAATCCGTCTCGCATCAGGGTGCTGGGCTCGGGCGAACAGAGCCTGAAGTCGTAGAGATCACGGCCGATCTCCGGTCTGTGCAAACCGAAGACCTCGGTCGCGCAGCCCAGCTCGAAGGGGTTGGAGTTCTCGTCCACGATCACGACGACCCGGTGTACGCCCGTCGCGCGAGCTGCGTGCGAGGATTCTTTCGCCATGTGCGATTTCTAGCACTCACGGCGGCCATACAAAACAGCTCAGGATGAGCCCATGAGCAGCGAACCCATTCCCCTCCGCAAGGCTCTGGCCTCCTTCGATGCCTTGTGGAGCCCTCGCATCGTCACGCGAGTCAACGACTATGACGTCCGCATCGCCAAGGTCGAGGGCGAACACGTCTGGCACGTACACGACGACACCGACGAGTTCTTCCTGGTACTCGACGGCGAGCTGCGCATCTCCCTGCGCGAGCCCGACGGGGAGCGCACGGTCCTGCTCCCGCAGGGGGCGGTCTTCACCGTTTCACGAGGCACAGAGCACAGGCCGCACGCTCCGTCCGGCGCCGCCATCCTCATGTTCGAACCCACCGGGACACCGACCGTGGGCGATCGCCACGACGAGATCCCGGAGCACGTCGACGCAACAACCGGACACGCACTCAGCACCTGACCCGACACGCTTAGCTTCACCTTTATCATCCGCGCGTCTGCTCGGGACGTGCACCGACCAGGACTTCAGAGCCCCGCATCGAGGACACTTCCCGCAGAGGCAGAACGGGCTGATCTGCAGTTCGCGCTGGCGTCGGTGGCTGAAGGGGCGATCTCTCCGGCAAGAATCGCCTTCTGTCCATTGTCAGTGGCTCCCCGCAGCTTCAGGTGTATGGAGCACGGTGTATTTCTTAGGGAGCTCGGGGAGATCAACCCTTTCTGAGCTCGACCTCAACGTCCGTGAGGACCGGCTGTTGTGGGAGTCGCTGTACGGCAAGACCGTCAAGGGCGATCTGGAGTGCCTGGAATGCCTGGAGTGCCGGAAGAACGATCCGGGCTGCCCGTAGTGGATGTTCCTGCGGTTGTGGAAGGGACGCCCCGTCGCGGTCCACTACAGCACCGGACGACGGCACCCCACGACTCCGGAAAGCCCGAGGCACAAGGCTCTGAAGGAGCGCACCGCCAGCCGCAGAAGACGCCGGGTTCACCGCAGAACTCGAGGCGCGCGCACCTGACGGGCGGCGCCGTACCGACCTCCTCGTCCGCAGGCGAGAACGATCTGCTGCTCGGGTGCGAGATCTAGACGATTAGTTCCGATGTGGCTCAGTGGTCGTAGGCGATCAGTGACCTGGTGATGGGTGCGCCGGTGGCGCGGTTGTGCCAGATCGCGGAGGTCATCGCCAGGATCCGCTGGGCTACCCGGACGCCGACGCCGTCGATGGTGCGGCCGCCGTGCTGTTCGAGGTCGAGCTGGCCTTTGAGGGTGTCGTTGACCGACTCGATCAGCTGGCG
>NZ_JBVIBK010000026.1:0-137958 GCF_055573455.1 Streptomyces sp. NPDC030183
GTACACGGGTCAGGGCCCGGCACGCCGAGAGCACGCACCTGACGCCGCGGGGCCGCCCTCCGGGCGACGGCGGGAATTTGACGACAGGGCCTAGGGACGCCCCGACCCGCGCGAATCGGTCTCCTGACGCAACGAGCCTGGGAAGAAAGCACTAGGACCGGCGTCCGCCCGTGCGGCGGATTGTCCGATGTGATCCATGACGGAAGTGATCTGCGACATACGCGACCTTCACCCGGTATGGGTAGCTTGAGGGATCTGGTCGACCTGTTCCGTCCATGGCGCCGCGCCGCCGAGCGCGCCGCCCGCGGATCCCACCTCCTCCATCCCCCGTCCCGCACCCCGCGTCGCCGATCCAGATCCCCCCGATCATCGAACCCCGCTCCGGGAGACCCATGCGTCCTCGAATAGCCTCCGTGCCGCCCCTCGCTCTGACCGGCGGTGCGCTGACCGTCGGCCTCGGCGGTCTGTATCTGGCCGGGCTGCTCGTCACGGGCGGTGAGGTAGAAGCGGGGACGACGGTGCGGGGGGTCGACATCGGCGGCCTCAGCCGCGAGGAAGCCGTCCGCAAGCTGGACGACCACCTGTCCGTGGCCGGCGCGCGGAAACTGACCGTGAAGGTCGGTGACCGCACCGCGACCGTCGACCCCCGCCGGGCGGGACTCACCTTCGACGCCGAGCGGACCGTCGACCGGGCGGCGCGCACGGCCTCCGATCCGATCAGTGTGATCGGTGCCTTCTTCCGCTCGGGGCACGCCATCGAGCCGGTCGTACGTCTCGACGAGGGCAAGGCGCGCACCGCCCTCGGAAAGCTGGCGCACCACCTCGACCAGAAGGTTCGCGAGGGTGCCGTGACCTTCGAGGAGGGCCACGTCGAGCAGGTCGCCCCGCGTCGCGGCTACGCACTGGACGTGGACGCCGCCGTCGCCACGCTGCGGACCTCCTTCCTGCGCGGCCGGGCGGGCGCGGTCACGGCGCTGCCCGCACACGAGAGGGAGCCGAAGGTGGCGGCGGCGGAGGTGCGGCGGGCAGTGCGCGACTTCGCGCAGCCGGCCATGTCGGGGCCCGTCACGCTCACCGCGGGCGGCCGGCGGTTCACGATCACCCCCACCGTCCTGGGCGAGCACCTGAGGATGCGGCCGGACGACTCCGGCAAGCTGGTCCCCCAGCTGGACGGCAAGGGATTGCGCTCCGCCCCGGCGGTGGCCGCCCCCCTGGCGGGGCTGACCACCACGGCCGAGAACGCGCGACTGGGCCTGGACGGCGACCGGGTCGTGGTGGCCGACGACGCCCGGGTCGGCACACAGGTCACCGACCAGGCGCTGAGCAAGGCCGTGCTGCCGCTGCTGACCAAGGCGGCCGGGGCCCGCACCGGGGACGTGGCCGTGCGACGGATCGAGCCGCAGGTCACCCGCGAGAACGCGGCCCGGCTGGGGCTGAAGGAGAAGATGTCCTCCTTCACCGTCAACTTCGAACCGGCCGCGTACCGCACCAAGAACATCGGGCGGGCCGCGCAACTCATCAACGGTTCCGTCGTGCTGCCGGGCCAGACCTGGAGCTTCAACCGGACCGTGGGGGAGCGCACCGAGGCCAACGGCTTCGTCGACGGCATCATGATCCTCGACGACAAGTTCACCGAGGCGCCCGGCGGCGGTGTCTCGGCCATGGCGACGACCGTGTTCAACGCGATGTTCTTCGCCGGGGTCAAGCCGGTGGAGCACGGCGCCCACTCCTTCTACATCGAGCGGTACCCGGAGGGCCGTGAGGCCACCGTCGCCTGGGGCAGCCTCGACCTGCGGTTCGCCAACGACTCCGGGCACGCGATCTACATCCAGGCCGAGGCCACGGACACCTCGGTGACCGTCACCTTCCTCGGTACCAAGAAGTACGACGCGATCGAGTCGGTGACGGGGCCCCGGACCCATGTGAAGCCGCCGCAGCAGAAGGTGAGCACCGACGAGCGGTGCGTACCGCAGACCCCGCTGGAGGGCTTCGACGTCACCGTCGAACGCGTCTTCTACAACGACGGCGAGCCGGTGAAGCGGGAGCCGTTCCGCACCCACTACACGCCCCGCGACGAGATCACCTGCGAAACCCCCGAGAACTCGGACAGCGCGAGCCCCGGCGCCCGGTAGCCCTGGCGGGCAGGCTCGTATCGCGTCAACCCCGTGGGCCTCCCGTGGGCCGCCTCGCGGTACCGTCCGTGCGGAAGGGGGGCGGGGTGGCACCGCGACCGGGTGGGGAGACGGACGAGTTCGGCGAGCGATGACGACGCTGGACAGCGGCGTGCGGGCCGCCCTGGGGCTGATCGAGATGACGCCGCCCGACGAACGGGGCGACGGCGCGGACGGGTTCCTGGAGCAGCTCATGTCCCTGGATGAGGCCGCGCAGCAGGGGCTGGCCCAGATGGGCTCCTTCGGCACCTCGGCCGGGGTCATGGTCAGGGTGAGCCGGCACCTCCGGAAGCCGGTGAAGGAGATCTCCGCCGCGGTGAAGCAACTGACCTCCGCCATCACCAGGATGGGGGAGTGGGCGGCCAAGGCCCGCACGCTGGCGCACAGCACCACCGCATGACACGTCCTTGACGGGGACCCGAGCCTCTCCCGGGCTCGGGTCCCCTGTCGTCCGGCCTCCCGAAAGTTTCGAAGATGTTCCCGAACGACCGATGTCAACAAGCTAGGAATGCGGGGCCGTCCGGTCAAGATCTGGCGCCGAACTGTCTACAAAAAGTCCTCCTCCCGGAAGCGCGGCTGGAGTTCGCGCCGGGGTCTCGCCAGGCTCAAGTGCGGCCGAGGGGGCGCCCGCAGGCGTCTCGGTCCGCCGCAACGGGATTCCGAATGTTTCGAATGTGAGACGGAAACATTCCATGCGATGAGTATTGACGATTCACCGTCAATCCATCAGCCTTCCGTTTCTAGGTGACCGGCCGTATGTCGAGAGGTCGAACCACGGCGGCCCTGAGCACACTGCGCTGCGCGGCGGATCCACACCCCCCACCCCCGGTCCGCGCACCGCAGCCCCCGCGCCACCCCGTTTGTTCCGGTGAGGTTCGCACCAGCGCAGCCTGGCTCTTCGTGCAGCGGAGAGGTACGCGACGCCGCGTGACGGTCCCCCGGTCGAGCCGCGTTCCGTGATGTACACCTTGGAGGCACAGTCATGGGCTTGCACGCCCTTCCCGGACCCGGTGTCCGCCAAAAGATCCGCGGTCTGCTGCCGGCGCTGGTCGTCGGCGTCCTCGCCGCGGTCCCCGCACTGGTCGTGCCGCCGACCGCGCACGCCGCCGAGAGCACGCTCGGCGCCGCGGCGGCGCAGAGCGGCCGCTACTTCGGCACCGCCATCGCCTCGGGCCGGCTGGGCGACTCGGCGTACACGTCGATCGCGGCCCGTGAGTTCAACTCGGTGACCGCCGAGAACGAGATGAAGATCGACGCCACCGAACCGCAGCGGGGCCAGTTCAACTTCGCCGCCGCCGACCGCGTCTACAACTGGGCCGTGCAGAACGGCAAGCAGGTGCGCGGTCACACCCTGGCCTGGCACTCCCAGCAGCCCGCCTGGATGCAGGGCCTCAGCGGCAGCACGCTGCGCCAGGCGATGATCAACCACATCAACGGCGTGATGGGCCACTACAAGGGCAAGATCGTCCAGTGGGACGTCGTGAACGAGGCGTTCGCCGACGGCAGTTCGGGAGCGCGGCGCGACTCCAACCTGCAGCGCACCGGCAACGACTGGATCGAGGTCGCCTTCCGCACCGCGCGGGCGGCCGACCCGGCCGCCAAGCTCTGCTACAACGACTACAACGTCGAGAACTGGACCTGGGCCAAGACCCAGGCCATGTACGCCATGGTCCGGGACTTCAAGCAGCGCGGCGTACCGATCGACTGCGTCGGCTTCCAGTCGCACTTCAACAACGACAGCCCCTACAACAGCAACTTCCGCACCACCCTGCAGAACTTCGCCGCCCTCGGCGTCGACGTGGCCATCACCGAACTCGACATCCAGGGCGCCTCGGCCACGACCTACGCCAACGTGGTCAACGACTGCCTGGCGGTACAGCGCTGCCTCGGCATCACCGTCTGGGGGGTGCGCGACTCCGACTCCTGGCGACCGGAGCACTCGCCGCTCCTGTTCAACCGTGACGGCAGCAAGAAGCCCGCCTACACCGCCGTCCTCAACGCCCTCAACGGCGGCACCACCACGCCGCCCCCTTCGGGTTCCGGGCAGATCAAGGGCGTCGGTTCGGGCCGCTGCGTGGACGTGCCCGGCAGCAGCACCGCCGACGGCACTCAGGTCCAGTTGTGGGACTGCCACAACGGCACCAACCAGCAGTGGACGTACACCGACGCCGGTGAGCTCAGGGTCTACGGCAACAAGTGCCTGGACGCCGCCGGTACGGGCAGCGGTACCAAGGTCCAGATCTACGGCTGCTGGGGCGGCGACAACCAGAAGTGGCGCGTCAACTCCGACGGAACCATCGTCGGCGTCCAGTCCGGCCTCTGCCTCACCGCCGCCGCGAACGGCACCGCCAACGGCACCCAGATCCAGCTCTCCTCCTGCTCGAACGGCAGCAACCAGCGCTGGACCCGCACCTGATGAGCCGGCGACGAACGAAGGGTGAATCGATGACGACCCACGACGCGGCGCCCCTCGCCCCTCCAGCGGGACACCGCTGGTGGTACCGGATCGCCGCCCTGGTGGCGGCGACCCTCGTGATCGGCATGCTCGCCGCGGTGAACCCGGCGCCTGCCCAGGCGGCGACGGTGGACACCAGCGCCTGGTACGTCCTGGTCAATCGCAACAGCGGCAAGGCGCTGGACGTCTCCGGCGTGTCCACCGCCGACGGCGCGCGGCTCCACCAGTGGACACGCCACGACGGAACCAACCAGCAGTGGCAGTTCGTGGCCTCCGGCGACGGCTTCTACCGCCTCAAGGCCCGGCACTCGGACAAGGTCCTCGATGTGGCCGGCGCCTCCACCGCGGACGGTGCCGCGATCCAGCAGTGGGCCGATCACAACGGGGCCAACCAGCAGTTCCGCCTGGCCGACTCCGACGCGGGCCACGTCCGGCTGATCAACCGCACCAGCGGCAAGGCGGTGGAGGTGCAGGGCGGCTCCACCGCCGACGGAGCCAGTGTCGTCCAGTACGCCGACCAGGGCGGCGCCAACCAGCAGTGGCAGCTGGTCAAGCTGTCGTCCGGAGGCGGCGGTGGTGGCGGGTGCGGCAGCGCACCGACGCTGGCGAGCGGTACCCACACGATTCAGAGCGGCGGCAAGAGCCGCAGCTTCATCCTCAGGGTTCCGGCCAACTACGACAACAGCCACCGGTACCGGCTGATCTTCGCGTTCCACTGGCGGGGCGGAACCGCGAACGACGTCGCCTCGGGCGGCACGAGCGGGAGCGCCTGGTCCTACTACGGCCAGCAGGAGCAGTCCAACAACACCGCGATCCTCGTCGCTCCCCAGGGCCTCGGTAACGGCTGGGGCAACGCGGGCGGTGAGGACGTCACCTTCGTGGACGACATGATCCGTCGCATCGAGAGCGGCCTCTGCGTCAATCCGGCCCAGCGCTTCGCGACCGGGTTCAGCTGGGGCGGCGGGATGAGCTACGCGCTCGCGTGCAGCCGGGCGAACGTCTTCCGGGCCGTCGCGGTCATATCCGGGGCGGAGATCAGCGGCTGCAGCGGCGGCAGCCAGCCCATCGCCTACCTCGGTATCCACGGGATCAGCGACTCCGTCCTCAACATCGGGCAAGGACGGTCCCTGCGCGACAGGTTCGTCCGCAACAACGGCTGCACCGCGCAGAACCCGCGCGAGCCAGCGCCGGGCAGCCGCACGCACATCACCACGACCTACTCGGGCTGCCGTGCCGGATACCCGGTCCAGTGGGCCGCGTTCGACGGGGGCCACATACCCGGCCCGGTCGACGGTTCCTCCGGTGAGAGCGGCGTGACCACCTGGACCAAGGCGGAGATCTGGAGGTTCTTCGCACAGTTCCAGTGACAGGCCCCAGCGGCGCAGGGTGGAGCCGGGAGAAAACCTGGCTCCACCCTGTGTTCCGGTGGGTGAACCGGAGACAGGCGGAGGCCGTTCGGCGGAAGTATGGACACGTCGGGCCGGAGTCTCCTAGCCTTGCTGACGGACCATCACGGTCGTCGATGTGACCCGACAGCGCGGTAGCCATCGACTCCCGCTTTTTCCGAGCGGTTGCCCCCGCTCGGCGTAGTGGCCCGCTGAAGCACACCCGGCGGGCCGAAGCGGCGACATCCCGCTACGGCATCGGCGCGGCAGCGCGCGCCCCAGGCCTGGCAGTCATCTGTTCAGGAAGGGGACGGCATTGTCATGTTCATGAATATCAGGAGGGCCGCAGCCGCGCGCTGGCAGGCCATCGGTTCGACTCTGCTCCTGGTCGCGGCCGCTCTCGTCGCGAACCTGTCCGGTGCGACACCCGCCTCGACGCACCCGATCAACGGCGCCGACTTCCAGCAGGTCCAACTGGCCCGCGGGGTGTCGGAGGTCGGTGAGCCGATGTCGCTGGCGGTGCTCCCCGACCGGTCGGTGCTCCATACCGCTCGCAACGGCACCGTGCGCCGCACGGATGCCAACGGCACCACCACGGTCATCGGCACCCTCCCCGTCTACGCGCACGACGAGGACGGCCTGCAGGGCGTCGGCATCGACCCGGGTTTCGCCACCAACCGGCACATCTACCTCTACTACGCCCCACCGCTGTCCACGCCGGGAGGCGACGCACCGACCACCGGCGGCAACTGGTCGACATGGCAGGGTGTCAACCGCCTCTCCCGGTTCACGCTCAACGCCGATTTCACGATCAACCAGTCCAGCAAGGTGGATGTCCTCGACGTCCCGGCCGATCGCGGCATCTGCTGCCACGCCGGCGGAGACATCGACTTCGACGCGGCGGGCAACCTGTACCTGTCCACCGGCGACGACACCAACCCGTTCGAGTCCGCCGGATACGCCCCGCTCGACGAACGGACCAACCGCAACCCGGCGTTCGACGCGCAGCGCACCGCCGCGAACACCAACGACCTGCGCGGCAAGATCCTGCGGATCAAGGTGAACGACAACGGGTCGTACTCGATCCCGGCAGGCAACCTGTTCCCGCCCGGCACGGCCAAAACCCGGCCGGAGATCTACGCGATGGGCCTGCGCAACCCGTTCCGGATGAGCGTGGACAAGGCCACCGGCGTCGTCTACGTCGGCGACTACGGCCCCGACGCCGGCGCCACCACGGCCCGCGGACCGCAGGGCCAGGTCGAGTTCAACCGCGTCACGGGCCCCGGTTTCTACGGCTGGCCCTACTGCAACGGCACGAACACCAACGCCGAGACGTTCGCCGAGTGGGACTTCGCCACCAACACGGCGGGCGCGAAGTACAACTGCTCGGGCGGGGCGACGAACAACTCCTTCCGCAACACCGGCCTGAGCACGCTGCCCCCCGCCAAGGCCGCCTGGATCCGCTACGGCGGCGACGCAGGCAGCCCGCCGGCGTTCGGCAGCGGCTCGGAGTCGCCGATGGCGGGCCCGGTGTACCGGTACGACCCCGACCTCAACTCGCCCACGAAGTTCCCGCAGTCGTTCGACGGGCAGTTCTTCGCCACGGAGTTCGGCCGCGGCTGGATCAAGCCGATCCACCTCAACGCCGACGGCTCCCCGGGCACCATCGACAGCTTCCCCTGGACCGGCAAGCAGGTGATCGACTCGGCGTTCGGCCCGGACGGCTCCTACTACGTGCTGGACTACGGCACCGGGTATTACCAGGGCGACCAGAACTCCGCCCTGTACCGCTTCGACTACGTCGGCGTCGGCAACCGCGCGCCCACGGCGGTGGCCGGCGCCAACCGGACGTCGGGCGCGGCGCCGCTGACCGTGACCTTCTCCTCGGCCGGCTCGTCCGACCCTGACGGTGGGGCACTGACCTATGCGTGGAGCTTCGGTGACGGCACCAGCTCCACCGCCGCCAACCCGACGAAGACGTACGACAGGAACGGGAACTACACGGCCACGCTGACCGTGCGCGACCCGCAGGGCGCCACCGGCACCGCCGACGTGCGGATCACCGTCGGCAACACCGCGCCGACCGTGACCATCAACAGACCTGCCGCGGGGGAGATCTTCGCCTTCGGCGACACCGTGCCGTTCAGTGTCACCGTGACGGATCCGGAGGACGGCACGGTCGACTGCGCCAAGGTCAAGATGACGTACATCGTCGGGCACGACAGTCATGGCCACCCGGTCACCTCGAAGACCGGGTGCACCGGCACGATCACCATCCCGGTCGACGGTGAGCACGACGACGCGGCGAACATCTTCGGGGTGTTCGACGCCGAGTACACCGACAGTGCCGGGCTCACCACGCACACGCAGCACATCCTGCAGCCGAAGCACCGGCAGGCCGAGCACTACAAGACATCGTCCGGCATCGCCACCTTCGACAAGTCGACCGCCGAGGGCGGCAAGACCGTCGGTGACATCCACAACGGCGACTGGATCGCGTTCGAGCCGTACAAGCTGAGCAACGCCACATCGTTCAGTGCCCGGGTGTCGTCAGCCGGCGCGGGCGGCACGTTGCAGGTTCGGGCCGGCTCGCCGACCGGCACCGTCCTCGGCTCCGCCACCGTCCCCGTCACCGGCTCATGGACGAACTTCACCACCGTGGGCGGCTCCATCTCCGGTGCGCCGGCCGGCACCACCACGCTCTACCTGACCTTCGCCGGCGGCTCCGGACTCCTCTTCGACGTCGACGCGTTCACCTTCGACACCGGCGGAGGCCCGGCCGCGGGTCCGATCGTGGGGGTCGCGGGCAAGTGTCTGGATGTCCGTGACGGCAGTTCGGCGGACGGGACGGCGGTGCAGATCTCGTCCTGCACGGGCTCGGCGAGGCAGCAGTGGACGGTGACGCCGGGGTCGACGGTCAAGGCGTTGGGCAAGTGCCTGGACGTCAGCGGCAACAGCACGGCCGACGGGGCGAAGGTCCAGTTGTGGTCCTGCAACGGCGGTGCCAACCAGAACTGGCAGGCGGCCTCGGACGGGTCGCTGCGCAACCCGCAGTCGGGCAAGTGCCTGGACGTGTCGGGCGGGGGCTCCTCGGACGGCACCCTCGTGCACCTGTGGACCTGCCACGGCGGGGCCAACCAGAAATGGACCCTGCCCTGATGCCGGCCACCAAGAAGGGAGCGACACACATGCGCAGACGACCCCGAACCCTGCTCGGTGGGGTGGCCACGGCACTCGCCACCCTGGTCCTCCTCGGGCAGCCCCACCCCGTCCATGCCGCGGACACGGCCTATGACGTCCTCGTGTTCTCCAAGACTGCCGGTTTCCGGCACGACTCGATCCCTGCGGGGATCCAGGCCATCCGCGACCTCGGCGCGGCGAACAGTTTCACGGTGACGGCCACGGAGGACGGCAACCAGTTCACCACCGGCAACCTCAGCCGCTACGAGGCGGTGGTCTTCCTCAACACCACCGGCGACGTCCTGAACGACGCCCAGCAGTCGGCGTTCCAGTCGTACATCGGCTCGGGCGGCGGCTTCGTCGGCGTCCACTCGGCCGCGGACACGGAGTACAACTGGCCGTTCTACGGCGACCTGGTCGGCGCCTACTTCGCCTCGCACCCCGCTGTCCAGCAGGCCAACATCAAGGTGGAGGGGCGGGCCCACGCGGCGACCGCCCACCTGCCGCAGACCTGGACCCGCACCGACGAGTGGTACAACTTCCGGACCAACCCCCGCACCACCGCACGCGTGCTCACCGCGCTGGACGAGTCGTCGTACTCGGGCGGCTCGATGGGTGCCGACCACCCGCACAGCTGGTGCAAGCCGCACGCGGGCGGCCGGGCCTTCTACACCGGCGGCGGGCACAGCCAGGCGTCGTACGCGGAGCCGGCGTTCCGGGCGCACCTGCTCGGCGGCATCCGGTACGCGGCAGGCCGGACCAAGGCCGACTGCCGGCCCGAGACCGGCTACACGCCCCTCTACAACGGCTCGACCACCGGCTGGTCGCAGGCCGGCCCGGGCGGCTTCACCAACGCGGACGCCACCCTCGCCTCGTTCGGCGGCATGGGCATGCTCTGGTACAGCGCCAAGCAGTTCACCAACTACTCCCTGAAGCTGGACTGGAAGATGCCCGGCGACGACAACTCCGGCGTGATCGTGGGCTTCCCACCCACGAGCAACCCGCAGTCGGCACTGGACAACGGCTACGAGGTCCAGATCGACGCCACCGACGCGCCCGACCGCACGACCGGCTCGATCTACGCCGTGAAGGCCCCGGACACGGCTGCCCGGGACGCGGCACTCAATCCACCGGGCGAGTGGAACACCTTCGAGCTGCTGGTGGAGGGCGAGCGGCTCCAGGTCTGGCTCAACGGCGTGAAGATCAATGACTTCACCAACACCGACCCCGCCCGCTCGCTCGCCGGCCACGTCGGCATCCAGAATCACGGGACGGGGGACGACGTGTCGTTCCGCAACGTCCGGATCAAGGAGCTGGGCGGCAGCCCGCCACCCACCCCCGGCGTGGGTCCGATCGTGGGGGTCGCGGGCAAGTGCCTGGATGTCCGTGACGGCGGCTCGGCGGATGGTACGGCGGTGCAGATCTCGTCGTGCACCGGTTCGGCGAGGCAGCAGTGGACGGTGACGCCGGGGTCGACGGTCAAGGCGTTGGGCAAGTGCCTGGACGTCAGCGGTGGCGGTACGGCGGACGGGGCGAGGGTCGTGCTGTGGTCCTGCAACGGCGGTGCCAACCAGAACTGGCAGGCGGCCTCGGACGGTTCGCTGCGCAACCCGCGGTCGGGCAAGTGCCTGGACGTGTCGGGCGGGGGCTCCTCGGACGGCACCCTCGTGCACCTGTGGACCTGCCACGGCGGGGCCAACCAGAAATGGACCCTGCCCTGAGCTGACGCCGAACGCCGAAAGGGCCACCCGACACCGCGCGGTGTCGGGTGGCCCTTCCCTTGTGTGTCTACGCCCGCGCCCAGCGCTGGTTGGCGCCGTCGTGGCAGCTCCACACGACGACCGCGGAGCCGTTGGCGGTGGCTGCGCCGCTGACGTCCAGGCACAACCCGTTCTGAGCGTTGCGGATCGTGCCGTTGCTGTTGAAGGCCCACTGCTGGCCGGCGGCACCGTTGCAGTCCTGGATCTGTACCCGTGTACCGGCGGCGGCGCCGGACGGGACGTTCAGGCACTTGCCCAGCACCTGCAGCGCCTGACCGTTCTGGGTGAACTGCTGGTTGGCGTTGCCGTGGCAGTCCCAGACGATCATCGGCGTGCCGTTGGCCGCACTGGCGCCGTTGACGTCCAGGCAACGGCCCGAGCCCTCGTTGCGCAGCCGGAACGTGGTCGGGTCGGGCGGGGTGGGCGTCGAGCCGTCGAGCTGCGTGAAGAAGTTCCACACCACCGCCCGGGTCCACGACCTCTCACCCGGTTCGTAGTCGCCGGCCGATCCGTCGACGGGACCGGGCGTATGACCCGCGTCGAAGGCGGCCCATGCCACGGGATAGCCGGCGCGGCACCCCGAGTAGGTCGTGACGACATGCGTGAGGCTGCCTCGTGCGGGCTCCGGCGGGTTCTGAGGGGTGCAGCCGTTGTTCCGCACGAACCTGTCCCGCAGCGAACGTCCCGTGGCGATCGGGAGCACCGGGTCCCGCAAGCCGTGCAGTCCGATGTACGCGACCGGCTGGGTACCGCCGTTGCACCCGCTCAACTGCCCGCCCGCGTAGACGGCGACCGCGCGGAACACGGTCGGCCGGGCGCACGCGAGTGCGAAACTCATGCCGCCGCCGTAGCTGAAGCCCCCGGCGAAGCGCTGGTTCGTGTCGACACACAGGCCCGCGTCGATCAGCCTGACCATGTCGTCCACGAAGGTCAGGTCCTCGCCGTTGGAGTTGGCCCAGCCGTTCCCGAGGCCCTGGGGCGCCACGAAGATCGCGCTGTCGTTCGAGATCGCCCGCAGGCCGTAGTACGACCAGGAGTATCCGCTGGTTCCGCCCGAGTCGACGTCGCCTGCCGTGCCGCCGTTCCAGTGGAAGCCGAAGACCACTCGGTACGGGCGGTTGTTGTCGTAGTTGGCGGGCACCCGCAGGATGAAGTTGCGCGTCTTTCCGCTGCTCTGGATCGAGCGCGGACCGCTCGACAGCGTGGGGGGCTTGCCGCATCCGGCGCTCGGGGCGGCGGAGGGGGCCTCGGCCGCCGCGGCGGACGTCAGTCCGATGCCGCTGATGCCGGCTGCCGCGAGTAGGAGCGTGATGGCCATGACGATCGGTGTGCGCCATCGGTGACGGTTGTTGCCTTGTCGCATCGCGTTTCTCCCATCATGGATGAGCAATTCAGCGGTAGCCGGCGGCGACGATGCTGGCCTGTACCGCGTTCTCGGTCGCGTCGGACGGGTAGCCGGACACCATCGCGCCCTCGTAGAAGGTGCCGGCGCTGAGATTCGCGCCGCCGCCGGGCTTGCAGCAGTCACCACCGCTGCCGAGGATGATGGCGCCCTGCTTCTTCATGGGGCTGTAGCCGGGCGGCAGCGCGCCGTCCCACAGCGTGGTCAGGCTTCCGGTCTGGCCGTTGCCGCCCTTGAGCGCGAAGCGGCTCGTCCCGTTGTTCTTCAGCATCGCCGTCACGAACTTGCTGGTGAAGGCCCGCTGGTTCGGGTTCCAGGTCTGACTGCCGCCGGAGTAGAGCCCCCATTCGAGGTCGGCCTGGACCCATGGACCGTTGCCGGCGCACCCGCCGAACCAGCACTGGGTGCTGAAGTTGA
This sequence comes from Streptomyces sp. NPDC030183, assembly GCF_055573455.1. NCBI lineage: Bacteria > Bacillati > Actinomycetota > Actinomycetes > Kitasatosporales > Streptomycetaceae > Streptomyces > Streptomyces sp. NPDC030183. Next base: position 12,771 of record NZ_JBVIBK010000026.1, read on the forward strand.
TCGCGTCCATCGCCCCGGCCGCGTCGGCCGCTCGGGTCGTCTCACTGTTGCCGTAGTCGAAGCAGCAGCCGCCGTTGACATGGGTGCCGCTGGTCACCATGTACATGCCTTCGGGGGCACTGCCGGTCGGCACGCCGGTCAGGTGGCCGTCCCGCCAGTAGCTGTTGCCGGGGTTGATGTAGAGCGAGTAGGCCTTGCTGCCGCCGACCGTCAGCGACTCCGACGTCGCGGTCGCCGGGCGGCTCTGGGGGGAGCCGGGAACCACGCTCGATCCCTGGTACCACAGGTCGTTGCCGCGGCCGGACTGGTCGTAGACGACGGTGATGACACAGGCGGTCCCCGCGCAGAACGAGTCCTGCGCCGCCGCGTCGGCGGCGCCCCCCGCGCTCCGGACGCCGATGTTCCGGGTCGTGCCGTCGGACGAGCGCCGGACCTGGTAGAGGTTGCCGCTGTAGGTGCCGTAGAGCGCCCGTACGGTGCTGTGGGCGGCGACGCACGGGGTGCCGCCCGAGGCGTAGATGTCGCACGTGCCCGCGCCGCCCGGCACCGGCGGGTCCGGTGGCGTGGTCGGCGAGCTCCACTGCTGGTTGGTGCCGCCGTTGCAGGACCAGAGGATGATCCGGGTGCCGTTGGCGGTGCCGCCGGCGTTGGCGTCGAGGCACAGTCCGGACTGGACGCCGGTGATGGTGCCGTTGGGGTTGACGTTCCACTGCTGGTTGTTCTGGCCGTTGCAGTCCCAGACGATGACGGCGGTGCCGTTGGTGGTGCCGCGTCCGCTGGCGTCGAGGCACTTGCCGCCGGGGACGGTCAGTTGCTTGCCGGTGGTGTGGGTCCAGGTCTGGCCGGCCGCGCCGGTGCAGTCCTGGAGTTGGGTCTGGGTGCCGTTGGTGGTGCCGGCGCCGGGGACGGTCAGACAGCGGCCGGACTGCGTGCCCACGATGGGGGCGCTCTGCCCGGGCTCGATCGGTGCCGCCACCGCGGTGGCACCGACGGCGACAAGTCCCAGGGCGGTGACCAGCGCGGACAGACGTCCGTACCGGCGGGGCCGAGGTATCCGAAACACCATGGCGGTTCCTCACCTGGTCGTAGGGAGGGAGGCCCGGCGCGCGACCGCGCCGGGCCTCCACCGGACGGGTTACACGGCGGTGAACTTCCACTGTTGATTGGTGCCGCTGTGGCAGCTCCATTGCAGGAGTCGTGCGCCGTCGGCCGTCGAGGCGCCGTTGACGTCGACGCACAGTCCACTGGGGACGCTCTTCATCGTGTACACGCCCGCCGTGGTCGACGGGGTGACGAGGAACTTCTGCGGGTTGCCGTTGTTGCAGGTGGCCTGCTGCAGGAACGCGCCCTGGGAGGTGGACCCGCCCGTGACGGCGAGGCACTTGTCGCTGTGCGCCGCCTTCAGATAGACGGCGCCGCCACCGGCGTCGACGGCCTGCCACTTCTGGTTGTTGCCGCCGGTGGACGGCCACTGGACGACCTGCGCGCCGTCAGCGGTCGAGGCCTCGCTGACGTCCATGAACTTGCCGCTGTGCTGCGCCGCGACCGTCCAGGTTCGACCGGCGACGCCACCGCCGCCGCTGCCCGGTTCGCCGACCCCGTTGCCGCCGAAGGTGAGCGAGTCGAGGTCGAACCAGTTGTTCGAGGTGCCCTTGAACACCAGGTAGAGCGGGTGCGAGCCGGAGAGATCGGCTGTGTTCACCGCCGACGTGGACTGGTAGGTGTTCCAGCCGCCGGTGCCGGGCACCGGTGTCGTGGCCAGGAGCGTGCCGGTCGGGGAGTCGGCGCGCAGTTCGATCGATCCTCCGCCGCTCGGCGACGACAGGCGGTAGCGCACGTTCGTGACGCCCGACAGGCTCATCGGTTTGAACGAGATCCAGTCGCCGTCGGAGATGTTGCCGACCCGCTTGCCGCTCTCCGCGCCCGCCTGTTCGACGATCTGCACACCCGACTGGTCCGAGTAGAACTCGGCCTGCTTGTGCTTGGGCTGCAGGATCACCTGGGCGTAGCCGGTCAGCGGGTTGGCTCCGCCGGGGCCGCCGTCGTCGGTGTAGCGGGCGTTGAGGACGTAGTACAGGTTGGCGCCGTCGGGATGCCCGCCGAGCAGCGTCGTGTCGATGGTGCCCGAGCACCCCGGGTGGTCCGTGGTCTCGTGCTGGTGGTCGTCGTGGCCGAGGGCGGGGTTGACGAACACCTTGGCGCAGTCGACGGGCGCGCCGCCGGGGTCCGAGACGGACACCTTGTACGGCACCCGGTCACCGAAGTCCAGCATGCCGCCGTTGGACGGAATGGTGAGGGTGACGGTCGGTGCGGTGTTGCCCACCGTGATCGGCACGTTGGCGAAGGCCGTCCTGCCGGTGTTGTCGGTGACCTTGAGCTGGGCGGTGTAGTTGCCGTTGGCGGTGTAGGTGTGCGACGGGTTGGCCGCCGTCGACGTGCTGCCGTCGCCGAACGTCCACTGGTAGGTGAGCGTGCTGCCGGGATCCGGGTCCGTGGACCCCGCGCTGCTGAACTGCACGTCCAGTGGCGCGTCCCCGTTGGTGGGCGTTCCGCCGGCTTTGGCGATCGGTGACCGTCCGCCGTGGTTGTAGTCGATGCGGTAGAGACCCGAGTCGTTGTTGCCACCGGAGAAGTTGTTGCCCCATTCGAGCAGGTACAGCGAGCCGTCGGGCCCGAACTCCATGTCCATCGGCTTGAGGAACTTGGCGCCGGGCATGAAGGAGTTGGTCCTGGTGACCGCGGTCGCGGAGTCGAAGTGGACCTCCTTGACGGTGTGGCGCGACCACTCGTAGAAGAAGTGGACCCCGTCGTAGTAGGGCGGGAACTTCGTCTCGGACGGGTTCGCGGCGTCGTAGCGGTAGACCGGTCCGCCCATCGGCCCCGAGCCGCCCGAACCGAGTTCGGGGAAGTTCGGGGAGACGCCGTAGCCGTACCACATGTTCGGCGCGACGATCGGCTTGAGGCTGGTCAGGCCGGTGTTGTTCGGTGAGTTGTTGACCGGCGCGTTGCAGTTGAACTTGGCGCCGACGGCGCCGGTGCTCGGGTTGTAGGGCGCGTAGGGCTGGTTGTCGCCGTGGCAGAACGGCCAGCCGTAGTTGCCCGGGGTCTTGATGACATTCAGCTCGACGAGCCCTTCGGGGCCGCGGTTGGTCGCGGGCGGGTTCCGGTCCGGGCCGTAGTCGGCGAGGTAGACCCACCCGTTCTGCGGGTCGATCGAGAAGCGGAACGGGTTGCGGAAGCCCATCGCGTAGATCTCCGGCCGGGTCTGCGCCGTGCCCTGCGGGTAGAGGTTGCCGGCCGGGACGGTGTAGCCGCCGTCGGCCGACGGCCGGATGCGCAGGAGCTTGCCCCGCAGGTCGTTGGTGTTGCCTGCGGTGCGGGCGGCGTCCAGATTGGCCTTGCCCTGCCGCCAGTCCAGCGGGGCGTAGCCCTGCCAGTTGGGGTCCAGGTTCGGTGGGACGTCGTCCCCGGTGCCGATGTAGAGGTTCTTGTCGGGGCCGAACTCGATGTACCCGCCCGTGTGCCCGGGCTCGGCGAACGTGCGGTCCCGGGTCGCGGGGATGTCGATGATCGTGACCTGGCTCGACATGTTCAGGGTGTCGCCGGTGAGCGTGAACCGGGAGACCCGGTTGATGTCGTTGGGGACTCCGGCCGGGGAGTGATACAGGTACACGTAGCCGTTCTTGGCGAAGTCGGGGTCGAGCGCCAGTCCGGTGAGGCCGTCCTCGCCGCCGGTGTACACGGGGAGCGTGGCGGCCGTCACCGTCCGGTTGGTGGTCGGCTTGAAGATCTTCAGCTGCCCGCCCCGCTGGACATAGAGGACCCGCCCGTCCGGGGCGACCGCGAGGGCCATCGGGTCCGCGGTGTTGTCGTCGAGGGTGCGCTTCTCGAAGTTGCCCCACACGGTGCCGCCACAGTCGCCGGGCTCGTTGCCGGCCGCCCACTTGACGCCCCCGAGGACATGGTTGCGGAACCCGGTCTCGCTGTAGGCCGCGCTGGAGTGCCCCATGGCGGTGGCCCACACGCGGCCGCCGCCGGTGTTGCGGCACCAGGAGATGGGATGGTCCGGGCCCATGGCTCGGGGGCCCGGGTTGTACGTGCGCTCGTCCGCGGTGACCAGGACATGGACGTCACCGCGGGGGTTGCGGTCGAAGTTGTACCACTCCTCGCTGCGGTTCCAGCGGTCCGGCAGACCGGCCGTCGACGGGTGCTTCTTGTCCGCGACGATCGCGGTGCCGGACAGCACGCCGGGGGAGTGCTCCGGCATGTGCGCCCCGCCGTTGATGGTCTGGTCCCACCACGGGTACTCGTTCTCGACGCCCATGTCCGTGGCGTTGTGGATCGCGACGATGCCCTTGCCGCTGGCAAGGTAGCCCTCCACGGCCTGACGCTGGGACGCCGTGGTCCACACCATTCCCGAGGTCTGGAACATGATGAGCACGTCGAAGGTGGCGAGGTTCGCCGGAGTGAAAACGCTCGAGTCCTCGCTGTGGACCAACTCGAAGTTGTTGGCCGCCGCCTGCTCGCGGAACATCGCCAGGCCGGCCGGGATCGAATCGTGCCGGTAGCCGGCCGTCTTCGTGAAGACCAGGGCTCGGAAAGCCGGCGCCGCTGACGCCGGTTGGGCGATGACGAGCGACAGGAGCACGCTCGCGATCGCCCCGAAGATAAGTGTGATGCGACGCATGCCGTCTCCTATTCGGCGGAGCAACGATGGCATGACCACGGGCACGCGCCGGCCGCGCCTTCGACGCGCCGGAGTCCCTGAGCGCGTCGGAGGCGTGCGTGTGCCGTCAGCTCGTCGTCCCGTCCGCCGTGACGGGCAGTCAAGTCCCTACGAGGAGAGGGGGCGTGACGCCGGATGCGGCCGTCTCCCGTGGTCTGCGGGTCAGCATGCAGCGGGGTTTCGCAACAGTCAATAAGCATTGGGTGCGGCTGATTCCATAACACATTTCGCGCATCATTCTTCGTGGACCGGAAGTCTTCATGGTTCGGCGCGCGACTGTCGTCGGGGCGATTCGATAACAGATTTCGGCGTATCGATCTCTGTCGGCCGATCGCCGGTCGCCATGGGGAAGTTGGCCCCGATGGTATTGCCAGGCGCTCATCGAGGCATTTACCCTCGGGGCCGCGATATCGCCCTTGCGCACGGTGAAAGTTCGAAGCCATTCGACGACAGCTCGCGGACGGGAGCTGCCATTACATGCCGGGTGCACCCGAACGATTCGGCTATCGGTGTGCTCATTCCTGCTGACGACGCGAATGTAGAGGCTCCCACGATGTCTGGCCCGCTGCCGTCGCCGCTGCTCGCTCTGCGAGGCATCGGCAAGTCGTTCCTCGGTGTGCGGGTGCTGGACGGCGTGGACCTCCAGGTCCGGCCGGGCGAGGTGCACGCCGTCGTCGGCGAGAACGGCGCCGGAAAGTCCACGCTCATGAAGGTGGTGTCCGGTGTGCACCAGCCCGACGAGGGAACCGTCGAGTTCGCGGGTGCGCCGCGGACGTTCCGCAGCCCCCGTGAGGCCCAGCGGGCCGGTATCGGCCTCGTCCACCAGGAGCTGACCCTGCTGCCCGAGCGCTCCGTAGCCGAGAACGTCTGGCTGGGCCGCGAGCCCCTGCGCCGCGGACTCGTCGACCGCAGAGCGATGCTCAGCCGCACCGCGGCGCTCCTCGCCTCGGTCGGGGAGGGCTCCTTACCGCCCGACACGCGCGTGGGACGACTCGGCGTGGCGCGACAACAGGTCGTCGAGATCGTCAAGGCGCTCGCCCTCGACGCGCGGCTGCTCATCATGGACGAGCCCACCGCGGCTCTCGCCGACCACGAAGTCGACCAGCTCTACGCGCTCGTACGGCGGCTCCAGGAGCACGGGTTGGGCGTGCTGTACGTCTCGCACCGCCTCACGGAGGTCTTCGACCTGTCCAGCCGGATCACCGTGCTCAAGGACGGCCGGGCGGTGGCCACCTTGGACACCGCGGACACCAGCGCCGATCGGCTGGTGCGCCACATGGTCGGCCGCGAACTGTCGAGCTACTACCCCGACCGGGCGGAGCCGCACGAGCTGGGACCGGTGCGCCTGACCGTCCGGGGCGCGGGCAACCGGAAGCTGCGCGGCATCGACCTGCGGCTGCGCGCCGGCGAGGTGCTCGGCGTCGGCGGCCTGCAGGGCTCCGGCCGGTCCGCGTTGGCCCGCGCCCTGTTCGGCGCCGCCCCGTTCAGCACCGGCCAGGTGACCGTCGACGGAGCCCAGGTCCGGCTGCGCTCGCCCCGCGCCGCGATGCGGGCCGGTATCGCCTACGTCTCCGAGGACCGCAAGGGCGAGGGGATCGTCGCGGAGCAGTCGGTGCTCGACAACGCGCTGTTGGCCGTCCGCGCCGTCCGCGCCGTCCGCGCCGTCCGAGCCGTTCGAGCCGTACGCGCCGTGCGCACCGACCCCGCCGCCCCCGACGTCCGCCCTGACCGGATCGGCCGCGGTGCCCGGACCGCGCGGGTCCGGGAGCTGCTCGCGGCCGTCGAGCTGCGCGCCGCACGGGAGGACCAGGAGATCCGTTTCCTGTCCGGGGGCAACCAGCAGAAGGTCGTGTTGGCCAGATGGCTCGCGCTCGCCCCGAGGATCCTGCTCTTCGACGAGCCGACCCGGGGCATCGACGTGGGAGCCAGGTCGGCGATCCATGATCTCGTCCGCCGGCTGGCCCGCGACGGCGCCGCCGTGCTGATGGTCTCCTCCGAGCTGCCCGAACTGCTCGGCATGAGCGACCGGATCGTCGTCATGCGCGACGGCCGGATCGCCGGCGAGCTGTCCGCGGGCGCGACGGAGGAGGATGTCGTCGCCCTGGCGGTCGGCACCGCGCGGGAGGCGGCCGGATGAGCGGCGCGCTGTTTCCGTCGGCCCGGCGGACCCCGCCCGGCGTGTTCGTCGCCCTGGTCCTCACCCTGGCGGTCGGTTGGCTCGTCGTCACGGTCGACGGCGGCCGGCTGTTCAGCCTGCCGACGACGGTGAGCCTGCTGCACGTCGCCGCCGGTCTGGGCCTCGTCGCGGTCGGCCAGACACTGGTCGTCGTCGGGGGCTCGCTGGACCTGTCCGTGGCGTACACGGTCAGTCTGAGCACCCTCGTCGCCGCCGAGACCATGGCCGGCGACGACGCCGCGCTGCTGCCGGCGATCGGCCTGACCCTCGCCGTCAGCGCCGCGATCGGCCTCGTCAACGGCCTGCTCGTCACCATGGCGCGGATCAACCCCTTCATCGCGACCGTCGGCGTCGGACTGCTGCTGAAGGGATACCTCGACAACGGCTACGACGGCCCGGCCGGCAAGACCGCACCCGCTCTGGTGCAGGGCCTGGGGTACCAGCGCGTCGGCCCGGTGCCGGTGGCGTTCCTGCTGCTGCTCGCCGTCACCGCCGCGGCCTGGTTCGTGCTCGCGCGTACCCGCTTCGGCCACCACCTGATCGCCGTGGGCGGTGACCCGGAGGTCGCCCGGCTCTCCGGTGTGCGGGGCGGCCGGGTCCTCGTCACCGCCCATGTGCTGTGCGCCCTCTGCGCCGGCCTCGCCGGGGTCTACCTCGCCAGCCGGCTCGGCGCCGGAGCGCCGAGGGTGGGCACCGAGGGACTGTACGACCTGGAGTCGATCGCCGCGGTGGTGCTCGGCGGCACCGCCCTGGCCGGCGGGCGCGGCGGCGTGGTCGGCACGGTCGGCGGCGTGCTGCTGCTCGCGAGCATCGACGCCGTCTTCAACCAGCTAGAGGTCGACGTGTTCTTCAAGCAGGTGATCCGCGGTGTGATCATCATCGCGGCGGTCGCCGTCTACGCCCGCCGGGCGATGCGAAAGGCGTCCTAGCATGCGGATCGCGCGCCCACCACGGCTCCTCGGGTTCCGCTCCGGCGGTCTCGCACCGATCGTCGTGATCCTGGCGGTCCTGCTGGTGCTGCTGAGCGCCCGCCAACCGGACTTCTTCTCCCCGCCGTCGCTGATGTCGTTCCTCGGCCGCTCCGCGCCGATCGTCCTGCTCGCCGCCGGCCAGTACTTCGTGATCGTCTCCGGCGAGTTGGACCTGTCCGTGGGCTCTCTGGTCACCGCGCAGGTGGTCGTCGCGGCCCGGCTGATCGACGGCGATCCGTCGGCCGGCTGGCCTGTCGCCGTGCTCCTGCTCGCGTTCGGCGTCGCCGTCGGCCTCGTCAACGGCCTCGTCACCACATGGCTGCGGGTGCCGTCGTTCATCACGACCCTCGGGATGTTCCTGATCCTCGTCGGCGCCGTGTACCTGTGGTCCGACGGTGCCCCGAAGGGCGGCCTCTCCGAGGAGTTCCGCCGGCTCGGCCGGTCGGCGTTCGAGGACGTGCCCGTGCTGGGGCGGGTGCCGTACGCCCTGCTCGTCCTGCTGGCGGCGGCCGGGGCGGCGCTGGTGCTGACGCGTTCGGACTTCGGCCGCACCCTGGTCGCCGTCGGTGGCAACCCCCGGACCGCCGAACTGAGCGGGGTGCGCGTGTGGCGCGCCAAGACCATGGCGTTCGTCCTCAGCGGACTCGCCGCCACGCTCGCGGCGGTCCTCATCGGCGGGTACAGCGGAGTGTCGTTCCAGGCCGGTGCCGGCCTGGAGTTCGGCGCGATCACCGCGGCCGTCCTCGGTGGTGTCGCGCTGGGCGGGGGCCGGGGTTCGGTCGTCGGCGCGATGCTGGGCGCGCTGACCCTCGAGACGCTCTTCACGCTCATGAACTTCTACGGCGTCTCCGGCGCCCTCAAACCGGCCGTCCAGGGCGCCATCATCCTGTTCGCCGTGGCGGCGGCGTCCTTCCGTGTCCCGTCCAGATGAAGGGGATCCAGTGAGGCATTCCATGACGGTGCTGGTCGTGAGCACCTTACTGGTGCTGGCCGGCTGCGCCACCGACGAGCCCACCTCCACCGGCGCATCGGGTTCACCCTCCGCGGGCAGCGGGTCGGGCACCGGATCGGGCACCGGGAAGCAGTCGAAGTTCTTCGTACGAGCCGACTACGACAAGCAGCTCGCGCTCCTGGACACGGAGCCCACCGGGCCCACCGGCAAGCCCTGGGAGCAGGCGCTCGACCCGGTGATGGTGAAGACCGCGAAGTTCAAGAAGCCCGGACCGCACAAGATCTGCTTCTCCAACGCCGGGCTGAACAACCCGTGGCGTCAGGTCGGTTTCAAGACCATGCAGGCCGAGGTCGACACACACCGCGACCGGATCTCCGAGTTCGTCCACGTCGACGCCGAAGGCAAGGACCAGAAGCAGATCGCCGACATCAACGACCTGCTCGGCAAGGGCTGTGACGCGCTCATCGTCTCGCCGAACACCACCGCGACGCTCACCCCGGCCGTGGAGGCCGCCTGCCAGAAGGGCCTGCCGGTCGTCGTCTTCGACCGCGGCGTCGACACGACCTGCCCGGTGACGTTCATCAACCCGATCGGCGGCTACGGATTCGGCCATGTCGCGGCGGAGTTCGTCACCCAGAAGATGAAGCGGGGCGGCAAGCTGCTCGCGCTGCGCATCCTGCCCGGTGTCGACGTGCTGGAGACCCGTTGGTCCGCGGCGAAGATCGCCTTCGACAAGGCGGGCGTCGACGTCGTCGGCGTCGAGTTCACCGACGGCGACCCGGCCAGGACCAAGAAGATCGTCAACGACTACATCCAGCGGTACGGCACGATCGACGGCGTCTGGATGGACGCCGGGGCGGTCGCGGGCGCCGCGGTCGAGGCGTTCGAGGACGCGGGAAAGCCCGTGCCGCCGATCAACGGCGAGGACCAGCTCGACTTCCTGAAACTGTGGAAGGACAAGAAGCTCACGGCGATCGCCCCGACCTACCCGACCTACCAGTGGCGCACCCCGGTCATCGCCGCACTGAAGATCCTCGACGGCGAGCGGGTGCCGAACCCGTGGAAGCTGCCACAGCCCACCATCACCCAGGACAACCTGGACGAGTACGTCGACCCCAGCATGCCGCCGCTGCACTACGCGATGTGCGGCTGCACCGACCTGCCCGGTTACCCCAAGCGCTGGAAGTAGTCCGGTGTACGCCATCGGCGTCAACCCGTGGGTCTGGGCCTCGCCCGTCGACGACGAGGTCCTGGCCGAACTGGTGCCGCGGATCGCCGCGTTCGGTTTCGACGCGGTCGAGCTGCCGATCGAGCGACCCGGCGACTGGGACCCGGCACGCACGCGGGACCTGCTCGCGGCGTACGGCCTGCGCGCGGCCGGCGTCTGTGCCGTCACCTCGCCCGGACGCGACCTCGTGAACGCCCCACCGGAGGCCGTCGCCTCCACCGTGGCGTACCTGAAGACCTGTGTGGACAGCGCGGTGGCCGTCGGCGCGCCCTGCGTCGGCGGCCCGGTCTACGCCGCGGTGGGGCGGACCTGGCGCATGTCACCGGGGGAGCGCGCGGCCTGCTACGCGGACGTCCGCCGCGCCCTGCTGCCGGTGGCCGACCACGCGGGGGAGCGGGGCGTGAGCATCGGCGTGGAGGCCCTCAACCGCTATGAGACGAGCGTCGTCAACACGGTCGAGCAGGCGGTGGAGCTGATCAATGGCCTGCCGGCCAACGTCGGTCTGATGATCGACACGTATCACATGAACATCGAGGAGGCCGACCCCTACGAGGCGCTCGTCACGGCCGGTCCGCACATCAAGCACGTCCAGGTCAGCGGCACCGACCGCGGTGCCCCGGGCGCCGACCACTTCGACTGGCCACGCTTCCTCACCCGCCTGGCCACGACCGGCTACGGCGGCGCGGTGTGCATCGAGTCGTTCACCGCGCAGAACGAGGCCATCGCCACCGCGGCCTCGATCTGGCGGCCGCTCGCCCCGACGCAGGACACCCTCGCCCGCGACGGGCTGTCGTACCTCCGAACCGTCCTCCACGGACTGGAAAACGCTCCCTCGACCGGGCGGGAACCGCCCTAAGGAGACAACGTGTTGACCATGCTCACGCTACGAAGGCGGCTCCTGGCCGGAGCCGCCACAGCCGGCTTGGCCGCGACCGCCGTGATGGCGTCCCCCACGCCCGCGTCCGCGGCCGCACACACCGTGTACGTCTCGCCGTCCGGCACCGGCACCGACTGCTCCAGCGCGCAGCCGTGCTCACTGACAGCCGCGCAGGCGGCGGTGCGATCGCTCAACGACGCCATGTCGGACGACATCGTGGTGCAGTTGGCGGACGGTGTGTACCGGCTGGACCGACCCTTGCGGCTGACAGCGGAGGACTCCGGCTCAGGTGGTCACACGGTCGTGTGGCGGGCCGCCCCGTCGGCGCGTCCGGTGATCACCGGTGCCCGGGCGGTCACCGGCTGGTCGGTGGCCGACACGGCCAAGAACATCTGGAAGGCCGAGGTGCCCGCCGGTCTCGATGCCCGGCAGCTCTATGTCGACGGAGCCGTCGCCACCCGGGCACGCACGCAGGTGAACAGGGCCGATTTCACCGCCTCCAGCGCCGGACTGAGGTTCTCGAGCGGGGCGCTGAGCTATCTGAACAACCTGGCCGACCAGAGCCGGATCGAGGTGGAGAGCGTCAACTCCTTCACCGACCGGTACTCACCGGTGCAGAGCATCAGCGGGAACTTCCTCACGATGCAGCAGCCGGCGTGGAACAACAACAACTTCGGCTACGACACCCTCATGAAGCCACACCGGGCCGGCCCGTTCTACCTGACCAACGCGTACGAGTTCCTGGACTCGCCCGGCGAGTGGTACCTCAACCCCACGGCCGGAACCCTGTACTACAAGCCCCTGGCCGGGCAGAACATGAGTTCCGTCAGCGTGGAACTGCCGAGGCTTCAGTCGCTGGTGAACGTCGGCGGCACCTACGGCGAGCCGACGCACCACCTCACGTTCAGCGGGATCACCTTCACCGGGACGAGTTGGCTGGGCCCGAGCAGCAACCAGGGGTACGCGGACCAGCAGACCGGCGCGTACCTGGCCGGCGACTGGAGCTGGCCTGGCTTCGACTCCTGCCACAACGGCTGCACGCAGTTCGAGGCCGCCCGGCCTCACTGGCGGCAGATGCCGGCCGCCGTGCAGGTCTCCGCCGCCAACACCATCACCTTCACCGACTCCCGGTTCGTCAACCTGGGCCAGACGGCCATCGGTATCGGCAACGACGCCAACGCGCACACCAGCGGTGTCGGCCTGGGCGCCGGCAACATCACGGTGACCCGGTCGGAGATAGCCCGGAACTCAGCCGGTGGCATCCTCGTGGGCGGCGTGCGCGCCGACGCCCACCACCCCAGCGACCAGCGCATGGTCAACCGGGACATCACGATCAGCAACAACCGCATCCACGACCTCGGGGCGGACCACCGGGGCATCGTCTCCGTCCTGACCACGTACGTCACCAACAGCACCGTCGCCCAGAACGAGGTCTACAACATGCCGTACACCGGCATGTCGATCGGGTTCGGCTGGGGCGCCAACGACGCTGGTGGCAGCAACCACTATGCCAACCGCGGCCTGTACAACTACCAGCCGCGCTACACGACGCCGACCACCGCGTCCAACAACCGGATCATCGGGAACTACATCCACGACGTCATGCAGCAGATGAACGACGGCGGCTGCATCTACACGCTCGGCTGGAGCCCGAACGCGCTGATCAGCCGGAACCACTGTCTGCGGACCAACGGTCACTTCGGGCTGTACTTCGACGAGGGCTCGAAGTACTACAAGGCCGACAACAATGTCTTCGCGAACACCGGTACGTGGGCGACAGCCAACTACTGGGGTGGCGAGAACATGGGGAACTGGACCGTCACCAACAACTGGTCGACCAACGGCAGCACGAACGTGACCAACGGGGACCGCGGCAACGTGGTGTCCGGCAATGTCACGGTCTCCAACGGCAACTGGCCCTCCGGCGCCCAGGAGGTGATGGCGTCCGCCGGGCCGAAGGACACCACCCCGCCGCCGACGACGCCCCGGCAGATCGTGGGCGCGCAGTCCGGCCGCTGTCTGACCGTCCCCGGCGCCGGCACCACCAACGGCACCCAGACCCAACTCGGGGACTGCACCGGCGCGGCCGGCCAGACCTGGACCCACACCGCCGACAAGCAACTGACCGTCCCCGGCGGCAAGTGCCTGGACGCCAGCGGGGGCGGCACCACCAACGGCACCGCCGTCATCGTCTGGGACTGCAACGGTCAGAGCAACCAGCAGTGGAACGTCAACCCCAACGGCACCATCACCGGCGTCCAGTCCGGACTGTGCCTCGACGCCAACGCCGGCGGCACGGCCAACGGCACCCGGATCATCCTCTGGTCCTGCAACGGCGGCACCAACCAGCAGTGGGCACTGCGCTGACGCGCCTCTAACGCCGCAGCCGGGTCGGCTCGCCCGGCCCGCTGCGGCGCACCACCCACGCCTCGGTGATGTGGGTGAACATCGCCTCGGCCGCACCCCTGGGGTCGTGCTCGGCGATCCGCTCGTAGATGCGCCGATGGCCCTGGTTGGACGCGACGCACAGGGCGCGGCCGGTTCGGCCCACGTAACGGGCGGAGTCGATGACCTGGCGCTCCAGCGAACGGACCACGGCACGGCCGATGCGGTTCCCCGACGCCTGCATGACGGTGTCGTGGAACGCCCGGTCCACTTCGTGGTACGAGGCGGGGTCGTCGACCAGCTCATCCATCCGCTCCACCAGACCGCGTAGCTGGTCGATCACCTCGGCGTTCGCCAGGCGGGCGGCGACGTTGGCCATGTCGGACTCCAGCACGCGGCGGGTCGCGACGAGGTGATCCAGGATGGCCAGGCTCTCGTCCTCGGCGATGGTCGCGCCGAGGACCATCTCGTCGAGCATGTTCCACATCGCCGGTGGGGTGACCATCGTGCCGGCGCCTTGGCGGACCTGCACCAGCCCCTTCTCCTGAAGGATCTTCACCGCCTCGCGGACGACGGTGCGGCTGACCGAGAAGGTCGCGCAGAGCACGGGCTCGGGGGGGAGCGGCGAACCGGACGGATGGACTCCGCGGACGATCCGCTCCACCAGCTCAGCCGTGACCGCGGCGGCGAGGTTCGCCGGGCGCCGACTCCAGGCGGGGACCTCGGAGGCCCCTGCGGATGACTGCGGTACTGCCGTCATGACACCCCCCGGGACCCGCGCCATGCCACGGATTCCCGCTCACTATACGGCATCCGGTTGACGTCATACGTCATACGAGTTACATACGTCATACGAGTTGCGTTCCTCCTCAACCTCAACTGCCGGACAGCCGGCCACCTCAGGAGAGTGGGGCAGCAATGAAGCAGCGAACACTGTGGTCGGCGATCCTCGTCGCCGGGCTCCTTGTCTTAGCCGGCTGCGGAAGCGCCTCCGACCCGGACGCGGCGCCCGGTGGTTCGAAGGGCAAGCTCGTCGTCTGGGACTGGAAGTCCGGCGACGCCTCGGCGTCCTCGTACGTCAAGAAGGCCAAGGCGGACTTCGCCGAGCGGCATCCCGGGGTGACGGTCGAGTTCGTCGCCCAGCCGTTCGATCAGTACTACACCCTTCTCGGGGCCGCCATCCAGGCCGGCAAAGGGCCGGACGTCATGCTCTTCAACGGCGGCGGGCAGATCCGTGACCGCGCGGACTCCCTTCTGCCGCTGGACAAGTACGTCCGCGACGACAAGAAGCGGCTCGCCGGGTGGGACGCCTTCACCAAGGGCGTCAAGACGTACGCCGCTCCGGTGACCCTGCAAGGTCACCCGATCTACTACAACAAGTCGCTCTACCGGAAGGCGGGACTGGACCCGGAACAGCCGGCCACCAGCTGGAACGAGTTCGTCGCCGACTGCCGGACCATCACCAGGAAGACCGGTGCCCGGTGCTTCGCGCAGGGCAACAAGGAAGGCATCGGAATCCAGTTCTTCCTGTCCGGGCTCGGCTCGGGCGTCCTGTCGCCCACGGAGTACGACAACTGGATCGCCGGCGAGCGGGACTGGTCCTCCCCGGCGGTCAAGCGGGTCTTCTCCCTGTGGAAAGAGGCCAACGACAAGGGCCTCAACAACGACGGGGCGAACTCGACGGCGATGTTCAACGACGCGTTCGCCGTGTTCCAGTCCCACAAGGCCGCCCACGTCATCGGTTTGATGTCGGACGTCGGGCACTGGAAGGACTTCGCGGAATTCCTCGACGCCGCCGATGTCGGCGTCATGAAGGCGCCGGTCGTGACGGCCGGCGCCACGCCGAGCCTTCCCTACGACGGCGGCATCGGCTACGCCGTCGCCAAGTGGACCAATGACCCCCAGGCCGCCGCAGACCTGGTGCGCTCACTGACCTCGACCGACGCACTGGAGTCGTTCTCCGCCGACGCGGGCGCCATCGCGGCCGACCGCACCGTGGACGTCTCGAGCGGTGGCCCGGCCGTCGCCGCCATCGTGTCCGAGGTCGACGGGGGCAAGCCCGCCCTGCACGTGGCCCTGTCGTCCAAGACGCTGGACCTGATGGGGCGGCTGTCCCAGCAACTGCTCAGCGGATCGGTCACGGTCGACGCGGCGGTGAAGCAGCTGGCGGCGTCCGACCAGGCGGGCTGAGGCCATGTCACCCATGACGCGAGTCCGCGGCGGCCGGCGCGCCGAACGCCTCGCCCCCTACGTCCTGGTCGCTCCCGCCGTCCTGATCATCGTGCTGCTCCGGCTGTGGCCCCTGGGACTGGGTGTCAGCTTCTCCTTCACCGGTGACGGCGCACGCAACGGCGCCACCGTGGGGCTCGACAACTACGCGGAACTCATCGACGACCCGCTGTTCGCCACCGCGCTGCGCAACGTCGGACTGCTGGTGCTGCTGCTGCCGGTCGCGGTCGCGATCCCGGGACTGCTCGCCACCTTCATCCATCTGCGGGTGCCAGGACACCCGTTCTTCCGGAGCGTCTACTTCTTCCCGGCCGTGCTCTCACCGGTGATCGTCGGCGCGATCTTCAACCTGCTCCTCGCCTTCGACGGACCGCTGAACGCCGTGCTCGCCAGCTCGGGCATCGGCCCGGTGGACTGGCTCGGCGACCCCGACATAGCCATCTTCTCCGTCGTCGGCGTGCACATCTGGGCGACGTCGGGGATGGCGCTGGTGGTGTTCCTGGCCGGCTTCGCCACCCTGGACCCCGCACTCCTGGACGCCGCCCGGGTCGACGGCGCCTCGCTCGCCCGCATGATCTGGCACGTCATCATCCCGGGACTGGCCCGCACCATCCGGTTCGTCGTCGTCACGACGATGATCGGGATGCTGACCTCGATGTTCGGGCTGCTCTACGTCATGACCAGCGGCGGCCCGGAAGGGTCGACCTACCTGCCGGAGTACTACATCTGGGTCCAACAGGGGCAGATGAGCCGCCCGGCGCTCGCCTCGGCCGCGTCCACCGTCCTCTTCCTCGTCATGCTGGTCGTGGGCCTGCTGCAGGTCGGCCTGCTGCGCCGGGCGGGGAGGGAGGACTGATGTCCCGCCCGGGGCCGAGCAGATGGCTGGTCGCCGTGCCGATGACGCTCCTCGCGCTGGCGACGATCTACCCGCTGCTGTTCACCGCCAACGTCGCGATGAAGACCCGCCGGGAGTACATCCTCGACCGGTTCTCCCTGGCGAGCACTCTCCAGTGGGACAACCTCGGCACCGCGTGGAACAGCGTCGGCATGGGCCGGTATTTCCTCAACTCGGTCCTCGTGGTGGCCTGCGCCGTGGCGCTGCTCCTGCTCATCGGGTCCATGGCCGGGTTCGCGCTGGCCCAGGTGCGGTTCCGTGGCTCGTCCACGCTGGCTCTGGTCTGCCTCGCGGCCCTGTTCGTCCCGTTCCAGGTGATCATGGTGCCGCTGGCCAGGATCATGGCCGACGGCGGTCTCATCGACACCTATCCGGGCCTGATCCTCGCCTACGTCGCGCAGTTCCTGCCGTTCACCGTCTTCCTGATGACGAGCTACTACCGAGCCGTGCCCACCGAGCTCGTCGACGCCGCGCGGATCGACGGAAACACCCTGTACGGCGTCTACCGGCGCGTCATGCTGCCGATGGGCGCTCCCGCACTGCTGTCGGTGGGCATCCTCGACGCGCTGTTCTGCTGGAACGACGTGCTCATCGCCCTGCTGATGATGCCGTCGGCCGACCATCGCACCCTGATGGTGGGCATCACCTCACTGCGCGGCCAGTACTCCGCAGACATCCCCACCTTCGCAGCCGGTGTCCTGATCGCCGGGCTGCCCGTGTTGGTGACCTACCTGTTCCTGCAGCGCCAGATCGCTGACAGCGTGACGGCCGGCGCGACGAAGGGCTGACGCATGCGCATCACCGGGTACAGAACCCTGACGACGACGCAGCAATGGGGCCGACCCGTCGGCGACGCCAACGGCGTCTACGCCGACGGCGTCATGTCCGTGCCGGTCGTCATCGTCGAGACCGACGAGGGGATCACCGGAGTCGGCCTGGGACCGCACGTGGAGGCCGAGGCGATCTTCGCCGCCCTCGACGGCCAGGACCCGCGCGCGGTGACCGCCCTCTACGACCGCATGCTGCGGCACACCTTCAAAGCCGGGCACGCCGGCGTGGTGTTCGGCACGATCGGCGCGTTCGACACGGCGTTGTGGGACATCAAGGCCCAGGCCGCCGGTGAGCCGCTGTGGCGGTTGCTCGGCGGCAACGACCGCGTGGTCCCCGCCTATGCCTCCGGCCTGGACATCGGTCTCACCGACGACGAACTCGTCGCCGCCTACCAGGTCTACGCCGAACACGGGTTGAGGGCGGCCAAGCTCAAGGGCGGTCTGGACATCGAGCGTGACCGGCACCGGCTGTCGCTCGTACGCGAGGTACTGACCGAGGCCGCGCACGGGGCCCGGCCAGGGCTCATGCTGGACGCGAACGAGTGCTGGAGCCGCAAGCAGGCGGTACGCCACGTCGGTGAACTGGAACGCACACTCGACCTGACCTGGATCGAGGAGCCGGTCCGGCGCTGGGACGCCGAGGGCCTGGCCGCTGTGAGCCGCGGCGTACGGACGGCGGTCGCCACCGGGGAGAACCTCACCGGGCTCGAGCAGTTCCGCCCGCTGATCGCGGCGGGAGGCGTCGACATCGTCCAGACGGCCGCGGTCTGGGGAGTCACCCACTTCCTGCGCGTCGCCACGCTGGCGCACGCCCACGACCTGCCGGTCAGCCCGATCGGCAACACGCCGGTCGCGCTGCTGCACGCCGCGACGTCGGTGCCCAACCACCTCGCCGGCGAACTACAGGCCCTGCGGCCGCCGATCGGCGTCGCGATGGACCTGCACATCGAGGACGGAGCCTTCGTGCTCGGCGACACGCCGGGCCTGGGCATCCGGATCGACGAGACGGCGATGACCGCAGACCGTCAGCGAACGGCACACACACCCGACGGACCGCACATACGGCCGGAGCACGCCGGCCGGCGGCTGCTCGCGGTCACCCCCGGACCACGCGGATCCACCGCGGAAGGGACGTTCGACACCATGGGAATGGAGGATCGGTGAACGCGATTGTCCACCGCGCGGCCCGCACCCACGACATCGAGACCCGGGTCGCCGAGGCGCCGGCCCCGGCGAAGGAGCGGAGCGGGCGCGGCGTCAGCACCATCACACCAGGCCGCATCGCCACCGTCGACACCGAGACGTTACGCACGGACCCCCCACGCGACCGGGCGATCCCCGGCCGGATCCCGACCGGTCGCCGGAGCCGCGCCGACGATCTCGCCGGGGCGATGACGGGCCGCCCGGCATCACCACCCGGCCGCCCCCGATCCGATCGTGCGCGCGAACCCGAGAGTGGCGACGTGCGCGGCGCCGTTGCCCTGGGCGACATGTACGGGCTCATGACGCGAGCGGGCCGAGCCGGCCGAGTCGGCCGAGGCGACGAGACGAGCCTGGTCGTCGCCGCACAGGCCGGAGATCCACGAGCGCTCGACGACCTGGCCGCGACGTACCTGCCACTGGTGTACGCGATCGTGCGCAGGGCGCTGGGTGACCCCGCGGACGTCGACGACGTGGTGCAGGAGACGATGCTGCGGGCCCTTCCCGAACTGCGCACGTTACGCACCCCGGAATGCTTCCGGCCCTGGCTGGCCACGATCGCGACACGACAGATCAGCACCCATCTGCACCGGCGGCACACGGACGCCGAACGGACGGCCCCCCTCGACGAGATGACCGACCCGCCGGACGCCGACGCCGAGAACCTCGCCCTGATCCACGTCGAGCTGTCCGGTCACCGCCGAGAGACCGTACGCGCCAGTCGGTGGCTCGACCCGGACGCCCGGGCGCTGCTGTCGCTGTGGTGGCTGGAGACCGCGGGCCGGCTCACGAGGGCGGAGCTCGCGGCGGCGCTGGGAACGAGCGTGGCCCACGCGGGTGTGCGCGTCCAGCGGATGCGCAACCAACTGGAGCTGAGCCGGTCACTCGTCGCGGCGCTGGAAGCCGACCCCCGGTGCCCACAGTTGACCGCCGCGCTGGGGGGCTGGGACGGCGTACCGAGCGCGCTGTGGCGCAAGCGCATCACCCGGCACACCCGATCCTGTGCGGACTGCGGCCGGGCCGCCGACGAACTGGTGCCCCTTGAACGGCTGATCGTCGCCCTGGCACTGCTCCCCGTCCCGCATGCGCGGTCCGCCACGGTGCTCGACAGAAGACCTGAAAGCCGTTCGAGCCGCACCCGAGTCCTCGCGTTCGGCGACAAGGCCATGCTTTTCGGGACTACGGCGGCGGCGACTGTCCAAGCCGGTCACCGATAACGAAAACTGCCGCAATTCATATGCGTCCGCCACTCCCGATTCGCCGCAGTTTCCCTCTTGAATGAACCATGGCAATCTGTCAATCTTTTAGTCGTCCACGCGGAACGTTCCCCATTCATGACCTCTAAAGGCGAAAGCCGAAAGAGATCCGCGGAATCCCGGCACGGTACCGCGTGAAGCGCGTGGTTGAACCCGTGTCAGTTGCATTTCCTGCACGAACGCATGGACCGTAACGCCGCCACTCCACCTGCTGACCGGAGATCCGGCCAGGCCGGGGAGCAAGGCTTTCCAGACGCCACGGCAGCGGCATGACGCTGACATGCTCGCTGCGCGAGCGATCTGGGAGGGGGCCGGCGCGGAGAGGGCAAGCTCCGCGCCGGCTCGACCGGCTGCCGGCAGGCGGCCGACGTCAAGATCCCGCACCGCGCAGACGCGACCACACCGCCAACCGGGAAGGCGCGACCATGCCCCACACCCGCCGCCGGCGCTACCTCGCCCGGGCGCTCGCCTACATCCTGACCGTCCCCGGCGTCCTGGCGGCCGCCGAGCACGAGAGCGCCTCGGCCACCGCCGCCGACACGGCCCAGTTCCGCGGCGTCAACTGGGCCCGGCTCGGTGACAACTTCCACGCGGGACCGCTGGTCCTGCACGGGTTGAGCGGCTCCGACAGCTACCAGACGGTCGTGGCGAAGGCCAACGCCATCTACACCGGGTTCGAGAACAACCTCGGCGCCAACACCGTCCGTCTCCCGATCAACACCTACACCGTCGGCACGAGCTGGTGGAGCGCCTACACGGGCGCGATAGACGCGGCCACCGCGAAGGGATTCAAGGTCGTCCTCTCCTACTGGGACGACGGGGTGGCCGCCCGCGACGGACGCATCGTCAACCCGAGCGCCTTCGACGCCATGTGGAACACGGTGCTGGCACGGTACGGCTCCAACAGCCTCGTCTACTTCGAGCCCATGAACGAACCCGGGGGACACACCGCCGCCGAGTGGGCGAACGTGGCGAGCAACTGGATCAGCAGCCACCCCTCGATCCCCCGGAACCGCATCTTCGTCAGTGGCGCCGGCCTGAACACCGACATCACATCCATGTGCGCCGACCGCCGCCTTGACGGAACGTTCCTGTCGCTGCACCACTACACGTTCTTCAGCGGCGCCAAAACCTACGACCAGTGGGTGGCGTACCTGCGGAACGCGATCGGCTCCTGCGCCGACCGCACTGTCGTCGACGAGTTCGGCGCGCCGATGGACACCGGGCTCAACTACCACGATGCCGGCAGCACCGACAACTTCGTGCGCTACTTCCGGGCCACCACCACGGTGCTCCGGGAACTGCGGATCGGCTCCGTCTACTGGCCGGGGCTGGGCGGCAAGATACGCGCCGGTCAGGGCGACGACTGGTACGCCATGCAGAAACTGCACGGCACCGGTACCAACCTCACGCTCAGCACCCCCAGCACCAGCGGCCGCGAGCGCCTCAGGTACGGCTGGGGCTTGGACGGCGACGTACCGGCCCCGGCCGGCCTGCTGCGCAACGTCGGCACCGGGCGCTGTCTGGACATCCCCGGCGGGACCACGGCGAACACACAACTCCAGGTGAACACCTGCGCCAACACGGTCGGCCAGCAGTGGACCGTGACGGCCGGCGGACAGATCACCGCACTGGGCGGCCTCAAATGCATGGACGCGTACAGCGGCGGGACGACGAACGGCACCGTGGTCGGCACCTGGGCGTGCAACGGCGGCGACAACCAGCGCTGGACGGTGGGCGGTGACGGCACCATCCGCAGCGTTCGATCCGGGCTCTGCCTCGACGTGAACACCGCCACCCTCAAGGCGCAGCTGTGGACGTGCTGGGGCGGCGACAACCAGACATGGCAGACCCAGAACACCGGTGCTCACCCAAGTCATTGACCTGCTCCAGTCGTGAAGGGACAACGACATGTCCGAAGTGACACGCAGACGGTTCCTCGCCGCCGGGGCGGCGGCTGGAGCGGGGATCGTGCCGGGTGGGTGGACGGCCAGGGCCAGGAGCGGCTCGGCCGCGCCGCCGGAGGTTCGGGCCGCAGACGATCTCGCCCTGTGGTACGACAAGCCCGCCGGCGCGGAATGGCTGCGTGCACTGCCGATCGGCAACGGACGCCTCGGCGCGATGGTGTTCGGCAACGTCGACACCGAACGGCTGCAGCTCAACGAGGACACTGTCTGGGCCGGCGGTCCGTACGACTCCGCCAACACCCGCGGCGCGGCCAACATCGCTGAGATCCGGCGGCGCGTCTTCGCGGATCAGTGGGGCCCGGCGCAGGACCTGATCAACCAGACGATGCTGGGCAGCCCGGCCGGACAGCTGGCCTACCAGCCGGTCGGAAACCTCCTGCTCTCCTTCGGCAGCGCCACCGGCGCCTCGCAGTACAACCGGAGACTCGACCTCACCACCGCCACGGCCATCACGACCTACGTGCTGAACGGCGTGCGGTACCAGCGTGAGGTGTTCGCCAGCGCCCCCGACCAGGTGATCGTGGTCCGGCTGACGGCCGACCGGGCCAACTCCCTCACCTTCAGCGCCACGTTCGACAGTCCCCAACGGACCACGCTGTCCAGCCCGGACGGGGCCACGATCGCCCTCGACGGCACCTCCGGCACCATGGAGGGCATCGCCGGGCGGGTCCGGTTCCTCGCCCTGGCCCACGCAGCCGTGACGGGCGGCACGGTCAGCAGCTCCGGCGGCACGCTGCGGGTCTCCGGCGCCACCAGCGTGACGGTCCTGGTGTCGATCGGCTCCAGCTACGTCGACTTCCGGAGGGTCGACGGCGACCACCAGGGGATCGCGCGGAGCCACCTCAACGCTGCCCGCAACCTGGGCATCGACGCATTACGCAGCCGGCATCGCACCGACTATCAGGCGCTGTTCGACCGGGTGTCGGTCGACCTGGGACGTACGGCGGCGGCCGACCAGCCCACCGACGTACGGATCGCGCAGCACGCACAAGTGAACGACCCGCAGTTCTCCGCCCTGTTGTTCCAGTTCGGCCGGTATCTGCTCATCTCGTCCTCGCGGCCGGGCACGCAGCCGGCCAACCTGCAGGGCATCTGGAACGACCAGATGGCTCCGTCCTGGGACTCGAAGTTCACCATCAACGCCAACCTGCCGATGAACTACTGGCCCGCCGACACGACGAACCTGTCCGAATGCTTCCGCCCGGTCTTCGACATGATCGACGACCTGACCGTGACCGGCGCCCGGGTGGCCCAGGCGCAGTACGGCGCCGGTGGCTGGGTGACGCACCACAACACCGACGCGTGGCGGGGCGCCTCGGTCGTCGACGGGGCGCAGTGGGGGATGTGGCAGACCGGCGGCGCATGGCTGGCCACGCTGATCTGGGACCACTACCTGTTCACCGGTGACATCGACTTCCTCCGCTCGAACTATCCGGCCCTGAAGGGCGCCGCCCAGTTCTTCCTCGACACCCTGGTCGCCCACCCGACGCTCGGACACCTGGTCACCAACCCGTCGAACTCTCCGGAGCTCCCTCACCACACGAACGCCACCGTCTGCGCGGGGCCCACCATGGACAACCAGATCCTGCGCGACCTCTTCAACAGCGTCGCCCGCGCCGGCGAAACCCTCGGCGTGGACGCCGCCTTCCGCTCTCAGGCACTGGCGGCCCGGGACCGGCTGGCCCCGACACGGGTCGGCTCCCGGGGCAATGTCCAGGAGTGGCTGGCCGACTGGGTGGAGACCGAGCGGAACCACCGGCACGTCTCCCACCTGTACGGCCTGCACCCGAGCAACCAGATCACCAAGCGGGGGACACCCCAGTTGCACGAGGCCGCACGGCGGACGCTGGAGCTGCGCGGTGACGACGGGACGGGGTGGTCGCTCGCCTGGAAGATCAACTTCTGGGCGCGGTTGGAGGACGGTGCCCGGGCCCACAAGCTGCTCCGGGACCTGGTGCGCACGGACCGGCTCGCGCCCAACATGTTCGACCTGCACCCGCCGTTCCAGATCGACGGCAACTTCGGCGCCACCTCGGGCATCGCGGAGATGCTGTTGCACAGCCACAACGGCGAACTGCACGTGCTGCCGGCGCTGCCGGCAGCCTGGCCCACCGGGCGCGTGAGCGGACTGCGCGGCCGCGGCGGGTACACCGTCGGCGCCGAGTGGAGCAGCGGCCGGATCGAGTTCGTCGTCACGCCCGACCGAACCGGGACCGTCCGCGTGCGCAGCAGAATCCTCACCGGCGACTTCACACTGCGGGACGACGCGAGCGGCGATCCGGTCCAGCCGAAGCGGATCGAGACCGATCTCATCGAGTTCACCGGCCAGGCCGGCAAGACCTACCGCGCGTCCGCACTCAGGTCGGGGCCGGTGGAGGCCGGCGTGGCGTACCGGCTGGTGGCCCAGCACAGCGGCAAGGCCGCCGACATCAACGGTGCGTCGTCGGCCGCCGGCGCGCTGCTGATCCAGTGGCAGATCACCACCGGTCGTAACCAGCACTTCGAGTTCCTGCCCTCCGACGACGGACACTACAAGATCCGGGTGGGCCACAGCGGTCTGGTCCTGCACGCCGCCAGTAGCAGCAGCGGCGCCGACATCACCCAGCAGCCGGTCACCGACGCCGCCGGCCAGCAGTGGCGGGTGGTCGACCACGGCGGTGCCGTGATCAGCCTGATCAACCGACAGAGCGGCCTGGCCCTGGACGTGTGGCAAGCCTCCACCGCAGACGGAGCCCGCATCTCCCAGTGGTCCGCCGGAGGCAGCGCCAATCAGCGATTCCAACTCCAGCGCGTGTAGTCAGGCGTCCTGCCGGAGTTGCCCACCGGTGCGGTGTTCGCCGTGGCCTGCGGCGCGACGCGACAGCGGCGCGGTGTGGGGGCCGTCCGAGTCTGACAGCGGTCGCCTTTGCCTCCTCCTCTTCTCTGCGGGAATCATGCGTTGCTCGGCATAAAAATCCACCTGTGACTACGCCTTGCCAACGTGTGATCACAAGGGGAATGCTGTTGACCGGCAGGTTATTGAAAGTTGTACGACCATCGCTCTTCGTGTGGGGAAATGGCGGCGGGATGCGAGAACGGGGCACACGATTTCACTCAAGGTGACTGTCGTTGGCCGGTGTCCACACGTGACCACGGTGGCTGCCGGAGCGTCAGGTCTCGACTCGCCGAGCCGATCGGGCCCGCCCCTGCGACGGGAGTCACGCTCAGGCGTGGATGTCCCGATCCCCGACATCGGCTCCTTGGTCCCGCCGTGCCTCGGCGGATTCGGAGGCGAGGACGTCCGGCGCGGGGCGAAGGCATGAGTATGGAGGCCCAGTTACCGTCCCTGCCGCAAGATGCCCGGGCCCGGGGTAAAGGACTGCCTCCCGGCCTCCCGGCTCGACGCGATCGAGGGCTGGGCGCGGCGCCTCGTGCTCGCCACCTGCAGACGGATGGCGCCACACATGCATCACGGGCATCACGCGGCACCGGCGCGGCGGGCCAGGAGGACGGCACGCGGCAGCGAACGGGGTGTCAGGCGGCCCGCCTGGTCGCCGCCTTGGCGGAGAAGCGGCGGATGCGTCCACCAAGGGCCTCCTCCCGGACACCTCGCGCCGCGCCGGCCCCGGAACCGTCCGCACGCTCCGGCGGAACGTCGCCCCCGCCAGAGCGCGGACGGGCGGTTCGCCGGAAGGCCACGGCGGCCCGTGCGCGACATCCACGCGAGCCGGTCCGAGGGACCAGGCGCGCCCCTGCCTGAGAGCGAGCCGCACAGGCGTGACAAGGCATGGCGTCCGCTGAGGCGGTTCGCCGCTCCCCTTTCCCTACCGATACGGAGGAACGAAGCATGCGTATTCTCGTCGCCGGCGCCACCGGAGTGATCGGACACCCCCTGGTGGGAGCGCTGCGGGCACGAGGCCACGAGGTGAGCGCGCTGGTACGCCATGAGTCGCGGGAGCGGGCCCCGGAGGCGGACCGCGTCGTGAGCGCCGACGCCCTCGACCGCGAGGCCCTGCTGTCGGCGGTGTCGGCCGTCCGCCCCGAGGTGGTGGTCCATCAGATGACGGCGCTGCGCCTGATGGGCGACGACCCGGTGGCCGCCTTCGCCCTGACCGCGCGGCTGCGTACGGAGGGCACCGCCAACCTGATTGAGGCGGCCCGGACGGCCGGTGCGGGACGGCTGGTCGCGCAGTCCATCGCCTTCGCGGCCGCCCCGGCCGAGGGAATGGTCCTCGACGAGGACGCACCGCTGTACGTGGACGCACCCGATCCCGGCTGGGCCGCCACGGTACGGGCTGTCGCCGAGTTGGAGCGGCTGGTTCTCAACAGCGGACCGCTCGCCGGCGCGGTCCTGCGCTACGGCACGCTGTACGGCCCCGGCACCCTGTACGCCCGCGACGGCGGGGCGGCCCAGGCGGTACGGGCCGGACACCTCCCGCTGCCCGGGAACGGCACCGGGATCACGTCGTTCCTGCATGTGGAGGACGCCGTGGCGGCCACGGTCGCCGCCGTCGAGTCGGAGGCCACCGGGGTGTTTCATGTGACGGACGACGACCCGGCCACGGCCGCGCAGTGGCTGCCGCACTACGCCCAAGCGCTGGGCGGCCCGGCCCCTCGTGGGATCCCGGCGGACCAGGCGCCCCAACTGCTCGGCTGGTTCCTGGCCCATCAGCTCACTGCCGCGCACGGCGCGGCCAATGACCGGGCCCGTACCGCTCTGGGCTGGAAGCCGCTGCGGCCGAGCTGGCGCGAGGGACTGGGCGAGGAATGACCGGCACGGTCCGGGGCGGCACCAAGGGCCGCCCCCACGCAATGCATTGACGCGATCATCCAAGAAAAGTGGAAACCGTGAACCCGATCACGACGTTACGCCCGACCGCCGACACCGTGGAGCGGTACCGCAAGGAGGGCCTCTGGCGCCCCGACACCATCCTGGACGACCTGGCGCGGTGGCGTGCCGAGACTCCCGACGCACCTGCCGTTCTCGTGTCGGAGGCCGGTCGGGGCGTCGTACAGATGAGCTACGAGCGGTACGCCGAGTACGTGGACCGCTTCGCCGGCGCGTTGCACACGCTGGGCGTGCGCAGCGGTCACGTCGTCGCGATGCAGGTGCCGAACGTCTGGCAGGTCGGACCACTGCTCCTGGCCTGCGCCCGGCTCGGGGCCGTCGCCGCGCCCATCATGTGCGCGTTCCGCCCTCGTGAGCTGGAGCGGATGCTCCGTCGACTGGACGCCGTCGTCTGCGTGACCATCGACCGGTGGGACGACTTCGAGCACGCCGCGGCCCTGGCCGACATGGCACCCCGGCTGCCCGCACTGCGCCACCGCGTGGTGCTCGGCGAGCGAACCGCCGACGGGGACGACGGGGAACTCGACTTCCGCGAGTTCTTCGAGCACACGGAGCACGGCACCCTGCCTGATCCGTCCGTGGTGGACCCGGACCGGGTCTCCCTGGTGCTGTTCACCTCCGGTACCTCCGGTGAACCGAAGGCCGTACTGCACACCCTCAACACCCTGTACGCCTGGTACGCCCCCGTTGCCGCCGCCGATGGCATCGGCCCGCACAGCCGCGTCTACTCACCGAACGCGGCGACGCACATCGTCGGCCTCACCATGGGGATCTTCATGCCGCTGCACCGTGGGGGGTGCGCGGTCATGACGGACCGCTGGGCGCCGGAGGCCGTCGTCCCCTTCCTGGCCGAGGCCCGGGTCACCTGGATGGTCATCGTCCCGGTCCACCTCTCCGCGCTGATCGACGCGATGGAACGCACCTCGCGGCGACCGGACACCGTGCGCATCATCCGCGCGGGAGGCACCACGGTCCCGCAGCCGCTGTTCAGGCGGGTGAAGGAGACCTTCGGCATCCCGTTGGACGTGGGCTGGGGCATGACGGAGGGCGCCAACACCTTCACCCGCGCCGGAGAGCACCCGGAGCTGGCCGGACGCACGGTCGGGCGTGGTGCGCCGGGCCACGAGATCGACCTGCGGGCGGACCACCCGATCAGCGACGACCGACCCGGGCGCCTCTTCGTGCGCAGCCCTTCGCTGTGCCTGGCCACCTGGGGCCGGGACGACGGCCGTCTGACCGTGCTGGCCGAGCATGACGACGGCTGGTACGACACCGGTGACCTCGCGGCGCCGGACGGCCACGGCGGCATCCGGCTCCACGGCCGTGCCGAGGACCGGATCGGCGTCATCATGATCCCGGTCAGTGATGTGGAGTCGGCACTGCTGGACCACCCCGACGTACGGGATGTCGCCCTGGTCGGCTACCCGGACGGCCACGGCGGCGAGCTCGCCTGCGCGGTGGTCGTCGCGGGGGAGCGGACGCCCACCCTCGAAGCCCTGCGCGACTGGCTCGGCGGGCTCGGCATGAGCGAATGGTGCCAGCCCTCCCGCCTGGAATTCCTGCCCCGACTGCCTCGCAACGAGACCGGAAAGGTGCGGAAGAACCTGCTCCGGGAACGGCTTCGCCCCCGCTCGGACTGACCGAGAGGCTCGGGTCGCCCGGGAGACCACCTCCGGGCGACCCGACTGTCACGCAGCGGGCCCTGGGCCGCCCCCGCGTGGGTTCGGCTCCGTCAGAGGAAGACGCGGCGGGTCTGTGGCCCTGACCCTTGAGTCGCGCTGGTGCCGCGAACCGCTGGAGAAGGGCGCAGGGCCGTGTATCGGAAGTGCTGTCAGCGGAGCTGAACGAGGGTTGACTTCCAGGGGGCGGTGCCCGGGGCGGGCTGAGACTCAGTCACCGGACCGTTCCAGGAAGCCGGCGAGGCTACGGTTCGCCCCGGGCGGGATGGCGTGCGGAAGCGCGTGATGGGACACATCCGGCAGCACGGTCGTTGCGACGCGTGGCAGCAGCGCCTGGGCGCGGGCGGCCACCTTGGAGGGGTCATGGGTCCTGCTGCTTCCGGCGAGGAGCAACAGGACCGGCAGGTCCAGGCCGCGCAGGGCGTCCGGTGCCGGGCGCGGCCCGGTTACGGGTCGGAGAGAGGGGAAACCGGCGGCCGCCTCTTGGAGAGCGAGCCAGTCGGGATCGAGGGCGGAGCCTTTGGTCTCCCACTCCAGGAAGGCGCGGACCCGGCGGGGTGTGTTCCGCAGCAGCATGGGCATTGCGTGCAGCAGGTAGGCCGGGCTGAACCCGGCGAAGCACTGGGTCGGGTCCAGAAGGGCCAGGCGGCGTATCCGGTCGGGCGCGCGCATGGCGTGATGCAGCGCGATCCAGGCGCCGTACGAGTGTCCGCCCAGGTCGGTCTCGGCCACTCCGAGGCCGTCGAGGAGCGCGTCCAGCCAGGCCGACAGGTCGGCGACCGTACGGGGGCGGCGGTCGCCGTCGGGAGTGCTGCGTCCGGGGGCGCCGATCAAGTCGACGGCGAACACCCGGTGGGTGCGGGACAGTTCGGCGGCCTGCGCGTACCAGGACGCGGAGGTTGCGCCCCCTCCGCCGGGCAGGAGGACGAGCGAGGGCCTGTGGGCCGGGCCGCATACGTTGACGTGTGTCGTGCCGAAGGGCGTGGGAACGGTCGCCGTCTCGCGAGCGGCAGGCCACTTGGTCATGACCTTGTCGTAGGCCATGAGGAAGCTGTCGGCGTCGTACGTATCCCGACCGTTCATGAACGGCTACTCCTCTATTATCTCGCTCAGCAAGATACTTGTTGGGCGAGATGATACGTGGAGGTGGTCCGTGCCCGATCAGGAGGGTGAGGAACTCGTCGAACGAGCCGAGCCAGGGCCCGAGATGGAGATCGTCCACCTGCTGCGCGCGGTGGCCGTCGACTTGGGCAGGCACAGCACCCGGTTCGCACAGCGCAACGGCATGCACCCCACCGACGTGCGTGCGCTGATCGCCCTGATGGACGCCGCCCGCGCCGGCGAGGAGACCACAGCAGGGCACCTAGGCACCGCTCTCGGGCTCAACTCGGCAGGAACCACAGCACTGGTCGACCGGCTGGAACGGGCCGGGCATGTGCGGCGGGTGCGCGATGCGCGGGACCGCCGCAAGGTAACCATCGAAGTGGACGAGCGGGCGGTCGCCCTCGGCTGGTCCCACTTCGGACCACTCATCGACCGGGCGGTGGACCTGCTGCGGGGATACGACGAGCGGGAACTGGCCGCGATCAGGCGCTTTCTGACGGGGATGCGGAAGGCAGCGGTCTAGGATCCGTCCGCCTCGACCGTGCACCGCATCCTGGTCCGCCACGGCCTGAACCGTCTGGCCCACCTGGACCGGCCCACCGGCCAGCTCATCCGCCGCTACGAACGCGACCGGCCCGGCGAACTCATCCACGTCGACGTCAAGAAGCTCGGCCGCATCCCCGACGGCGGCGGCCACAAGGTCCTGGGCCGCCAGGCCGGCTGCCGCGCCCGGCGCAGCAGCATGGGCTTCGACTACATCCACTCCGCCGTCGACGACCACACCCGCCTCGCCAACAGCAACCGGCCGACAGACCAACGGCAAAGTCGAGCGCTTCAACCGCACCCTGCTCGACGAATGGGCCTACCTACGGCCCTGCACCAGCAACACCGAACGCACGGCCGCCCTGGCAGACTTCCCGCACACCTACAACCACCACCGCTGCCACACCGCACTCGGAGGCAAGCCACCCCTCAGCCGCGTCAACAACGCTGCGGGTCAATACACCTAGGACGCCTTGCGGGCCGTGGTGACGAAGAAGGTCGCCGTCGCGGTGAAGGCGTTCTGGCGCGAGAGATCGCTCAGGTCGTCCTTCCACCGCGCCGCCTCCTCCTCGCTGACGACGCCTTGGGTGAGAGCCGCCGTCAGGGCAGGCTCCAGCACCACGCCGAACGCGGACGCGTGGTCGTTCAGCGCCGCCATGAGGGGAACGACCTCGATGTCGGTGAAGCCCGCGTCGGCGAGGTGGGAGGCGCTGCGGGTGCCGGAGTGGGGATTCGGGACAGCGGAACAGAATGCGTGCTTGACCGCCTCGGTCGTCTCGGGAATCCGTGAACTCACCGCCATCGACCCGAGATCGGGGTCCGCGAGAACGATGGTGCCCCCCGGCCTCAACACCCTGCGGGCCTCGGACAGTGCCTCGGCGGGATCGCCGAAGTGGAGGAAGGTCCGCTCGGACCGGTACCACGACAGTTCACCGTCCTCGAACGGCAGCTCGAAGGCGCTGCCCTGGACGAAGCGGCAGTGCGGGAACCTGGCCAGGGCCGCGTCGACCATCGCCTGGCTGCTGTCGACTCCCACGGCGTCCTTTCCGAGCCGTACGAGATCCGCCACGGCGCGGCCGGCGCCGCACCCGATGTCGGTTCCCTTGCCCTCGGCGGTCTCCAGGGCGCGGTAGGTGGCCTCCCGCACCGCGCGACCGCTCTCGCTCTCCTCCATCTTCCGCAGATAGGCGATGAAGTCCTCGGGGACGCCGGAGGAGTCGACGTCGTGGAAGCGTGCGGCAAGGCTCTCGGCCGTGCGTGGTCCGGTGGTGTCCACGTGCTGCTGTCTCCCGTCAGGGGGTGCCGGATGCTGCGAACGAGTGGCGCTAGTTGAAAGTCAAAGCAGAGTAACAGCAAGGGAGTTGGGGACCACGAGATTGCAATCGAAGTCTGTCGGGGCCGTCGGCCGGGTTTGTGATCGGCGCGGTCACGGGCGGGGACTGTCCGGCCCCGACGTGTACCTCGCGGAGCACACCGCTCCCTCCCCGTTACCCTTTTCGTGGCTCCGCAACGGGGCCTCCGGCCTTCGGGTCGACGGTCCAGGCCGGGAGTTCGGCCTGGCCTGATTCATGGCGACGCGGGATCACCAGGCCAGTGCCGCGTATCCGCTGTCAGCGGCCACCATGGAATTTCCGACGGCGGTCTTCGCTCCGGACAAGCCCCGTGCCTTGCCATCCTTGCGGTTGCCGGCAGAGGTCGGTCGACGGCGACGGCCAGCCGTGTATCGGCGTCGATGACGACAAGATTCCAAACAGGGGAACGAGCTGACGAAGCGTCAAGTCGGCGCGCCAGTGAGCCGCAGCCGGCAGGACACGATCCTCCAGGGGCAGGCTCCAGGGTCGGGCCCCGGCTGCCGACCGTGTCCGCTCCCTGGTGGCGCAAGGCGGTCACCGGTTTGCCGAAGCGGCGCGCGCTCAGCTCGGTGAACGGGCCTGTCCAGGGCATCGCCTTCTTCTCCATGGAGGGTGAGGCCAAAAAGACGGTTCGTTGCCGCAGTCGCCCGGATCGGCGCCGGGCGTCAGTCGTCATCCGGACACGTGCGGGCTTGCCCTCGCAGAGGGAAACGAGGACTGCTCCCCACTTCGTGTTACGGTCGCAGTCCAAGCCTAAACGGGGGATGG
The DNA here is from genome assembly GCF_055573455.1 of Streptomyces sp. NPDC030183. Classification (NCBI taxonomy): domain Bacteria; kingdom Bacillati; phylum Actinomycetota; class Actinomycetes; order Kitasatosporales; family Streptomycetaceae; genus Streptomyces; species Streptomyces sp. NPDC030183. The sequence continues at coordinate 44,737 of NZ_JBVIBK010000026.1, forward strand.
TCCCCACTTCTTTCCCGGGAGCCGCCGATGCGCACGCAGCGCCGTACCGTCCGACTCGCCGACCTCACCGACGACTTCACGGCCGATCCCTACTCCGCCTTCAACTCGCTGCGCTCCCGCGGCTCCGTCCACCACGTGCGTTTCCCCACCGGGGACGAGTCATGGCTGGTGGTCGGGCACGAGGAAGTGCGTGTCGCGTTCACCGACCCCAGGCTGCGCAACGACGTACGGCACTCTGTCGACTTCGAGGACGACGGGCTGTACTCCGTGGGCCGCAACATGCTCCAGGTCGACCCGCCCGATCACACCCGCCTGCGGACGCTCGTGGCCCGTGAGTTCACCGCCCGCCGCGTCCAGGCGCTGCGGCCCCGCGTCGAGGAGACGGCCGGTGCGCTTCTGGACGCCGTGGCCCCCGACGGCCGTGCCGACCTTGTGGCCGCGTACGCCTATCCGTTGCCGCTCACCATCATCTGCGAGCTGCTTGGCGTGCCGGACGTGGACCGGGATGCCTTCCGGGCGTGGTCCACGAAGGTCGTCGCCCTCGACGATGCGGAGCAGTCCGCCCGCGCCAGCCAGGAGATGGCCGCGTACCTCGCGGGGCTGGCGGAGGAGAAACGGCGGCTTCGGGACGCCGCGGACAGCGATCTGCTGCACGCCCTGGTCCGCACCCACGACAGGGACGGCGGCGATCGTCTCACCCCGGAGGACCTCCTCGGAATGGCCTTCCTGCTGCTCGTCGCAGGGCACGAGACCACCGTCAACCTCATCGCCAACGCCGTCCAGCTCCTGCTCGGCCATCCCGGGCAGCTCGCCGCCCTCCGTACCGACCCCGAGTTGCTGAAGGGCGCCGTGGAGGAGACGCTCCGCTTCGAGTCGCCCGCACCGGCGGGCACCTACCGCTACGCGGCTGAACCGATCACTCTCGGCGGCGCCCGGATACCGGCGGGCGCACGCGTCGTGCTCTCCATCGCCGCCGCGAACCGCGACCCCGCGCGCTTCCCCGCCCCCGACCGGTTCGACATCCGCCGTGATCCGACCGAGACCCGTGCTCATCTCGCCTTCGGGTATGGCCTGCACCACTGCCTGGGCGCCCCGCTGGCACGACTGGAGGCGACCCTGGCCCTGCGTATCCTGCTGGACCGTTTCCCCCGCCTGGCCTTCGACGGTGACGGCACACCACAGTGGCGCCCCAGTCTCATGCGGAGTTTGCGAGAGCTGCCGGTGCGCTGGTGAACGCGCCCCCCGCCGCACAGGACGAACGCCGATCTGTGCGCCGAGCCTCCCTTTCGGCGCCGGTGGGCCTCATGCCCACAGCGACAACTCAGCGGGCGGAGCTTGCGCGTCGGCGGCCAGCAAGCGGGGCGGGCCCCTCCGCCCTGCTCGGCGACGTGCTCCTCGAGCTCGGCCCGCACCGGCGGCGTTGGAGGGGCCCGCGCGGGAGGACGTCCCCCTCACCTCCCGGAAGCGGCTTGCCCCGTACCACGACAGCGGCGCGTCCGGCATCGCCGCCCAGCCGCCGCGGCCGACGTCGCTCAGCACTCCCCGCACCGGCCACTCCAGGCGATGGCACAGGTCGTCCGGAGCCGCACGGGGCCCTCTTCAGGGGCCTTCAGCCCGCCACGGTCGGGCCGGCTCGTGCACGGCCTCGTCGGGGCCGGCCAGAGCTGGCGCGGCCGTGGAAGCTTCGTCGATGGCGTCCTGGAGTGCGTCGCAGCCTCTCATGCCCTTGAGGAGTGCAGCCGCGGCCTTCTCTTAGTCGCTCTCACTGAGGCCGTCGCACTCGGCGGTCTTCTTCAACTCCTCGTCCCCGGAGTCCGCGTCGAGTGCGGCCTCAAGGGCCTTCGTACAGGCCTTCAGATCTTCGGCGCTGGCGGCTGCCGCTGTGGTGCCGGCGGTGGTCGGGGTGCTGCTGGGCCTGCTCGGTTTGCTGGTGCTCTCGGGGCTTCCGCAGGCGGTGGTGAGGGCGGTGAGGGCGAGCAGTACGACGCAGGCGGCTGTGCGAGTGCGCATGGTGCCTCCAAGGACGTGGTGTTGTCGATGGGATCATGCGTGGTCCGCACGCCCTGACGCGTCTGCCGAGCCTCCGGACCCGCCCTCGCCGAACGGCAGAGGACATCGAGCCGATCGGCCGTCACCGCTCGATGGGGGCAGTGGGGCTGTTTCAGTCCCATGACACGATCGGCGCCAGCCGGGACTCGATCGTGAAAGCGAGGCGGATGTGGCGGATGAGCTGGGCTCGGTCGCGGCGGTGTCGGGGAGCCCGAGGGACTCGCGGCCACAGTTCGCGTTGAGACAGCTGGTAAGTCCCTCGGAGACGTGGTGGGGCACAACACGCGGGCGACGTCGCGACACCTGCTGTGCGCAGCGGAGGTGACTGTTCGAAGCTGGCGAGTTGTTCGCGCAAGGGATGACGAACAGAATCACCCGCCCGAGTTGCCTTTTCTGCGGCTTCAGCGGTATTTGCATGCCGAACTCGTATAAGGAGCAGCATCCGCGCATGGAGAATCCTGCATGCGACGGAACACCGTCGGCAGAGGAGATTTCGTCCCGACTCCGGGTTGTCTTCACGGCGGACTTCGCGTCCACCCGTCAATGGGTGGCAGGGCGTTCGTGGGCGTATCCGAACGGCGGACCGATCAATCCGGGGGACAACAAACTGGATCACCTGACGGCGGACCCCGCGTACAGCCGCTCGGGCACCTTCCGTGCCACCCTCCGCAAGGACGGTCGGTGGGACACGGGTCTGCTCACCACAGAGGGGAGCGATGAGGCGTTCACCGTCCGCGCGGGGGACGTTCTCGAGGCGCGGGTCAGACTGCCGTACGAGGTCGGCGCCTGGCCCGCCATCTGGACCTGGCGCGACGGCGACCAGGAGATCGACGTCTTCGAGTATCACCCCGACAACCCCGACCTCCTGGAGCTGACCAACCACGTCCGCGGCGCCAACCTCTACTACCGCGACCCCGCCATCGGCCCGGGTGCGTGGGTCGACCTTCGCGTCGAGTTCGGCCCGAGGTCCGTGATCTGGTGGGTGAACGGCAGCCAGGTGTTCGCCGACCGCCGAGGTGTGGGACGCGCCTGGCATGCCTACCTCATCGTCAACCTGTCCGTGTGCGCGGGCCGCTATCACCCCCGACCGGCTCCGCACGTCAAGGAGATGTCGTACCAGGTCAAGCGCCTCGTGGTGAGGCGGCCGGCAGCGCTTTCGGAGGTACTGTCCGACGAGGCGGAGGCGGAGGCGGAGGCGGAGGCGGAGGCGGAGGCCGAGGCGGGGGCCGACAGCGGCGGAGAGTGAGTTGACGTCTCATCAGGCGGGGTCGAGGGCGCCCGCCGGGAATCACGGTGCCCGAGGGCGCGCCAGGGCCGTGGACCGCACTGCGGGACCGGCCGCCTGAACGCGTGGGTCCGTCACGTGGACTCGCGCACCACCAGCTCGGTCGGCAGCGTGACCTGCCGGCGTGGCGCACTGCGCTGGGTGATGTCGGTGAGGATGCGGGCCATCGTGCGGCCGAGTTCCTCGACGGGCTGGCGCACCGTGGTGAGCGGCGGGTTCGTGTGGCGGGCGAGAACGGAGTCCTCGAATCCGGCGACGGCGACATCGCGCGGCACCTGCCGCTTCTGCCGCTTGAGTTCGGTGAGGGCGCCGACGGCCATGAGGTCCGAGGCGGCGAAGACCGCGTCGAGGTCAGGGGCGCGTTCAAGAAGCGAACGCATCGCGCGGGTGCCGCTCTCCTCGGTGAAGTCTCCTTCCTCGACGAGCAACTCGCTCGCGGGGACGTTCGCCTCGCGGTGCGCGGTGTGCCAGCCGGCGAGCCGGTTGCGGCTGACGTCCATGTCCAGGGGGCCGGTGATGGTGGCCACGCGCCGCCGACCGCGTTCGAGCAGGTGCCGGACCGCCGCGGTGGCGCCTCCGGCGTTGTCGGCGTTCACGTAGCTCAGCTGTTCGCCGGCGTCGCGGCGGCCCGCGAGCACCGTGGGCAGGCCCATCTCCTCGAGCATGCCGGGCAGTCGGTCCGTGGAGTGCACGGAGACCAGGAGCACGCCGTCCACACGGCGCGTCGCCACCGATTCGGTCAGCTGATCGCGTTCGGCCTGGTCACGGACGAGCATGAGCTGCAACTGGGTGCGACTGTCGGCGAGGGCGCCGCTGACGCCGCGGATGAGCGCGGCGAAGAAGGGCTCCGATCCCAGCCGGCTCTCGGACTCCGGGATCACCAGGGCCACGGCGTTGGTGCGGTTGGTGACCAGGCCCCGCGCGACCGAGTTGGGCACGTAGTTGAGTTCCTTGATCGCCGCGAGGACCCGGGCGCGGGCGTCGGCGCTGACGAGGTCGGAGCCGTTGACGACACGCGAGACGGTGGTGCGACCCACACCGGCGCGGGCGGCGACCGTTTTGATCGTTGGGCGGCGGTTGCCGGACATGCGCTTCCCCCTCGGCGTCGCGCGGCGGTGCCTGCCGCGGAGGTGACCTGCGGCAATTCTTGCAGACCCGGCCCTCGGCACGGCACCCCGGGACGCCGCGGTGCCGACCGCGCAAGCCGCGTCCTCAGGACGAGTTGCGTTCAAGTCATTGACAGACCAGCCCCGCTCCGACGAGTCTTCGATGCGCGGTGGGAACGTGCCCACCCAGAGTTGGGCACGTTCCCACCGCCATTTGTCAGAGCCGCTGTCCGGCATCGCTGCAGCCATCGCAGAACTCGTCACTCCGATGTGCCGGCGCCGCCGCTGGGAGGAGATCCATGGGCACTTTCGGTTGGTCGCACAGAAAGGCGGTGGCGACGGTCGCGGCCGTCGGCGCGCTGACGCTTCTCGTCGGCTGCAGCGGCAGCGACGACTCGGTCACCGGTGGGGGCAAGAAGGACGGCAAGGTCACCATCACCATGGGCCTGTTCGGGGTGATGGGCATCAAGGAGACGGGCCTTCTCGAGCAGTACGAGAAGGAGAACCCCGGGGTCGACATCAAGGCGGAGGTCGCCGGTGACGAGCAGACCTACTACACCGCGCTGCAGACCAGGCTCGCCGCCGGCAAGGGCCTGAAGGACATCCAGGGCATCGAGATCGGGCGTGCCAAGGAGATCACCGAGACACAGGCGTCCAAGTTCGCCGACTTCGCCGGGACGTCGGGCACCGACCACTTCCTGCCGTGGAAGGAGTCCCAGATCAGCACCGCGGACGGCAAGGTGCTGGGCCTGGGCACCGACATCGGCCCGATGGCCGTCTGCTACCGCAAGGACTACTTCGAGAAGGCGGGCCTGCCCACCGACCGCGACGAGGTCGCGCAGCTCTGGGCGGGCGACTGGAAGAAGTACGTCGAGGTCGGCCGCACCTTCAAGAAGGACTTCAAGGGCGACAAGGTCGCCTACATGGACGCGGCCAGCGGCCTCTTCAACGCCATGGTCTACGGCTACCCCGAGCAGTACTACGACGAGCAGGGCGAGCTGATCTACGACTCCAATCCCGCCGTCAAGCAGGCGTGGAACCTCGCCGCGGACGCCGCGGAGGACGGCCTGACGGCCAAGCTCCGCCAGTTCCAGCCCGGTTGGGACCCTGGTCTGGCCAACGGCACCTTCGCCACGGCCGTGTGCCCCGCGTGGATGCTCAGCCACATCAGCGAGAAGGCCGGTGCGGCGAACAAGGGCAAGTGGGACGTGGCCAAGGCCCCCAAGGGCGCCAACTGGGGCGGGTCCTTCCTCGGCGTGATCGAGCAGAGCCCGGTGAAGGAGGAGGCCAAGAAGCTCGTCGCCTGGCTGACCGCGCCGGAGCAGCAGGCCCACATCTTCAAGGAGATCGGCAACATTCCCTCCTCGCGCGAGGCACTGGAGAGCGCCGACGTGAAGAACGCCAAGTCGGCGTACTTCAGTGACGCGCCGATCGGCGAGATCTTCGGCGCCGCAGCCCAGGAGATACCGGACAAGCAGGTCCTCGGCCGCAAGGACGGCACGATCAAGGACACCTTCTCCCAGGGCCTCACCCTGATCGAGCAGCAGGGCACCACGCGGGACAAGGCGTGGAAGACCACCGCGGAGCGCATCGAGAAGGCGGTCGGCTGACCCCCGTCCGCCCGGCCGCGGCCGTTCGGGCCCGCCTCTCGCCGGCGGGCCCGGACGGCCGGCTCACCCATCCGCTCGCAGGAAGGATCCTCCGGTGGCCACCTCCACCACCACCGCCCCCACCGGGCACTCCCCGGCCAAGGGCCCGGCCCGGCGGCGCGGCGCGCTCCTGCACCGCCTCGACCTCAAGGGCGCCCCGTACGCGTTCGTCGCGCCGTTCTTCGTGGTCTTCGCCGCGTTCAGCTTCTACCCCCTGCTCTACACGTCGTGGATCTCGCTGCACGACGTGGAGTTGGCGACCCTCGACGTCATGCAGTGGGTGGCGTTCGACAACTACGTGGAGCTGTGGGGTGATTCCCGCTTCTGGAACGCGCTGCAGAACACGATCACCATCGGTGTCATCTCCACGGTGCCGCAACTGCTGATGGCCCTGGGGCTGGCGCACCTGCTCAACTACCGCATGCGGTTCTCGCTGTTCTTCCGCGTCGCCTCCCTGGTCCCCTACGCCACCTCGGTCGCCGCCGCCGCCCTCGTCTTCACGATGATCTTCGAGCGGGACTTCGGCATGATCAACTGGGCGCTCGGCACGGTGGGGATCGACCCCCTGGACTGGGAGGGCGGCAAGTGGCCCGCCCAGATCGCGATCTCCACCATCGTCATCTGGCGCTGGACCGGCTACAACGCGCTGCTGTACCTGGCCGCCATGCAGGCCATCCCCGCCGACCGCTACGAGGCGGCCTCCCTGGACGGCGCCTCCCGCTGGAAGCAGTTCACCCACGTCACGGTGCCCGGGATCCGCTCCACCATCGTCTTCACCATCGTGCTCTCCACGATCGGCGCCACCCAGCTGTTCGGCGAACCGCTGATCTTCGGGCAGGGCCCGAACGGCGTCACCGGCGGCGCCGACAACCAGTACCAGACGCTGGGCCTGCTGCTGTACGAGGAGGGCTGGAAGAACTACCAGATGGGCCGCTCGGCCACCGTCGCCTGGGTGATGTTCCTGCTGCTCGTCCTCGCCCTCCTCGTGCAGCGCCTCGTCAAGCGCCTGCGCTCCGGCACGTCCTGACCTGGAGTCACCATGACCACTCAGAGTCTCCCGGCCCGGACCGGCAGCGCGGTCCGCACCTCCCCGAAGCCGACCGGTCGCGGTGGCCGGCTGCTGCGCCAGCGCGCCGGCCGCCAGCACCACGCCGGCCCCCTGGCCTATGTGCTGCTCGGCGTCATGGCGCTGCTGTCGATCTTCCCGCTGTACTGGACGATGGTGGCCGCCTCCACCGACAACACCCGGGTCAGCCAGACACCGCCGCCCTTCCTGCCCGGGCCGAACCTGTTCAGCAACCTCGCCAGGGCCTGGGACGAGGCGGCTATGGGCAAGGCCATGGTCAACAGCCTCATCGTGGCCGGGGTGATCGCCCTGTCCACGGTCATGTTCGCCACGCTGGCCGGGTTCGCCTTCGCCAAGCTGCGGTTCAAGGGCCGCAACGCGCTGCTCATGCTGGTGATCGGCACGATGTTGGTGCCGCCGCAGCTCGGTGTCGTACCGCTGTTCATGATGATGGCCGAGCTGGGCTGGTCCCAGCAGCTGCCCGCCGTCATCTTCCCGACGCTGGTGAGCGCGGTGGGGGTGTTCTTCATGCGGCAGTACCTGTCGGAGGCGCTGCCGGACGAACTCGTCGAGGCCGGACGCGTGGACGGGGCGCACTCGCTGCGGATCTTCTGGAGCATCGTGCTGCCCGTCGCCCGACCCGCGATGGCCGTCCTGTTCATGATCACGTTCGTGCACGCCTGGAACGACTTCTTCTGGCCGTTCGTGGTCCTCGACATGACCAATCCGACCGTCCCCGTCGCCCTCACCCAGCTCAGTGCGGGCTATGTCCGCGACCAGTCGCTCATCATGGCCGGCGCGCTGCTCGGCACCCTGCCGCTGCTGGCGATGTTCATCGTCTTCGGCCGGCAGATCGTCAGCGGCATCATGGCGGGCGCGGTCAAGGGCTGACCCTCCCGCGCACGGCCACGAACAAGCCGGCCCCGCCCCCTGCCCGGCCCGCCCCGGAACCCACCGCGCCGGGCGCCACCCACCGCACCCCCGCACACCACCACCCCGCCCCCCGAAAGGACTTACGTGGTCACCGCAGCACAGCAGAGCCCGTCCGCCCCGGACGCCGCACGCACCTTCCCCCGGGGTTTCCTCTGGGGCTCCGCGACCGCCTCCTACCAGATCGAGGGGGCCGCCGCGGAGGACGGCCGTACGCCGTCGATCTGGGACACCTACGCCCGTACCCCCGGCCGGGTCCGCAACGGCGACACCGGTGACATCGCCACCGACCACTACCACCGCTGGAACGAGGACGTCGCCCTGATGGCCGAACTCGGTCTGGGCGCCTACCGTTTCTCCCTCGCCTGGCCCCGGATCCAGCCCACCGGCCGCGGCCCGGCCGTGCAGAAGGGTCTGGACTTCTACCGGCGGCTGGTCGACGCACTGCTGGAGAAGAACATCCAGCCCGTAGCGACCCTCTACCACTGGGACCTGCCCCAGGAACTGGAGGACGCGGGCGGCTGGCCCGAGCGGGCCACGGCGGAACGGTTCGCCGAGTACGCGGCCCTCGCCGCGGACGCCCTCGGCGACCGGGTGACGACCTGGACCACGCTCAACGAGCCCTGGTGCAGCTCCTTCCTGGGCTACGGCTCCGGCGTGCACGCCCCCGGCCGCACCGACCCGGTCGCTGCCCTGCGCGCCGCCCACCACCTCAATCTGGGCCACGGCCTGGCCGTCCAGGCGCTGCGCGACCGCCTGCGCGCCGACGCTCAGGTCTCGGTCACGCTCAACATCCACCATGTGCGCCCGCTCACCGACTCGGACGGCGACGCCGACGCGGTCCGCCGGATCGACGCCCTCGCCAACCGGGTCTTCACCGGCCCGATGCTGAACGGTGCCTACCCGGGGGACCTGCTCAAGGACACCGCCGAGCTGACCGACTGGTCCTTCGTCCAGGACGGCGACCTGCGCGACATCCACCAGCCGCTGGACTTCCTGGGCGTCAACTACTACAGCCCCACCCTGGTCTCCGAGGCCGACGGCAGCGGCACCCACACCTCCGACGGACACGGCGACAGCGCCCACAGCCCTTGGCCGGCCGCCGACCGGGTCGCCTTCCACCAGCCGCCGGGCGAGACCACGGCTATGGGCTGGGCCGTCGACCCCAGCGGGCTGTACGACCTGCTGCGCCGCCTCTCCGTCGACTTCCCCGGGCTGCCGCTGGTCATCACCGAGAACGGTGCGGCCTTCGACGACTACGCCGACCCGGCCGGCCAGGTCAACGACCCCGCCCGCATCGCCTACGTGCGCGGGCACCTGGCCGCCGTCCACCAGGCGATCCTGGACGGTTCGGACGTGCGCGGCTACTTCCTGTGGTCCCTGCTGGACAACTTCGAGTGGGCCCACGGCTACAGCAAGCGCTTCGGTGCCGTGTACGTCGACTACCCGACCGGCACCCGCATCCCCAAGGCCAGCGCCCGCTGGTACGCCGAGGTCGCCCGTACCGGCGTGCTGCCCGGCGCCTGACCCGGCCGGTGCGGCACACACAGCATCCCCGCGTGGTGTGCCGCACCATGGGACCGCCTCCGCCCGCCGCGGAAGCGCGGGCAGAGGCGGACCCGTGCCGGGCGCCCCACCGCCTCATCGCGCCGAGAGGAAGGCGCCTGACAGGCAAAGATTCAGCCCAGTCGCCTTGTTCGTGTCTCTGGAAGAAGCCCAGCTTCTCCGGCGAGTACGACACCAGCAGGTTCTTCGTCTGCTGGCGGTACAGCGGCAGCGTGTCGCTAACCAGCGTAAACGGTGCCCGTCTCGGCTTCGGCGGGATCGCCGGCCCGGGTATGGTCCGCGTCTTGACCGATGCGGTTCGTCGGACGGGGCGCTCAGTGCCACGCGACGCCCGAAGTCGACCCAGTCACGGTCCCACGTGGCACTGGCAGTGGGAGCCGAACGCATGCGGTCGCCTGGCGCAAGCGGCGTTGGAGCTGTTCGGTGAGCGCGACTACGAGAGGCCCGCCCGCTTGGCGATCTCCGCCACCTGCGAGGTGATGTCGCTCAATCCGGCGCGCTGCAGGAGCAGTTCATGACCGCGGTGGCTGAGTCACCGCAGTCCATGGCGCCGATCGACGCCGTGGCGGCGGGACTAGAGGCGATCGCCCAGGCATTCGTCGACCCCCGCGAGTACCAGCAGCGCCAGGCCGTCATCGCGGCGAACGCGGAACCCCAGGAACGCGAGCTGACCAAGTACGGCCTCGATGTCTGCCGCGATGGCCGACGCCCTGCGCCGACGCGGCGTCGCGGAGCCGTCCGCGCCCCTGACCGCCGAGGCGGGGATCTCCGTCTTCAAGGCCGGCTTCCAGCTCTGGCTCTCGGCCACCGAGGAACGCGAGCTGGCCCAGGTGATGCGGGAATCGCTCGACGAACTCAAGGCTCTTACCGTGCGGCGTGCTTGGAGGAGAGAGCCGCGGTGCTCGTAGGCGATCGGCGATCGGCGAATGTCTGATCGTGGCGCCGATGGTCCTGCCTCTTCCGCCGGGGCGCGGACCTTCCTCGACGCTCTGCGCCGGGCGGGAGCACTGGGACGGCTCACCCACGTCCGCGGCGGTCACCATTTTCCGCTGCGGTATCCCCAAGGCTCCGTGGATCTGGTAGGGCGAGCACACCAGGACTTGTCGGACCAACAGTGACGGCGCGCAGGGGAGAGGTGCATCCCGTGAAGACGACCACAGCAAGCAGCGGTTCTCTGGAGCTCGGCTCGGCTCATGCGATCGTGACCGGCGGGTCGAGCGGCATCGGGCTGGCCACGGCCCGGCTGCGCGCGGCCCGCGGGACGAAGGTGGGTCGTGGAACGCACGATGTCCTGGCTTGCCGACTGCCGTCACCCGCACCGGCGATACGAGCGCAAGGCTGAGCACTTCCTCGCCTTCGCGGGCATTTCCGCGGCCCTCATCTGCCACCGCCGCCTCGCCCGTGCGGACGCGCGGAACCAGTCAGCGTGAGACTGCTCCAACACTGCTCGCCCAAACCCGGAGGGGCACGAGATCTGGCTCGGCTGCGGTCTGCTCCGAGGAGTTCCGCACGCCATCCAGGCCCGACCAGGCCGTGACGCCCGGCTCACCGTCGACCAGGAACCCCTCGATGACCGGCCCGAGGTCGTCAGAAAGTATGTAGGCGCCACCGAACGGCAACGCATCCGCCGCAACCGATCCCGTCGAGCACCGGAGCTGCCCGGCCTGCTCGTCATGCCACACGTAGAACGTCGCCACCCCGGGATAGCCCATCTGGCGGACACGAACCTGGAGGGCGGAGGCAGTCCGCTCGAAGGCGGCCACCACCGAGGAGAGGGACAACGACCTCCTGTCCTCGACCTCCGCACTCAACCACCAGGTGTTGGTCTCCCACTCCGTCCGACGGTCAGCCGGCTCCAGCACCAGAGGCTCGTCCGCCACCTCAGCGATCCATGTCAGCAGCACCACAGCAGTATCCCCGCATGGCCAGTGGCCCCAGGAACCACCATGAGAAACGACGTCTTATTCAGCGTCGGCGAGCTCACCCCACTCAGAGCGTCCGATGCCTGCCGGGGAGCCTTCACCGACACCGGCATCGGTCTGATCTCAGTCAGTGGCCGCAAGGCCGCGCACAGCCGGGTTCGCCGGTGACCCGCGATCTGAGCAGCACCGCCCCGCTCGCACCGACCACGAGTGGCCCGACGCATGTCCCGCCCCCCGGTGCAAACCCATCCGGGAAACGATCGGCGAGTTGGGCCGCGGCGCCCTGGCGTCGACCTGCAGCCGAGCCCGACAGCCTCCGTCAGCCCGGTGCGTGACCGTTGTCGAGTGCGTCGGCTGTGCGGCCGCCGGGCCGGCGCAGGGCTGTCCGCGCCTTCTCCCGCCGCAACGCATGAGCAATCGCGCGCGCCTCGACGCCCGCTTGGCGAAGGACGCCCGTGAGGGGGTTGGTGTATCCGGTGAAGTACAGGCGCGGGGCCGCAGGGTGGCTCTGCCCGCCTACGGCGGGGGGCTGCCCGGCGTCGTCGAGTACGCCCAGGGTCCCCACCAGGTCGCGCAGGTCGGACCGGAACCCCGTGGCGGCGATGACCGTGTCGGGTCGCAGCCGGGTGCCGTCGGCCAGCACCACGTCAGGGCCGTCGAACGCCTCGACGGCCGCGACCGGCTCGACCCGGCCGGACAGGACGGCGTCCACGAAGCCGTGGTCGAGCACCGGGTTGACCCCTTCACGGACATTGCGGGTGTACAGACCGATGCGGGGCCGGGGCAGTCCCCGTGAGGTCAGGTCGGGCACCGCGAGACGTTGCGTGAGCAGGGAGGTGCGGTCACGCCACGCCAGGGGAAGGACCTCCGTCAGCCGGCCGACCGCATGCCATCGTGCGCTGGAACGGGGCAGGATGTTGGGTTGGCGAGGGTGCGAACTGAGATCCGTACCCGTTCGGCTCCGGCGCCGGCCAGGACGCTCGCGATCTCGGTACCGCTGTTGCCGGCGCCGACCACCAGCACGTCTCGCCCCCGGTAGGGGCCCGGAGAGCGGTAGTGGGCCGAGTGCAGCAGGGTGCTGGTGAACGTCGAACGCCCCGGCCAGCGCGGAGTCCTGGGCGTGTGGCAGCGGCCGGTGGCCCGCCGGGAGTGGTGTGCAGGCGCAGGTGGTCATAGCGCTGCGCCCAGCTCGCTCCCACGCGGTCCGACCGATCAAGGATCACGGTCGGCTCGCCGGAGCGGTTCAGCAGTGCGGCGGCCGCCAGGCCGTGCGGGCCGGCTCCGATCACGATCGTGGGAGCACGGAAGTCTCGCTGTGGTGTGGGGGGCATCGCCTCCTACAACGCCAGACCACGGCCTACGTCACGCCCAACTGCCGGAAACGACGCAGGAGGTGACTCCCGTTAGACCGGCGGTGCGGACTCGTTGGTCACCGGGCAGCAGACGTTGCGGGAGGGTTCGGTCGCCCCGAGAGCCGGCCCGCGAGGGGCTGAGGCGGCGCCGCCCTTACTCGCAGGTCCCTGAGGGGTCATGAGCCGTGAGCCGCGCAGGCCAGCACAGCATGAGCCTGCACGGCCGCGGCCTCCATGGGGGATTCCTCCGGAACGGCTCGCTACACCTGTCCGATTCCCCGGCCACGGCCACGGCTACGGATCAGCGGAGTCTGCAAGGCGTACGGCGGCTGGCAGGTCCTGCGTGATGTGGACCTTGACGTGTCTGCCGGGACGCTGGTGGGAGTCGTCGGCGAGAATGGTGCGGGAAAGAGCACTCTGCTGCAGATCGCCGTAGGCCACCTCGCACCCGACCGCGGAACGGTGACACGGACCGGTGCAGTGGGGTACTGCCCGCAACGGGCCGTACTGAACGACGCGTTCACCGTCGAACAGCATCTGCGGTTGTTCCAGAGGGCCTACCGGCTGCCCACGCTGGAACGGGCCGGTGAACTGATGGAGCTGCTGGCGATGATCATGTGCCGACAGCAGCAGGTCGGCACACTCAGTGGCGGAACACGGCAGAAGCTGAACCTGCTGATCGCCCTCATGCACGATCCACAGCTGCTCGTCCTGGACGAGCCCTACCAAGGCTTCGACTGGGACACCCATCAACGGTTCTGGGCCCTGGCCGCCGCCCTGCGCGATCAGGGCCGGTCGATCATCGTGGTCTCTCACCTGCTGCACGACGCACACCACTTCGACGCGATCGCGCATCTTCGCCAGAGCCGCCTGCACTTCGAGGAGACCGAGTGCTGAAACCCACCGGGACGGCCTTCACCGATTGTCAGGGCCAGTTGAGGAAGACGTCGCGGGGACGGTCGCGGTTGTGCGACGCAAGGACCATCTGTCACACCGGCCCCTCCATCCACGGGCGGAGAAATGATGGCCATGCGATGGATGCGCCCAACTGCCTTTCCTGGCATGGTCAGCGCTTACCAACCCGCTGACCCCGAGGACCGTCCCGTGCGAAGAAGTCTAATGGCCCTCCTCCTGGCTGCCGGTGTCGTCGGCACCCTGGTTCCCGTGCTCGCCCCCACCACGGCGCCCGCCACGGGCAACGATCCCCTCGGCCAGTACCACGGGCAGAAGCCGGCCTGGCACCGTTGCGCCAAGACGCTGCCTGCCGCCTTCCAGTGCGCCACGATCAAGGTTCCGCTCGACTACAGCCGCCCGGACGGCAAGAGGATCACCCTCGAGATATCGAGGGTGAGGACGAGTACGAAGAAGGAGCGCCGCGGTGTGCTCCTGTTCAACCCGGGTGGCCCGGGCACTGAGGGCCTCGACATGTCGGCGGAGATGGCGAAGATACTGCCGAAGTCCGTGACGAGGAAGTACGACCTCGTGGGCTTCGACCCGCGGGGCGTCGGTGAGAGCTCCCCCGTGGGCTGCGGCCTGACGTCCAAGGAGCAGAACCGGGAGCGGCCCTACACGGCTGAGACGTTCGCCAAGGACGTCAAGTGGGCCCGGAGCGTCGCCGAGAAGTGCTACGCCAAGCAGGGCGACACGTTGCGGCACATCACCACCCGCAACACCGCCAGGGACATGGACGTGATCCGTGCCGTGCTCGGCGAGAAGAAGATCTCCTACGTCGGGATCTCGTACGGCACCTACCTCGGTGCGGTGTACACGCAGATGTTCCCGAAGCGGTCCGACCGCTTCGTGCTGGACAGCGCCGTCGACCCGGCCTGGGTCTGGCGCGGCGTCATGCAGGGATGGGCGACGGGCGCTGAGCCCGCCTTCACCAGGTGGACGAAGTGGACCGCCGAGCGGAACTCCGAGTACGGGCTGGGTGAGACTCCGGAGGCGGTCCGCGAGACGTTCTACGCCCTGGTCGACCAGGCCGATCGCGAGCCGATCCACTTCGACGGCACCTCACTGACCGGCGCCGACATCCGCTCCGAGAGCCGCATGAGGTTCTTCTACCTGCGCGACGCCGCCGAGTGGATCGCCAAGGTGAAGAAGGCCGCCGGGAGCAGCGCTCCGTCCGCCGGCCAGGACCTCAAGACATCAGCCCCGCAGGATTCGCCGTCGTTCGGCCGTGCCGTGCCCTCGGACAACCATGAGGCTCTCTTCTGGTCCCTCGCCTGCGCCGACACGCGCGACTGGCCGCGTGATCCGGAGCAGTACCGCCGCGACGCCATCCGGGACAAGGCCACCTACCCGCTGTACGGCGACTTCACGTCCAACATCAAGCCCTGCGCCTTCTGGAAGACGGAAGGCAGTGAGCCCGCCACCAGGATCGACAACAAGGTCGGCGCGCTCATCCTGCAGTACGAGTGGGATCCCCAGACGCCGCTTGCCAGCGCCCAGGGCCTGCGCCGGGTCATGAAGGGGGCGAAGATGGTCACAGTCGCCGGCGGTGTCGGACACGGCGTCTACGGCTCCTTCTCGTGCGCCGACAAGACGGCCACCGCCTACCTGACCACCGGCAAGCTGCCGGCGAAGGACGTGACCTGCAAGGGGCGGTGAGCGCCCGGCGGCCGCCGTGGAACGACCGAGAACGCCGCAGCCCGTGAACGCCGAAGCCCGCCGTGGCCCCGAAGAGCCACGGCGGACCGGCGGTCAAGCTCAGGGCGTCAGGAGGTGAACGGTGTGGAACCATCCCCCGCCGTCGCTCCACAGAGGGTCGGCGGTGCCCCCGGCCGCGTGGTGGGCTACCTGCCCAACACCCGCATGTCATCGCCGCGTTCCACGACGCCACATGCCTGGGCGCCGTCTGGTCGGTGTGCGGACAGGACCCACGCCCCGCATGCCGCCGCCGACCGCCTCATCCAGCTCGAACTCACCGTGCTGATCGCCGCCGACGGCTACCTCTCCAACGGCCCCACCCGCGACCGCCGCTACACCGTCCTCGGACTCGCCCGTCCGTTGCCGACGCCGGGACACAGATCCAGCGCCCGATGCTGATCCTCTGGTCGCCGCGGGACGACCTCGAAGACCTGTACGGGGAGCCGGACGACCTGAGCAGCCAGCGGCGGCCACCCACAGACGTGGACTTCAATGAGTTCCGTCAACGGCAACACGTGAGGGCGTGCGATGGAATCTGCGAAGCGCTTCGCGGGATGAGCAACGCGAGGGCATACGCGGTACCTGCGGAACTGTCAGCCCGCCAGCCGGGCCTTCCAGATCTCCTCGCTGGGCCACTGCCGGGCCCAGTCGGCGGAAACTTCCGAATAGTCCCGCGCGGACGGGGGTGCCTGAATTTCGATCAGATCCTCGACGACGAAGCCGCAGGTCCGCAGCAGACGGAGCATCTCGCCGTGCGGCAGGACGAACTCCACATGATTTTCCCATTCCAACCGCGTCAGACCGAATTGGCTGCGGAACAGAGTGGTGGATGCCGGTCCCTCGGGCGGTACGCACAGCGCGAACAGCGGTGAGTAGCGCGAGAACACCAGCCGGCCTCCAGGAACGAGAAGCCGGGCTGCCTCCGGGATCCACTTGTAGGGGTCACACCACAGCGAGGCGCCGTACTCGCTGATCGCCAGGCCGAAGGTGTTGTCCTCGTAGGGCACCTTCTCGGCATTGCCCAGGACGAGGGGGAAGTCGATACCGAACTCGGACTGCATCGCGCGGGCGGTGGCCAGTTGCTTCTCCGACACGTCGATCCCGACCGGGTGGGCCCCTGCTCTGGCCAGCCAGGCGGAAACGTAGGCGGTACCGCAGCCCAACTCGATCGCGCGCATCCCCTCGATGCCGTCGGGAAGCAAGGAAACCTCCGACTCAGGCGTGGACCACAATCCCCAGGAAGGCTCCACCTGCGCCCAGTGACCACGGGCGAGCGGCCCGTGCCACGCAGCCGCCTCGTCATCCCAGAAGCGTCGGTTCTGCTTCACATGGTCCGCCATGGCGTCATGAGTCATGGGGACATTCGACCGACGATGCTGCTGTTCCGGCAACGGGATTTCCCGACGGCGCCATACTCCCTCGAGACGCGCGGCTGGCACGACGGCCAAGCAGGCGTCACCGTCGGCGCCCATCCGCACGGCCGTCACCGATCGCTCTCCAGGACCCGCTGGAGGTGCTGGGCCGGCAACCTGTGCACCTGTGCACCTGTGCACCCCGTGCGGGCGACCATTCGCTGCAAAATAGAACCAGGGGCCGGGACGGGCCTGACGAGAATTACCAGGTCCGTCAGCCGAGGGAATCCTTCGCATTTCCGCGCGGCGGAACTTACGGTTTGTGGGTTATCCAGAGCAGCTCCGCCGGCCAACGGTGTGCCCAGTCGGGTGGGTCGGTTTCGTTGTAGCCGTTGGGTGTTCCCCGTTCGGGTCGCGGCTCCACGAGGTCGTCGATGACGAGACCCGCGCCGCGCAGGACCTTGACCCAGCCGCCGTAGGTGAGCTGATAACTGGTCGCGCCGTCGTCTTCGGTGATGGTGTTCAGCCCGAAGTAGTCCTTCTGCAGCGTCGTGGTCACGCGGCCGGCGGCTTCGTCGTAGCAGGCTTCGAACCATGGGCTGGCGACGTTGAACACCAGGCGCCCGCCTCGGCGCAGGACGCGTGCGGCCTGTGGGACGGCCAGGTGCGGGGGCGCCCAGCTGAGCCCACCGAAGTCGCAGAACACCAGGTCGAAGCTGTCGGAGGCGAAGGGGAGCTGTTCGGCGGCGCCTTGCACTAGCGGGTAACGGGCCGCTCCCATCGCGCGGGCCGCTGCGTCGAGTTGGGCTTCGGACAGGTCGAACCCGACCACGGCGGCGCCCTCGGTTGCGAGCGCCTTCGACCACTGGCCGGCACCGCAGCCGAGTTCGAGGACGCGCTTGCCGGTGACGTCGCCCAGGGCGTCCAGGTGCGCGTCGGGGATCGAGTACATGCCCCACAGCCGGGGTGTGGCACCGATTCGCGGGTCGTGCTCGTGCTGGTAGGCGCTGCTGATCTGGTTCCAGAACCGCCGGTTGGCGGGGATGCTGTCCACCTGCCGACTCCAGCACTGGCTGCCGGAGGAGGTCAACACGATTAAGGCACTGGTCGGCCCTCACTTCGGTACCGCCCTGGCTCGGCCCATCGAGCCGCCGGACGAGCCCCAGGGGGTGTTCTGAAGTCCCGTACAGCCCTCACGGCGCCGGCACGCACCCTCACCCTCGAGTACGCGCTCGCAAGCCGGGAAGCCGAACCGGGCACATTGATCTACGTGGACCAGTTCTGCAAATACACATTCGCGAAGCGATCGACTCGACTACGGCGAGCGTGAGGGCGCAGCGTCCATGAGCTCCGCCGGGGGTGGTTACGACAACGCCCTCATGGCGAACCCGTAGGTGATCGTCAAGGCAGAGTGCATCCGCGGCCGCGTCTTCACCACCCGGGCCGAGGCGAATCTTCGCACTGTTCGAGTACATCGACGACTTCTCCAGCACCCGGCGCCGCCTTCACGACCGGCTCGGCTCCTCGGCCGATCGAATTCGAGGAGAAGTGCTACGCCGACCCCGCAACGGCCGACCGAACGGACCTGACACCCCGCCACCCGGCCCTGACCAGCTGATCAGTACCTCCCGCATGCCAGGGGAACCTCAGACCGGACAGCCCTCACGCCGGCACCAGGTCCCGATCCCGCGTTGCGAACACCCCCTCCCCGGTGCCGCCCCGCACACCAGCCCAGGCCGCGTCCTCGCTTTCCGGTCCCGGTGACTGGTTCTGTCTCCCCGCTCACGGCAGACTCCCTGCTCGCCGCCCGCCCCGGAAACCAACTCCGTTCGTTTCATTGACATCTCGCTCAGAATACCTACCGTTGGGAGCGCTCCCATCACAGCCTTGCAACTGGAAGGAGTCCCCCCACATGCGCAAACAGAGTCCGTTAGCCGGGCGTTCGCGGTCGCCCCTCCGTCGGCCTCTCCAGGTGCTCGTCATGCTGTTCGCCGTGGTCGTCGGCGCACTCACATGGTCGGCCCCCGCTCAGGCCCACGGCACCGTCGTCGGCCCCGCCACCCGCGCGTACCAGTGCTGGAAGACGTGGGGCAGCAACCACACGAACCCGGCCATGCAGACCCAGGACCCCATGTGTTGGCAGGCATTCCAGGCCAACCCCGACACCATGTGGAACTGGATGAGCGCGCTCCGCGACGGCCTTGGTGGCCAGTTCCAGGCGCGGACCCCCGACGGGACGCTGTGCAGCAACAACCTCTCGAGGAACGCCAGCCTGAACAAGCCCGGGCCGTGGAAGACCACCACCGTCGGCAACAACTTCTCGGTCCATCTGTACGACCAGGCGTCCCACGGTGCCGACTACTTCAAGGTCTACGTGAGCAAGCAGGGCTTCAACCCCAAGACCCAGACCCTGGGCTGGAGCAACCTCGACTTCATCACACAGACCGGCCGCTTCGCCCCGGCGAAGGACATCACGTTCCCCGTACAGACCTCCGGCTACACCGGACACCACATCGTGTTCGTGATCTGGCAGGCCTCGCACCTCGACCAGGCCTACATGTGGTGCAGCGACGTGAACTTCGGCTGAGCCGGGGAGCGCCGCACACGGCACCGGTCCCCGCCGGGCGCCGGTAACCCGCCGTCCGGCCGACCGAGCCCCGTCGGGCCAGGGGACCCATGTGGTCACCCTGCCTCGACGGGGCTTCCTGCGGACGCTTCCGGCTCTGGCGGAATGCGGGTGTCCTCACCGCCTTGCCGGAGGGCCTGATCGCCGAAGCGCGCACCGTCGCCGCACAATGGGCCAGGATGTCCTGGCTGTGGCCGATCATGGACTTCCGGTCCAGCAGCTGGAAGGGTCCGAAACTTTTGGGCCAGCTCCCGGTTGAGATAGAGGTTCTGCCACACCGGGAGGTCCTCGATCAGTCCGCGGGTCTGGTGCACCGTTTCGATGCCCAGCCGACGTGCGTCGTCAGGGGAGTTGAGCCGTATCGGCTCGTCCCGGAACGGGCTCTCACCGGCGTCCGGGCGATGCACCCCCGGTCGGGCGGCGCACCAGGGTGGACTGATCTCGCCTCGTGACCCAGACGCACCCGGACATGGGCGCCTGACGGGTATCTGCCCAGGTCAGGCGCCTTTATATGTCTAGAAGAAGCCCAGCCTCTTCGGCGAGTACGACACCAGCAAATTCTTCGTCTGCTGGTAGTGGTCCAGCATCATCTTGTGGGTCTCGCGGCCGATGCCCGAGCCCTTGTAGCCGCCGAACGCGGCGTGCGCGGGGTACGCGTGGTAGCAGTTCGTCCAGACGCGCCCCGCCTGGATGGAACGACCCGCCCGGTACGCGGTGTTCGCGTCCCGCGTCCACACGCCCGCCCCCAGGCCGTACAGCGTGTCATTGGCGATCTTGATCGCGTCGTCGAACTCGTCGAACGACGTGACCGACACGACCGGACCGAAGATCTCCTCCTGGAAGATCCGCATACGGTTGTCGCCCTCGAAGATCGTCGGCTGGACGTAGTAGCCGCCCTTCAACTCGCCGCCGTGCTCGATGCGTTCGCCGCCCGTCAGGACCTTCGCCCCCTCCTGCCTGCCGATGTCGAGGTAGGAGAGGATCTTCTCCAACTGGTCGTTGGACGCCTGCGCCCCGATCATGGTGTCCGTGTCCAGCGGGTGCCCCGTCTTGATCTGTTCCGTGCGGGCCACAGCCGCCTCGATGAACTCGGCGTAGTGCCCGCGCTGCACCAGCGCCCGCGACGGACACGTACACACCTCGCCCTGGTTGAGAGCGAACATCGTGAAGCCCTCGAGGGCCTTGTCGCGGAAGTCGTCGTTCGCCGACCACACGTCGTCGAAGAAGATGTTCGGCGACTTCCCACCGAGTTCGAGCGTCACCGGCGTGATGTTCTCCGAGGCGTACTGCATGATCAGACGCCCCGTCGTCGTCTCACCCGTGAACGCCACCTTCGCCACCCGCGGACTCGACGCCAGCGGCTTGCCCGCCTCCACCCCGAACCCGTTGACGACGTTCACGACGCCCGGGGGCAGCAGGTCCGCGACCAGGCTCAGCCACACATGGATCGACGCCGGAGTCTGCTCGGCCGGCTTGAGCACGACCGCGTTGCCCGCGGCCAGCGCCGGCGCCAGCTTCCACGTCGCCATCAGAATCGGGAAGTTCCACGGGATGATCTGCGCGACCACACCGAGCGGCTCGTGGAAGTGGTACGCCACCGTGTCGTCGTCCAGCTCCGCCAACGAACCCTCCTGCGCCCGCACCACCCCCGCGAAGTAACGGAAGTGGTCGATGGCGAGCGGAATGTCGGCGGCCAGCGTCTCGCGCACCGGCTTGCCGTTCTCCCAGCTCTCGGCGACCGCCAGCTTCTCCAGGTTCGCCTCCATCCGGTCGGCGATCTTCCGCAGGATGTCCGAACGCTCGGTCACCGACGTACGACCCCAGCCGGGAGCGGCCGCGTGCGCCGCGTCCAGCGCCCGCTCCACGTCCTCGCTCGTCCCCCGCGCGATCTCCGTGAACGGCAGCCCGTTCACCGGACTCGGGTTCTCGAAGTACTGCCCGCGCGCCGGTGGCACGTACTCACCGCCGATGAAGTGGTCGTACCGCGCCTCGTAGGAGACGACCGCGCCCTCCGTACCGGGTGCTGCGAAACGGGTCATGGAATACCTGCCTCCCCACAAGCGCCACCCGCCGTTGGGCGGCTCTCGTGTGGAGGCTAGGAACCCGACGGTTGCAACGACGTTGCGCGACGGGAGCCGCGAGGAGGCCCCGCCCCCGGCCCCTCCACCGCCCGGCCCCCTCCACCACCCGGCTTCCTCCTCCCCCTCGGCCACCCCCCGAGGGGGACTCGACCCTCCCCGGAACCTCGAACGAGGCGGGCGTTGGCAGTGCCGTCGCGGAGTGATCAACGGGATTCGGCTCCGGCAGCGGACCGGCTTGCCCTGGAGAGACCTGCCGTCCCGCTGTGGGAAGTGGAAGACAGTCCACGACCGTCATCGCAAGTGGTCGGCGGACGGAACATGGGAGAAGGTCCTGCGGGCGATCCGGGCCGACGCCGATGCTGAAGGCCGGATCGACTGGAGCATGGTCGGCGTGGACTCCACATCCTGCCGTGCCCATCAGCATGCGGCAGGCGCTCGCTCAGGCCCACCAAGAAGCCACGCAAAGAACGACCAGAATCCCTTGGTCACACACCTGCTGACGATCATCAGGCAAGATCCGCCGGACAGGCCCTGGCCGTGATCTCCCTTCTCGCTCAGGTCCGTCTCCGCTGTGTCCACCCAACAGGTGCCCTCAGCTCCGCCTCCAGGTCCTGCAGCCGGGCGCGTACCGCCGGTGTCGGGCGTACGGCCGCGAGTGCCCGCCATACGTCGAGGTCGTCCTCGCCCCAGGGCGCGTGCGCCCAGTCCGCCAGCAGATCCGGGTCGCGGCGGGCCATGAGCGCCGTTCGCAGCCCCTCTGTCAGCCTGTGGCGTAGACGGACGACCGCCGGGGCCTGCGAACCAGGCAGCAGCGGACCCGCGTACGCCGTCGCCGCCGACGTCACCGCACCCGTCTCCAGCCTCCGCTCCACGACCGCCACATCCGACTCCACCGGAACCGTGAGCCGGTACGGCCGCGACGCGAGCAGCCCGGGGCCGAGGAGCCGGCGCAGCCTCGCCAACTCGGCCCGCAACGTCACCGGCGTCACCGACTCGTCCTCGTACAGCGCGCAGAGCAACTCGTCGCCGGAGAGCCCTTCCGGATGTGCGGCGAGCAGTACCAGGATCTCGCTGTGCCGTCGGCTGAGCCTCACCTTCCTTCCCGGCACGAGCAGTTGCGCCTCGTCCCGGCCGAGAGCGGTCAGTTCCAGTGCGTCGGCCGCGGCGCCGGGCGGTGCGAGCAGGGCCAACTGCGACTCGGCCGCCCGGGCCACCGCCTGCACGAAACCGAGACTGTGCGGATGCGCCAGCCGGTCGCCCCCGGTGATGTCGATCGCGCCGAGCACCCGCCCGGTGCGTGGATCGTGCACCGGCGCCGCCGCGCACGTCCACGGCTGAACCCGCCGTATGAAGTGCTCAGCCGCGAATACCTGCACAGGCCGGTCGACGGCGACCGCGGTACCCGGAGCGTTCGTACCGACATCGGACTCCGCCCAGCGCGCGCCCGGCACGAAGTTCATCCCGTCGGCCCGACGTCTGGTCGCCGGATGCCCCTCCACCCACAGCAGCCTGCCCTGGGCGTCGCACACGGCCAGCAGATGCTCGCCGTCGGCGGCGAAGGTGCCCAGCAACTCGCGGACCAGCGGCATCACCTTCGCCAAAGGGTGCTCCGCGCGATAGGAACCGAGGTCGCCGTCCGTCAGCTCCACGCGCGCGGTGCCCTCCGGTCCCACGCCCGCTTTCGCTGAACGCCGCCATGAATCGGCCACCACGGATCGGACCGGTCGCGTGACCGCGCCGCCCTGGGTGAACGCCTCATGCGCACGGCGCAGCACCCGCATTCGCTCGACAGGGTCGGCTCCCGGCTCCAGAGCCACCCAAGGATCGGTCAACTCGGCCTCCCGGCAGTCCGTGCATGGCAGGGTCCATCGTCAACCTCGCACACGCGCCCGACAAGCCACCAGACGTACCCGGCGGTCCCGCCTCCATGGCGTCAGACGGCGTTGACCATCCGTATGTACCGGCCCCAGTCCCAGTGCGGCCCGGGATCGGTGTGGTCGGTGCCCGGCACATCGTGGTGGCCGATGATGTGGTCGCGGTTCTTGGGGATGCCGTACCGGTCGCAGATCTCCGAGGCAAGGGCCGCCGAACGCTCGTACATGGCGTCGGTGAAGTACTCGGGACGCTCGATCCAGCCCTCGTGCTCGATGCCGATGCTGCGCGCGTTGTAGTCCCAGTTGCCCGCGTGCCAGGCGATGTTCCGCTCACGGACGCACTGGGTGATCCTCCCGTCGGTCGACCGCAGCACATAGTGCGCGGAGACCTGTTTCGCCGGATTCCAGAAGACGGGCATCGTGTTCTTGTACGTCGTCTGCGTCACGTGGATGATCACCAGATCGACCGGGTGGCTCGTCGGGCGGTTGGCCGCCGTGTAGTTGGCCTCGCTCGCCGGCTCCCACAGGGCGTGGGGGTGGTCCACGGGAGCTGGGTGGGCATCGGCGCGGGGGCTCGGGAGCAGCGCGTAGGGGATCGCGGCGAAAGCGGTGCCTTTCAGCAGCCGCCGCCTGCTCGGCAACGCTTCTGCTTGCTCCATTGGTCTGCCTTTCCGAAGTGGTGCTGCATCCGATCTGTGGGGAGGGGGCGCCCAGGTGTGAGACGCATCCGCAGGTCGAACGGCTGCGCCTCGCGTGATTCACGGTACGGCGATCGGCGGACACCCGTCGGAACGTGCGAGAAACGGTGGAAAAGCAGACTGTTGTGGATAACTCGGCCACCCACGAGGGTGAGATGGCGGCGCGGCTCGGGGAATGGCGTCATGCCGCAGGGAACCGGGCATTTCTTAGATGGCGTGGGCTTGGGGGATTCGGACCCCTTCTTCCTCTTCGGCTTCGCCCGCGGCCTCGGCTACACCTGGGCCCCGCCTACGCCCGCACCCCGGCCGTCGCCGGGTCGTCCAGCACCGCCCGCACCACCGAATGCGCGGCACCCAGCAACGGCCCTTCCGAGCCCAGGCGGGACACCGTCACGGCGCACGCGGGGCCCGCTGTCCGCCGGGCCAGCTCGCGCTCCAGTGACGGGACGAGCCAGGGGGAGAGGGCGGCCAGGGCACCGCCCAGGACAACGGTCTCGGGATCCAGCAGATTGACCGCACCGGTCAGCGCGATACCCAGCGCCGTACCGGCGCCGCGCAGCGCCCGGCGCACGTCCTGGTCCCCGGCGGCGGCCCGCTCGGCGAGCAGTTCCACCCGGTCCTCGCCCGGTTCCAGCCCGGCCGCCCGCAGCACGGCCTCCTCACCGGCGTACTGTTCCAGGCAGCCTCGCCCTCCGCACGCGCACGCCGGTCCCTCGGGCCGTACGGGCACATGGCCCAGCTCGCCGGCGAACCCTCGGGTGCCCCGCAGGAGCCGGCCGTCCACGACCACCGCGCCGCCGATGCCGATCTCGGCGGACACATGCAGGAAGTCGCGTGGGGTCGCGGCGCCCAGCCAGAGTTCGGCGAGACCGCCGAAGTTGGCCTCGTTGTCGACGGTCAGCGGCAGATCCTCCGGGAGCAGCTCGCCGAGGTCCGTGTCGTGCCAGTCGAGATTGGGGGCCCGGACCACGGTGCGCGCGTCCCGCGCCACCAGCCCGGGCACGGCCACCGCGAGGCCCGCCGCCCACAGGCCCTCCTGCTCGGCCTCGGTGACGACCCGTCGTACGAGAGCGGTCAGTTCGTCGATGACCGGCTCGGGGGAGCGGCCGCGGTTGGTGCCGTACCGCACGGCACGCGCCCGTACCTCGCCGCGCAGGTCCACCGCGCACACCGCGAGGTGGTCGACGCCGATCTCCGCGCCGATTCCGGCGGGACCCCGTCCGCTGAGGGCGAGCGCCGAACCGGGGCGCCCGACCCGGCCGGGTCGCTCCGGGCCCAGTTCCTCCAGCAGCCCCGCCCTGATCAGCTCGTCCACCAGCGTCGACACCGCTGCCCGGGTGAGGCCGATGTGCGAGGCCACCGCAGCGCGGGAGAGGGGGCCCTCGGCGTTGACGGTGTGCATGACCCGGGAGAGGTTGCGGCGGCGCATCCCCTGCTGGGTGTCGGGCAGGCGGCGCCCGGGACTGCTCGGGTGCGCCTCGTGCAGCGGTGCCGTCATACCTCCCCCGGTTCCCCTCAAGTGTCGTGACGGGTGGCTCTCAGATCATGCCGGAAGCGTATCTCCCCACTTGAGGCACCCCTTCCCGGTCAGTGGCCGCCCGGCTCGCGCTCCAGCAGCGGCGCCGCGTCGGAGAGTACGCCGGAGATCCTGGCGAGCGTCTCCTCGTCGCGCTCCACCGCCTCCAGCACCGGCCCGCGTGTGGTGTCCCAGCGGCGGGCGACCGCGGCCGGGTCCTCGCCGGTGAGCAGCCCCGCGGCCTGCGCGGCGGCGCCGAGCGCGACCAGTTCCTTGGCCTCCGGGACCTGCACCGCGCGCCCGGACAGCCGTCGCACGGTCTGCTGCCACGCCGTGCCCCGGGCACCGCCGCCGATCAGCAGCAGTGGAGCCGAGGGGTCCGCGTCCGCGTCGAGCACCAGGTCGAGGGCACCGAGCAGCGAGTGCACGGCACCGTCGTACGCGGCCTGGAGGAGCTGGCCGCCGGTCGTGTCGTGCCGGAGCCCGTGGAGGAGACCCGAGGCATGGGGGAGGGCCGGGGTGCGTTCGCCGTCCAGGTAGGGAAGGAGGGTGACGCTCGTGCCGGGCTCCACGGCCTCGCGGTCCAGGCCCAGCAGCGCGGCGACGCGGTCGACGGCCTGGGTGCAGTTCAGGGTGCAGGCCAGCGGCAGCCAGTCCCCGTGGGCGTCGGCGAAACCCGCCACCGTACCGGTCGGGTCGGCCGGACGGTGCTTCGAGACGGCGTACACCGTGCCGGATGTGCCGAGGCTCAGCACCGGTGTGCCGGGCCGCAGACCGAGGCCCAGCGCGGCGGCCGCGTTGTCCCCGGTACCGGGGGCCACGAGGGTGCCCTTGGCGAACGGCAGATCGTGGGCGTCCCGCACGGTGCCGGCCACCTCGCCGGGCCGCACCACCCGGGGCAGCAGCGCCGGGTCCAGGCCCACATGGGCGAGTACCTCCTCGTCGTACGCCTCGGTTCCCGACGCCCACCAGCCGGTGCCGGAGGCGTCGCCTCGGTCCGTCGTGCCCTGGCCCGTGAGGCGCTCGGTCAGATAGTCGTGCGGCAGCCGGACGGCGGCGGTGGCCCGGACCGCCTCGGGCTCGTTCTCGGCGAGCCAAGCCCACTTCGTGACGGTGAAGGACGTACCCGGGACGCTTCCGGTGCGCTCGGCCCAGGCCTTCGGGCCACCCAGTTCCGCCACCAGCCGGCGCACCTGCGGCGCGGAACGCACGTCGTTCCACAGCAGTGCGGGGCGCACCGGTTCGCCCTGGGCGTCGAGTGTGACCAGGCCGTGCTGCTGACCGCCGATCGACACCGCGGCGGCCTCCCGCGCGGGCTCACCGCACTGGCGCAGGGCTTCGCACAGGGCGTCCCACCACTGCCGCGGATCGCTCTCCCGGCCCGCGCCGGACGACACGGTGTGCGGTGCCCGCCCGCTCGCCACCACCCGTCCGGTCGACGCGTCGACGACCAGGGCCTTGGTGGACTGTGTGGACGAGTCCACACCGACGACGAGCGGACCCTCGGCTGCTGACATCGGGCTCTCCCTCTCACGCGGCTCATGACTGCCGCTGACGCGGCTGACGCCTCCGGCGGGCGACGTCTTGTCTTCCCGGGGGCGCGTCCGCATACTAATTTGTAAATCGCCATGACGAAATAGTCGGAGCGCAAGGAGCCGCGGCATGAACTACCAGCCCACCCCCGAGGACAGGTTCACCTTCGGCCTGTGGACCGTCGGCTGGCAGGGAAGGGACCCGTTCGGTGACGCCACCCGGCGCGCCCTCGACCCGGTCGAGACGGTGCAGCGTCTGGCGGAACTGGGCGCCTACGGTGTGACCTTCCACGACGACGACCTGATCCCCTTCGGGTCCTCGGACAGCGAGCGCGAGGAGCACATCAAGCGCTTCCGCGCCGCCCTGGACACCACCGGCATGACCGTGCCGATGGCCACCACCAACCTCTTCACCCACCCCGTCTTCAAGGACGGCGCCTTCACAGCCAACGACCGGGACGTACGCCGCTACGCGCTGCGCAAGACGATCCGCAACATCGATCTGGCGGTCGAGCTCGGCGCCAAGATCTACGTCGCCTGGGGCGGCCGTGAGGGCGCCGAGTCCGGCGCCGCCAAGGACGTGCGCGTGGCGCTCGACCGGATGAAGGAGGCATTCGACCTCCTGGGCGAATACGTCACCTCCCAGGGGTACGACCTGAAGTTCGCGCTCGAACCCAAGCCGAACGAGCCGCGCGGCGACATCCTCCTCCCCACGGTCGGCCACGCCCTGGCCTTCATCGAGCGCCTGGAGCGCCCCGCGCTGTACGGCGTGAACCCCGAGGTAGGCCACGAGCAGATGGCCGGGCTGAACTTCCCGCACGGCATCGCGCAGGCCCTGTGGGCGGGCAAGCTCTTCCACATCGACCTCAATGGTCAGTCCGGCATCAAGTACGACCAGGACCTGCGCTTCGGCGCCGGTGACCTGCGCTCGGCCTTCTGGCTGGTGGACCTCCTGGAGAGCGCCGGTTACGCGGGTCCGAAGCACTTCGACTTCAAGCCGCCGCGCACCGAGGACCTCGACGGGGTGTGGGCGTCGGCGGCGGGCTGCATGCGCAACTACCTCATCCTGAAGGAGCGGGCGACCGCCTTCCGCGCCGATCCGGAGGTGCAGGAGGCGCTGCGTGCGGCCCGCCTGGACCAGCTGGCCCAGCCGACCGCCGCCGACGGTCTGCAGGCACTGCTCGCCGACCGCGCGGCCTTCGAGGAGTTCGACGCCGAGGCCGCCGCCGGCCGCGGAATGGCCTTCGAGCGGCTCGACCAGCTCGCGATGGACCACCTGCTGGGCGCCCGCGGCTGATCACGCGCGCGTGGAGGAGGCCCCCGCCGCTCACAGCGGTGGCGGGCCTCCTGCCGCTCCCGAAAACGGGTCATCCACCCATTCTCGTCACTTCTGGCGGTGACCTCGGCTCGCTCCTCCCGTCCGAGGTCGACCACGAGGCGCCGTAGCCCGAGGTGCGCACGCGCGCGTGGCCCCTCATGGGCCGGGAGACCCGCGCGCGTGCTCGGTGGGCTTACGCCTCGGTGTCGATCGAGGCCAGTGCCGTCGCCGGATCGTGGGCGGCCGGGCCCGCCGGTGCCCAGCGGCCCCGCTCCTTGCGATACGGCCACCAGCGGCCGTCCCGGCCGAGGCGCAGCTGGGCCGAGCCGCCGACCACGGTCCAGCGGTTGTGGGTGGGGCGCAGCGGTGGCCGTTCGTCCTCGTCCCAGGCGGTTTCCAGGGCGGCACGCGCGCGTGCGAGCGCTTCCGCCCGCACGGGCCACTCCTCGTCGAGCACGGCGAGGCCGGCCGCGCCGCCGTACCGCCAGGCACGGACGGCGAGCGCAAGCCCTTCCCGGCCCCGCCCGGAGCCCTCCGCGAGTCGTGCCGCGACACTCGGCTCCGGGGCACCGGCGGCCAGGCGCACCGCGTCCTGGTCAGGTGTCGGCTCTTCCTCCACGGGCTGCTGATCATGTCCGGGGCGCAGGACCTCGGTCAGCAGCCTGTGGGCCTCCCTCGCGGTCTGCGCCGCCAGGAATTCCAGCGCGCCCGGGTCGATGCCGGGGCCGGGCGGGACCTCGGTCTCAAGCGACAGCGGCAGCCCCGGCTCCACGGGCAGCCCGGGCGGCTCCGGAAGCGGAGGAAGGATGTCCCCGACCGCGTACGCCTCGACGGCGTCCAGGCCCTCCTGAGGGCTGTCCGGCGCCCTCTGCTCCTCCGCCTGGGGGGCGACGCTGCGGACCTGCAGCTCGTCCAGCAGCGCCCGCTCGGCCCGCCCTCGCATCAGCGACAGGACGAACGGATCACGGTCCAACAGGCGCGCCACCTGGTAGCAGAGCGCCGCCGTGTGCGCGCAGTGGTCCCACGCCCCGCAGTCGCACTCCGCCTCCAGATCGCCGAGCCCCGGCAGCAGATCGACCCCGGCCGTCGCGGCGTCCTCGACGAGATGCGGCGGCATCTCACGGTCGAGCAGCGCGGCGATGTGCCCGGACCGCTCGACGGCCATCCCGAGGAAACGGTCCCAGTGCTCCCCGGACAGCTCCTGGAGCAGGACGTCGGCGCGATGGGCTGTGCCGTCGCGGTCCTGGACCACGGCGGTGACCCGCCCGGGGCGTACCGTCACGGCGCCCACGGCTCCCGCGCGCGCGAGTCGACGCCCCGCCTTGAGCTGCTCGGAGTCCAGCGCCGCGTCCTCCAGCGCCGCCAACCAGGCCCGGCCCCACCACGTCTCCGCGAAGCTCCGCCCGCGCACCGGCGCGAGTGCGGCGAACGTGCGCTCTTCGTCCTGTCCGGTGTGTTCCGTCATCGTGCGCCTCCACGCAGCTCCACCAGGTCGGCCAGTGCGGCGTCGGAGAGCTCGGTGAGAGCCGCGTCGCCCGCACCGAGCACCGCCTCGGCCAACGCACGCTTGCGGACCAGCATGGCCGCGATACGGTCCTCGATCGTTCCCTCCGTGATCAGCCGGTGCACCTGCACCGGCCGTGTCTGGCCGATGCGGTACGCCCGGTCGGTCGCCTGCGCCTCGACGGCCGGGTTCCACCAGCGGTCGTAGTGCACGACATGCTCGGCGCGCGTCAGGTTCAGACCGGTGCCGGCGGCCTTCAGCGACAGCAGGAAGACGGGGATTCCACCCTCCTGGAAGCTCTCGACCATCGCCTCGCGCTCCGGAATCGGTGTCCCTCCGTGCAGGAACAGCGTCGGCACCCCGCGCGCCGCGAGATGGCGCTCCAGGAGCCGTGCCATCCCCACGTACTGCGTGAACACCAGAACGCTCGCACCCTCGGAGAGGATGGTGTCCAGCAGTTCGTCCAGCAGCTCCAGCTTCCCCGACCTGCCGGCGATCCGCGGACGCTCCTCCTTGAGGAACTGCGCCGGGTGATTGCAGATCTGCTTGAGCCCGGTGAGCAGCTTCACGATCAGGCCGCGTCGTTCCATGCCGTCGGCGGCGGAGATCTCCGCCATGGTCTCGCGGACCAACGCCTCGTACAGCCCCACCTGTTCCCTGGTGAGGGACACGGCGCGGTCCGTCTCGGTCTTGGGCGGCAGTTCAGGGGCGATGCCCGGGTCCGACTTGCGGCGCCGCAGCAGGAACGGCCGTACGAGACGGGCGAGCCGTTCCGCGGTGGCGGGATCGCGGCTGCCCTCGACGGCCTGCGCGTACCGGGTGCGGAAGGCGCCGAGTCTGCCGAGCAGCCCTGGGGTCGTCCAGTCAAGGATCGCCCACAGCTCGGACAGGTTGTTCTCCACCGGAGTGCCGGTGAGCGCCACACGCGCGCGTGCCCCGATGGTGCGCAGTTCCTTCGCCGTGGCCGAGTACGGGTTCTTCACGTGCTGTGCCTCGTCCGCGACGACCATGCCCCAGGAAGTCTCGCCGAGCCGCGGAGCGTCGAGGCGCATCGTGCCGTACGTGGTGAGAACGAACTCCCCTTCCGCCAGCCCGTCCAGGGTGCGCCGGGCGCCGTGGAAGCGACGCACCGGGACTCCGGGCGCGAACTTCTCGATCTCGCGTTGCCAGTTGCCCATCAAGGAGGCCGGGCAGACGACGAGCGTGGGGCCGGCGGAGGAGGCGTCCGACTGCCGGTGAAGATGCAGGGCGATCAGTGTGATCGTCTTGCCGAGCCCCATGTCGTCCGCCAGACAGCCGCCCAGTCCCAGAGACGTCATCCGGGCCAGCCAGTTGAGTCCCCGCAGCTGGTAGTCGCGCAGGGTCGCGGCGAGCCCGGACGGCTGCCCGACCGGCTGCTGCCCCTCCGGGTCCGACAGCCGCTCCCGCAGATCGGCCAGCCACCCCGTGGGCCGTACCTCGACCGTCCGGCCGTCGATCTCGGTGGAGCCCGTCAGGGCGGCGCCGAGCGCGTCGACGGGAGACACCTTGCGGTCCCTTTGCGCGCGGGCGCGGCGGATCTCGTCCGGGTCCACGAGGATCCACTGGTCACGCAGCCGCACCATCGGGCGGTTCGCCTCCGCCAGCACGTCCAGCTCCTGGCGGGTCAGCCGCTGGTCTCCCAGGGCGAACCGCCAGTCGAAGGCGAGCAGAGCGTCGGCCGACAGGAACGACGGAGTGCCGGACGAGAGCACGGCGGCGCCTGACGCGGCCGGACCGCCCCTGCCGGAGTCCTGCGCGTCGTCGGGCGGGCCGATGACCGCGCGGGCGGTCAACTTCCGGGTCAGCTCCTTGGGCCAGTGCACGTCGACACCGGCGGTGGCCAGCACCCGGGCTCCCTCCCCGAGGAGGTCGGTGACCTCATCGTCGGCGAGATCCACCGCGTCCGGCACGGCGGCCGACAGCAGGGGACCGAGCGGGGCCCAGGCACGGGCCGCGCGGCGCAGCGCGAGCAGAGCGTCCATCCGCGCGCGCGGGCCGAACCCTCCGGCGCCGGTCCACACCGTGGAGGCGTCCGCGACCAGCGCCGGGTCGCGGACGCTGTGCACCTGGAGGACCGCCCGGAACGACAACGGTGTCCCGCCCGCGCCCGCGTCGGCCGAGGCAAGTGCGGGGACCTCCACCCGCAGCGACAGGCGGACCCCGGCATCGTGGCCGGCGGCCACATCGGCGGCCCAGGCGCGGTGCTCGGGCACCGACTGCGGCTGCCGAGCCGCGAAGGCCGCGCCGCCCGCCGCGAGGGCGGCGGCGGGGGAGCGGGGAAGCGAGTCGGCCACCGCGTCGAGGAACGCGCGCAGCAGCCGCTCGGGGTCCGGCAGGCGCAGCGGAAGCGCGTGGTCGACGGGTACGGCATGTGCCTCCGGCGGCATCGCCGCGGCCAGCTCGCGGACCCGTTCCAGGTCCTCCGCCCGCAGCGGGCCGATCCGCCAGGCGTCATGGCCCCCCGTGGTCACACCGGGCAACAGGAGTCCCCGTGCGACGAGTTGGAGGGCCAGGACGGCGGCGGTACCCCAGAAGAGGGTCGACCTGTCGGCGCCCGCCGTCGCACGCGCGCGGGTGAGCACCGGCAGGGCGGCGCTCACCGGCAGCGACACGACGGGCACCGTCATCAGCCGGACATCCTTATCGACCGGCAGGACGACCGCCGACTCCCCGACGTGGCCCACCGTGACGCGCGGTGGCGCCGCGCCATCGGGCCCCCGGAAGACGAAACGGCCGGCGCGAGCCGGTTCGTCGGCCACGAAAGCGGCGCGGCAGCGTGCCAGCTCGGAGACATCGGTAGGAGTCGCCGCGAGGTTCATGGGCACAGGGATTCCGGACTCCTCAAATTTGACTACTGAACTCAGAATCGCCGACAGTACAGCACTTCAAACTTCCGGGGGGTGTGATCGGGAGTGACGTGGGTCACTGCGCCGGATGGCGGTGGCGTGAAAAGCGCGACGTCTCAGGGTTGCGCCGGGGACGGAGTCAGGGTTGCGTCAGGGTCGTGGTCCGGAACTGCGGGGAGCGGGGACCCGTTTTCAGGACAGAGAGCGGCAGTGGGCCGCGAAGGAGGCGACGGAGATGTCGAAGAGCACGAAGATCGTCGCGGGGGGTGCGGCAATCGGGATCGTCCTGCTGTTCCTGTTGCCGTTCCCCTTCTGGGCCAATCTCCTGATAGTCCTGGGGATCCCCACGGCCGCGTACCTCACGCTCGACCCCTCACAGCGACGCAGGCTGCGCCGGGTCGGCCGCAAGGAGCTCGGTCGCTGAGATGTCACCGGCCCGCGGCAGGGCCGGTGACAGGCGGCAGAGCCGGCGCGAGTGTGCCGGGACTCAGTTGGGGCGTACCGCGATCTTGTCGAGGGACTCCAGGAGGCCGGGCAGTTCCGGGCCCCGGCCCACCGGCAGCACTTCCCCCGGCTCGTCGTCGAGGAGGACAAAGGCGATGTCGTCGGTCCTGGCCACCATCGACCAACCAGGACCGTCGGCGCGAAGGGTCCGGGCGTCACCCGGCGCGAAGGACGAGCGCACACGCCCGAGAGGCGGCGGCGACTCGACGTAGGCGCGTGCCTCCGCGAGGACTCGGCGGATGCCCGTGCGGACGCCGCCCTCGTCGCCGCCGGCCTCCCCGGTGTCACCGGTCGCCGTCGCGCTCGTGCCGTTCTGTCCGGTGAAGGAGGAGTCGTCGATCTGCTCCCGCCAGATGCTCCACTGCAGCGCGATCTCATCGGCGCCCAGACGCCGCTGGGCGGGCCCCCAGACGGTGGTGTCCGGCGGGCTCAGCGGCGGCCGGTCGGCGACCTCCGGGTCCGGGTCGTGCGGAGCGGGCACCCCGGGAGCGGCCACGGCCACCGCGAGGGGCCAGCCGGGCAACGCGGCCACCACGGAGTCCTCGTCGGGGGACAGGTCGTACTCCATGCCGCAGTCCCACGAGGCGATGGCCACGGCCACCAGGGACACGTCGTCCACCACGACCGTCCACCGGGCGCCGTCGCCGTCCTGCCCCAGGACGATCCCGTAACCGTCGGCGAGCGGAGCGAGACCGAGCGCCGCGCATGCCTCGGGGTAGTCGTCGCCCAGCACACTGGGGAAGTTCGCGGGCGTGAGCAGTACCGCCGTCAGCACGTACAGCGCGTCGTCGTCCCCGGCGGCGACGGCGTCCTCGTCCGTCCCGGCCATGCCGGCCTCCCATCGCTCTCGCTCGTCCGTCGGCGCACCCTAATGCGCCCGGCAGGCGCTTGTCACGAGAGTGAAACCCACGCAGAGCTGCGGTGTCCGGCCGGACAGGGGCGAATCGCCCGGGCTTGGCGCTGGTTCAGGCGGCGGGCAGCCCCAGAAGAGACCGCGCCACCGTCAGGGGTGACTCGTCCCGCTCCCGCGCGAGCGCTATGACCGCACGACAGGCCAGCTCGCTCACCCCGAAGGACAGCGCCTCGGGCGACACCCAGGTCACGGTCTCGTCGATCCGGTCCTGGTCGTCGTCGGCGCACGCCGAGATGTAAGCGGCCGCCGCCTCGAACAGGTTGTGCGTGTGCTTCTCCTCCGGCGAGGTCGCCTCGGTGCGCTGCGAGTTGAGGAATCTGCCGAAGGACTTGCGGAGCCTGTCGAACATAAGGGCTTCCTTCCCTCGTCTCGGTATTCACAGACCGTTCACGTGTTCCTACTCAACGTAGAGAGGGAGTGGCATGGACAGAAGAGGGTCTACCCGGCGACAGGGCCGATTCTGCAGGACCGCGACCCTGATGGAGCCCAGGTCGAGGGAGGTCCCGCGGGGTCAGGCCGTGCGCTCGGCGAGCGCGAGGAATCGGCTGTCCTCGTCGACATACGACGTCATGCGCCACCCCGAACCGGCCAGGAGCGGGCCGAGGTTCGCCTGCGCCCGGAGATCGGCCGGGGTGATCTCCCGCCCTTGCCGCGCTGCCAGCGCGGCCCTGCCGATCGGATGGAACAGCGCCAGGACGCCGCCCGGTCGGACCACCCGTGCCAGTTCCCGGAGATTCGCCGCGGGATCCGGCAGATGCGCGATGAGCCCCGCCGCGAACACCGCGTCCAGGGACTCCGTCCGCAACGGCAGGACCGCCACATCCGCGAGCAGCAGCTGCCCGTCGTGGTGCCGGCCGGCCCGGACGGCGGCCTCCAGCATCGCCGGGGTCACATCGGCCCCGAGGACCACCCCGGAGACGCCCACGGCGGCCCGCAACGGCGTCAGGGCCCGCCCCGTGCCGCACCCCGCGTCGAGCACACGATCACCCGACCGCAGCCCGAGTTCGGCGACGGCGGCGGCGTAGGCGGGCCCGTCGTCGGGGAACCGGGTGTCCCAGTCGGCGGCGCGCGCCGTGAAGAACTCCTGGACGTGTGTGTGGTCGTCGCTCATGCTCCGCATGATCCCCCACCACCGGGTGAGCGGGCGCGGTGCGCATGTTCGAGCGTGAGGCGATCGTTCCAGCGCATATATGCGACACATTCCACTACCTTTCGAAATGCGCCCCCTTCGTGTACCCGTGCCCCCACTAGCGTCCCGGAGCCATGGGACACCTGGACCACGCCACCTTCGGCTGGCTGACCCCCGTGCTGTCGTACGCGATGGCCTGCACGGGCGCGGCACTCGGCCTGCGCTGCACCGTCCGTGCGCTGGGCGCCACCGGCCGGTCGCGCCGCAACTGGCTCCTCACCGCGGCGTCCGCCATCGGGACCGGCATCTGGACCATGCACTTCGTGGCCATGCTGGGCTTCGGCGTCAGCGGCACCGAGATCCGCTACGACGTGCCGCTGACCAACCTGAGTCTGCTCGTCGCCATGGCCGTCGTCTGCGGCGGGGTCTTCGCCGTCGGCTACAGCGGGAACCGCGGCCGGGCACTCCTCCTCGGCGGTCTCACCACCGGGCTGGGCGTCGCCAGCATGCACTACCTGGGCATGGCGGCGGTACGGATGCACGGCGAGGTGACCTACGACCCGGCGCTGGTCGCGCTCTCCGTGCTGATCGCCGTGGTCGCGGCGACCGCCGCCCTGTGGGCGGCGCTCAACATCAGGTCGCCCCTCGCCGTCACCATCGCCTCTCTGGTCATGGGCGGCGCGGTGAGCAGCATGCACTACACCGCCATGTGGGCGGTGCGCGTGGAGGTGGCTCCCTCCGGCGAAAGCCTGCCCGGGGCCACGGCGATGCAGTTCATCTTCCCCCTCGCCGTCGGCCTCGGGTCCTATCTCTTCCTCACCTCGGCGTTCGTGGCGCTGTCGCCGACGGCCGGGGAACGCGAGGCCTCCGCCTCGGCCCAGCGGCCGGTCGAGAGCGCCGCCGCCCGCTAGCAGCGCACCTCGGAGGCACCAAGGCACGCCCGACCATTTTGAGCGAGGAGGCCATGCGTACACCCGGCAGGACTTCGACCACCGGCGTCCAGACGCCGACCCGGCCCGCGGCGCGCGGACGCCGCGCCCACGCGGGACCACCCGCCGACGAGGGCTTCGACCCCGACGAGACCGGAGCCCCCACGACCGGCCCGCCCAGACGCACCGGCCGCCCGCGCATACGCCCCCGCACCGTCCGGGCCAAGATCGTCTGCCTGCTGATGGTGCCCGTCGTCTCCCTGCTCGCCCTGTGGGCGTACGCCACCGTCACCACCGCCCAGGACGTCGCCCGCCTTCGGCAGCTCCAGCGCGTCGACGCCTCCGTGCGCGCCCCGGTCGCCGACGCCGTCGCCGCGCTCCAGGCCGAACGCACCGCCGCCGTGCGGTACACGACGCGACCCTCCGACGCTCACGGAAGCGCCCTGAGGACGCTCGCCCGAGCCTCCGATCGCGCGGTCGCACGACTGCGTCTGGGTGATCGGCACACCGTCGCCGACGGAATCCACCTGCCCGCCGGCGTCGCCGGGCGTCTCGCGGCTTTCGTCTCCGGTGCCGAGCAGTTGCGGTCACTGCGCGCGTCGGTGCTGGACCGTCGCAGCGGCTGGGCCGAGACGTACGAGCGGTACACCGCCACCATCTCCACGGCCTACGGCGTCGGCGGCGCGCTCACCGGCATCCAGGACGCCGAAGCGGGCTCCGACGCGCGCGTGCTGCTCGAGTTCTCCCGTGCGGCCGAGGCCCTCGCCCAGGAGGACGCGCTGCTGGCCGGCGCACGCCTCTCCGGGACCCTCGACGGTGAGCGACTGCGTCTGTTCGGCGGCGCCGTGAGCACCCGCCGCACCCTCACCGAAGCCGCCACCGCCGACCTGCGCGGCCCCGAACGCACCGCCTGGCGCGAACTCGCCGAGGGCGACGCGTACACCGACGTCAGCGCGGCCGAGGACGCGGTGCTCAAGAGCCGTCCCGGCGCCAAGGCGCTCACCGCCGCACCGGAGGGCGCCTGGCGGACGGCACACACGCGCGTGCGGGACGGGATGCGGAAGATCGAGGCCGACGCCGGACGCGACGTCGCCGACCGGGCCGACCCGTTCACGCGCGCCCTGCTCACCCCGGCCGGTGCCGCGGTGCTCCTCGGCCTCGCCGCCGTCGCCGCGTCGCTCGTGATCTCCGTACGCATCGGGCGCACCCTCGTCATCGAGCTGGTGAGCCTGCGCAACGGTGCCCTGGAGATCGCCCGTCGCAAACTGCCCCACGCCATGCGGAGACTGCGGGCCGGCGAGGAGATCGACGTCGACGCCGAGGCCCCGCCGGGGCCTGCCGCCGAGGACGAGACCGGCCAGGTCGCCGAGGCGTTGGGCATCGTCCACCGTGCCGCCCTCCGTGCGGCCGTCGAGCGCGCCGAACTGGCCGGCGGCATCTCGGGGGTGTTCGTCAACCTCGCCCGCCGCAGCCAGGTGCTCGTCCACCGTCAGCTGAGCCTCCTCGACAGCATGGAACGCAGGTCCGAGGACCCCGACGAGCTCAGCGACCTCTTCCGGCTCGACCACCTCACCACCCGCATGCGGCGCCACGCGGAGAGCCTGATCATCCTCTCCGGGGCCGCTCCCGGCCGCGCCTGGCGCATGCCGGTCTCCCTGACGAACGTCGTCCGCGCCGCCGTCTCCGAGATCGAGGACTACGCGCGCGTGGAGGTACGACAACTCCCCGAGGCGCGGATCGCGGGTGCGGCCGTCGCCGACCTCATCCACCTCCTGGCGGAACTCGTCGAGAACGCCGCCCAGTTCTCCCCACCGCACACGCGCGTGCGGATCACCGGGGAACCGGTCGGCAACGGATACGCCGTCGAGGTCGAAGACCGCGGACTCGGCATGGGCAAGGAGACCCTCGCCGAGGCCAATCGCAGGATCGAGCAGTCCGAAGCCCTCGACCTCTTCGACAGCGACCGTCTCGGTCTCTTCGTGGTGAGCCGGCTCGCCTCCCGTCACGACATCAAGGTCCATTTGAGGACCTCTCCGTACGGCGGCACCACCGCGGTGGTGCTCCTCCCGACCGCTCTGCTCCACAACGGGATGACGGAACGTTCCCCGGGAGCCGTCACCGAGGCGCGGCGGCAGCCCGAGGAACGGGAGTACGCGCCCGTGCACGCCGGTGCGCGGCAGTATCCTGTGGAGCAGTCCGTCGACCGGCGGGCACTGATGGCTCCCGTGGCCTCCTCCCCCGACGCCGCGGCGGGCAGCCCGCCCGAGCCTCCTCCGCCCGGCGTGACCGCCCTGCCGCAGCACCGCGTTGCGCGGGAACCGGACCACGCCGGCGAACTGCCGCGCCGAGTACGGCAGGCCAACCTCGCCCCCCAGCTGCGCGACGGGCACAGCGGCGGGCCGGACCCGGCCCCGAGCCACGCGGCGGACGACGACCGCACCCCCGAACTCGTACGGGACCGCATGGCGGCCTACCGCGACGGCTGGGCGCGAGGCGGCGGCAGGGCACCCGGACGAGGCGTCACCCACGGCCCCGCGACGAGCGGCGACAGCAGCAAAGGAGACCCCGCATGATCCAGGACCCGACCACCAGGGCCAACGGACGGTCCGGCGAACTCGACTGGCTGCTGGACGACATGGTCCTGCGTGTACATGAGGTGCGACACGCGGTAGTGCTGTCCAACGACGGTCTCGCCGTCGGCGCGTCGACCGACCTCGTACGCGAGGACGCCGAGCACCTCGCCGCCGTCGCCTCCGGCTTCCACAGTCTCGCCAAGGGGGCCGGCCGGCACTTCGGCACCGGGGGGGTGCGCCAGACCATGGTGGAGATGGACGACGGGTTCCTCTTCGTGGCGGCCGCCGGGGACGGCTCCTGCCTGGCCGTCCTCACCTCCGTCACCGCCGACATCGGGCTCGTGGCGTACGAGATGGCACGCCTGGTGAAACGCGTGGGCGAGCACCTCTACACGCCGCCTCGCGCCGGCGCGCGCCCGCCCGCCGCCGGATGAACGGGAACGAGCCGTGCTCATGACCGAGGACAGCGCGAGTGCTCCGCACGAGCCGCCGGGCAGCCAGTGGTACGACCACGAGGCCGGGCCCCTCGTCCGCCCCTATGCGATGACCGGCGGACGCACCGAACCCGGCCTCAGCGGCGTCCGCCTCGATCTGATCGCCCTGGTGTCCCTCCACATCGGCGCACCCGACGTCGACGGCGACACGTCACTCGGCCCCGAGCACCGCACACTGATCGAACTGTGCCGGACCGAGACCCAGTCGGTCGCCGAACTCGCCGCGGGCGCGGACCTGCCGGTCGGTGTGGTGCGCGTACTCCTCGGTGACCTCGTGGAACTGGGCCACGTCACGGTCAGCCGGCCGATCCCGCCCGCGCAGCTGCCCGACGAACGCATTCTGCGTGAGGTGATCGAAGGGCTGAGGGCCCTGTAACGGAACAACCGTGCGGATCGTGGGGGATGGGCAACGGTGCGGGTCGGTCCCGTACGAACTTGTGCACCCAACCGGACACCGAACGCGCACGAGTCGGTCGATGCCATGAAAAAGCGAACCAACACCCCTTTGTGGAGCGGCAGTTGCCATGATGCTGGCTCGCACCGCAGTACCTATGCCGACCTTGCCCCGCCCTCCCGAGAGAAGTGATCGATGGTCTCCGAGTACTCCGACACCGCAGACGGCGACACGGGCGCCCTGGCATTGAAGATCCTCGTCGCCGGTGGCTTCGGCGTGGGCAAGACCACCCTGGTGGGCGCGGTCAGCGAGATCAAGCCGCTGCGCACCGAGGAACTCCTCAGCGAGGCCGGTCAGACGGTGGACGACACCGGTGGAGTGGACCAGAAGGTGACCACCACCGTGGCCATGGACTTCGGCCGCATCACCATCCGGTCCGGACTCTCGCTGTATCTGTTCGGCACCCCGGGGCAGGACAGGTTCTGGTTTTTGTGGGACGAGTTGGCCCAGGGCGCGTTGGGGGCGGTCGTCCTCGCGGACACGAGGCGACTCCAGGACTGCTTTCCCGCGGTGGACTTCTTCGAGCACCGGCGCATCCCGTTCGTGGTCGCCGTCAACTGCTTCTCCGGAGCCGGCGCCTACGGCACCGACGACGTGTCGCGCGCCCTCGATCTCGATCAGGGCACTCCTGTGGTCCTCTGCGACGCGCGGGACCGTGACTCCGGCAAGGACGTCCTGATACGCCTCGTCGAGTACGCCGGACGGATGCACACCGCCCGGCTGCTCGACTCCGTGAGCTGAACCGCCCGGTCCCTCCGGTGAAGACAGGTGGCGACCGGGCCGGCGCTCAGTCGGAAACGGCGGAGTACGCGAGGACCTTGTCCACGCGCATCCGCACCAGGAGCTCGCCCGGCACGCCGTTGCGGGCACCGAACTCCTCGGCCCGGTCCTCGCCCATGTAGCGAGCACCTATCCGCGCGGCCCAGTGGCGTACCTCGTCGAGGTCCTCGGAAAGCTCGGCCCGGCCTTCCAGCACCACGAAGTCGTACGGCGGTACGTCGGAGTCCACG
The DNA here is from genome assembly GCF_055573455.1 of Streptomyces sp. NPDC030183. Taxonomy (NCBI): domain Bacteria; kingdom Bacillati; phylum Actinomycetota; class Actinomycetes; order Kitasatosporales; family Streptomycetaceae; genus Streptomyces; species Streptomyces sp. NPDC030183. Next base: position 85,685 of record NZ_JBVIBK010000026.1, read on the forward strand.
CAGAGCGCCACGCGGCCGTCCCTGGCCAGATTCCGTCCCTTGACACTTTCCTTGCCGGTGTTGAACAGCACCTCGTCACCGTGCAACAAGAACCAGATGGGCGTCACATGAGGACGTCCGTCGGCACGGGAGGTCGCCAGTTTTCCGGTGCGGGTTCCGTGTGAGACGAAGTCCCGCCATTCCTTGTCGGTCATCTTCTTTGCCATGTCCCCATCCTGCTTGCTCCGGCGGCGGCAGTGGGGAAGGCTGAACCGTCGGATCCTCCTCGGCAGGAGGAACGACGAAAACGGGGAGTAGGAAAAATGCCGCAGAACGCGGGACTCGGTTGGCTGCTGGACGACTTGACCGAGCGCGTCGAACCCGTACGACACGCACTGGTGCTGTCCAGCGACGGATTGGTCACGGCGGCCAGTACCGGCCTGAGACGGGAGGACGCCGAGCACCTCGCCGCGGTCTCCTCGGGTCTGCACAGCCTCGCCAAGGGTTCGGGACGCCACTTCGGCGCCGGTGACGTACGGCAGACGATGATCGAGTTCGACGACGCCATGCTCTTCGTCACCGCCGCCGGCGCGGGCAGTTGCCTCTGCGTGCTCAGCGCCGCGGAAGCGGACATCGGGCAGATCGCCTATGAGATGACCCTGATGGTGAACCGTGTCGGCGAACACCTCGGCGTGGACGCCCGACAGCCCGAACACTCCGCCGGCAGGGACCTCTGACCTGCGGGTTCACCAGCCCGATCAAAGTTATCCACAGGCCCGCCCCGACTTTCCGCGAACGGGCTACGGTTTTCCCGAGGCGACGCGAACCGGCGCCGCCGCAGCAGAGCACGGGGGAGAACCACCATGTCCGGCAACACCATCACGCGACCTGCTCCACCCACCACGGCCACGGCCGCCCCGACACCCACCACGGCGACGGCCGCCCCGACACCCACCACGGCGACGGCCGCCCCGACACCCACCACGGCGGTCGCCGCCCCGACATCCTCCGGGGCGGCCGACCGGCCACTGGCCCAGAGCCGGGCCGCACGCGAACTGGGCCTGAAACGAAGCCAGCTCGACCTCGCCGTACACCTCGGGTGTGTACGAACCGTCCCCGACGAGGGAGGCGGAGGACGCCGGATCGTCCGAAGCGAGATCGACCGGCTCCGCGCCGAGGAGGGCTTCCCGGAGACGCTGCGCGCACGGGTCGAAGCCGTCGGCTCCCGGGAAGCCGCAGCGATCCTCGACGTGGCGCCGACGCGCTTCGTGCGCCTCGCACGACTGGGGCTCGTCACACCGGTCAAGTTCTATCTGAACCGCTACCGAGCCGTCGTCTGGCTCTATCTGGCAGAAGAACTGAGGGCGTTCGCGGCCGACGAGAACAACGCCCACTGGCTGACGGGCCGCCTGCCGGAAGAGCTGAGGACCCAACTGGACACGGGTCTCGACCTGCGGCCCAGGAACTGGCGCGGACGCCATCTCGGATTCCTGCTGAGGCAGGCCGACGACCCCTGGGCCCGCGCCGCCGCGCCGGCCTCACTCCTCGACCCCGTCGAGATCGCGGAGATCGTCCGGGATCCCTACGAGCGCGCCCACCTCAACCGCCACCGGCCTCCACGGGCCGACCAGGGCCCGCCCGACTCACCCGCGGCCCTGCTCACCGCCACGATCATGACGGCGGACCACGCCGACGAGATCGAATGGCTGCGCGCGGACCTGAGGCAGGCCCTCGTGGAGGCCCGCGCACACCGCCTCGCGCCCAGGCCCCGCAGGAAGGAACCGGCCTCACGCCCGGCGAGGAACGTGAGGCGCCCCGGGAAACGCCCCGAGATGCCGGGACCGGTGTCCGAGAAGCGACCCGGTCTGCTCGGATGGCTGGCCCGGAGACACCCCTGACCAGCCCGCCGCGCGCGGTGTGACCCGGCTCCCGCGCCGGCCGACGGACGCGTCAGGAACCGAGCTTGCGGAACAGCCCTTCCTGGACGACCGACACGAGCAGACGCCCCTCCAGGTCATAGATGCGACCACGGGCAAGACCACGTCCGCCCACCGCGATGGGCGACTCCTGGTCGTACAGGAACCACTCGTCCGCACGGAACGGCCGGTGGAACCACATGGCGTGGTCCAGCGACGCCATGTCGAAGCCACGCGGTCCCCACAGCGGCTCGACGGGGATGCGGACGGCGTCCAGGAGCGTCATGTCACTGGCGTACGTCAGCGCGCAGGTGTGGACGAGAGGGTCGTCCCCCAAGGGACCGACGGCCCGCATCCACACCGCGCTGCGCGGCTCCGCGTTCTCGATCTCCTCGGGGGTCCAGCGCAACCGGTCGACATACCGGATGTCGAAGGGCTGACGCCGCGCCATGCGCTCCAACCTCTCGGGCAGTGCGCCCAGATGATCCGTGATCTCCTGCGTCAGCGTCGGCAACGACTCCGGGTCCGGCACCTCACGGGCCGGCGGCAGCTGGTGCTCGAAGGTCCCCTCTTCAGGCTTGTGGAAGGAGGCGGTCAGATTGAAGATCGTGCGGCCCTGCTGCACGGCGGTGACGCGACGCGTGGTGAAGGACCGCCCGTCGCGGACCCGCTCGACCTGGTACACGATCGGCACCCCCGGACGCCCCGGGCGCAGGAAGTACGCGTGCAGCGAGTGCACGGGCCGGTCGCCCTCAGTGGTGCGTCCGGCGGCGACCAGCGCCTGGCCGGCCACCTGGCCGCCGAAGACCCGCTGCAAGGACTCCTGCGGGCTGCGCCCGCGGAAGATGTTGACCTCGATCTGCTCCAGGTCGAGAAGGTCGACGAGCCGCTCGGCGGGGTTGGACGTCATCTGCTGGCCTCTCCGGTGCTCACGATTGACCGACGCCTGCTCACAGCTGACCGACGTCGGTGACCTTGACGACGGCGCGCCCCTCGGCGTCGGAGGCCGCGAGGTCGACCTCCGCGCTGATGCCCCAGTCATGATCGCCGTTCGGGTCGGCGAAGGTCTGACGGACACGCCACAGCCCGTTCTGCGGCTCCTCCTCGATCATCAGCAGACGAGGGCCGCGGGCGTCGGGACCGGTGCCGAGCTCGTCGTACTCCTCCCAGTACTTGTCCATCGCCTCACCCCACCGCTCGGCGTCCCAACCGGACTCGGCGTCCAGCTCGCCCAGTTCGTCGACCTGGTCGAGGGCAGCCAGCTCGACGCGACGGAACATGGCGTTGCGGACGAGGACGCGGAAGGCACGCGCGTTGGAGGTGACCGGCTTGACCTGGTCGGCCTTCTCCTGGGCCTCCTCGGCGGTCATCTCCTCCGGGTTGGCCAACTGCTCCCACTCGTCGAGGAGGCTGGAGTCGACCTGGCGGACCATCTCGCCCAGCCAGGCGATCAGATCCTCCAGGTCGTCCGACTTCAGGTCGTCGGGGACGGTGTGGTCGAGGGTCTTGTAGGCGCCGGCCAGGTAGCGCAGCACGATGCCCTCGGTGCGGGCCAGCTCGTAGAAGGACACCAACTCGGTGAAGGAGAGCGCCCGTTCGTACATGTCCCGGATCACCGACTTCGGGGACAGCGGATGGTCGCCGACCCACGGGTGGCTCTTGCGGTACGTGTTGTACGCGTGGAAGAGCAGCTCCTCCAGCGGTTTGGGGTAGGTGACGTCCTGGAGCCGCTCCATGCGCTCCTCGTACTCGACGCCGTCGGCCTTCATCGCCGCCACGGCCTCACCGCGCGCCTTGTTCTGCTGGGCCGCAAGGATCTGCCGCGGGTCGTCGAGCGTCGACTCCACGACGGAGACCATGTCCAGGGCGTAGGACGGCGACTCCGGGTCGAGCAGTTCGAACGCGGCCAGCGCGAACGTGGACAGCGGCTGGTTGAGCGCGAAGTCGTGTTGAAGATCGACCGTCAGACGGACGATCCGGCCCTCGGCGTCCGGCTCGTCGAGCTTCTCGACGATGCCGCCGTCCAGGAGCGAACGGTAGATGGCGATCGCCCGCCGGATGTGGCGCAGCTGCTGCTTGCGCGGCTCGTGGTTGTCCTCCAGCAGCCGCCGCATCGCCTCGAAGGCGTTGCCGGGGCGTGCGATCACCGACAGCAGCATCGTGTGCGTCACCCGGAAGCGGGAGGTGAGCGGCTCGGGCTCGGAGGCGATGAGCTTCTCGAAGGTGTTCTCCGTCCAGCCGACGAACCCCTCGGGTGCCTTTTTGCGGACCACCTTGCGGCGCTTCTTCGGATCGTCACCCGCCTTGGCGAGTGCCTTCTCGTTCTCGATGACGTGCTCGGGCGCCTGCGCCACCACGAAGCCGGCCGTGTCGAAGCCCGCCCGTCCGGCACGGCCCGCGATCTGGTGGAACTCACGGGCGCGCAGCGTCCGCACCCGGTTGCCGTCGTACTTGGTGAGCGCGGTGAACAGCACCGTCCGGATGGGGACGTTGACGCCGACGCCGAGGGTGTCCGTGCCGCAGATGACCTTCAGCAGACCGGCCTGGGCCAGCTTCTCCACCAGCCGCCGGTACTTGGGCAGCATCCCGGCATGGTGCACGCCGATACCGTGCCGGACGTAACGGGAGAGATTGCGACCGAACTTGGTGGTGAACCGGAAGTTGCCGATCAGTTCGGCGATCTGGTCCTTCTCCTCCCGCGTGCACATGTTGATGCTCATCAGCGCCTGCGCCCGCTCCACGGCCTGCGCCTGGGTGAAGTGCACGATGTACACGGGTGCCTGCTTGGTGGCGAGCAGCTCCGTGAGCGTCTCCGTCAGCGGCGTCAGGACGTACTCGTACGACAACGGCACGGGGCGCGTGGCCGAGCGGACCACGGACGTGGGACGGCCGGTGCGCCGGGTGAGGTCCTTCTCGAACATCGAGACGTCGCCAAGGGTCGCCGACATCAGGATGAACTGGGCCTGCGGCAGCTCCAGGATGGGGATCTGCCAGGCCCAGCCTCGGTCGGCCTCCGCGTAGAAGTGGAACTCGTCCATGACGACCTGGCCGACGTCGGCGTCCTTGCCGTCGCGCAGCGCGATGGACGCGAGGACCTCGGCCGTGCAGCAGATGACGGGGGCGTCGGCGTTCACGGACGCGTCGCCGGTGAGCATGCCGACGTTCTCGGTGCCGAAGATCTTGCACAGCTCGAAGAACTTCTCCGAGACCAGCGCCTTGATCGGGGCGGTGTAGAAGGTGACCTCGTCGCGGGCCAGGGCGGCGAAGTGCGCACCCGCCGCGATCATGCTCTTGCCGGAGCCGGTGGGCGTCGACACGATCACGTTCGCGCCGGAGACCACCTCGATGAGCGCCTCCTCCTGATGGGGGTAGAGGGTGAGACCGCGTTCCACGGCCCACGACTCGAAGGCTTCGTAGAGGGCGTCGGGGTCGGCGGTCCGCGGCAGCTGATCGATGAGGGTCACGCCCCCATCTTGCCTGCCCGGGTCCCCAAGGCGGGAATCGGATACCCGGTCGAAGATCGCGAACGCTACGCTGTGCCGCCGACGGAGCGTCGACGCACGTGGACAACTGGACAGCGGCCCGGGGCAACCGGACAGCGGCACAGAAGGAATGGGACGGGGCACGGCCATGATGGGACCAGCACACTCACTGTCCGGGGCCGCGGCCTGGCTCGGTGTAGGGGCGGCGGCGGCCGCGACCGGGCACACCATGCCCTGGCCGGTTCTCCTGGCCGGCGCGTTGATCTGCGCGGGCGCCGCGCTCGCCCCGGACCTGGACCACAAGGCGGCCACGATCTCCCGTTCCTTCGGCCCGCTCTCCCGCTGGGTGTGCGAGATCGTCGACAAGCTCTCCTACGCCGTCTACAAGGCGACGAAGAAGCAGGGCGACCCACGCCGCTCCGGCGGTCACCGCACACTCACCCACACCTGGCTGTGGGCGGTGCTGCTCGGCGCGGGCGCCTCCGCCGTTGCGATCACGGGGGGACGCTGGGCGGTGCTGGCGATCCTGTTCGTGCACATGGTGCTGGCCATCGAGGGTCTGCTGTGGCGGGCGGCCCGCGGATCGAGCAGCGATGTGCTGGTGTGGCTGCTGGCCGCGACCAGCGCCTGGATCATCGCCGGTGTCCTGGACAAGCCGGGCAACGGCGCGGACTGGCTGTTCACCGAGCCGGGCCAGGAGTACCTGTGGCTCGGCCTGCCGATCCTGCTGGGCGCGCTGGTGCACGACATCGGCGATGCGCTGACCGTCTCGGGCTGCCCGATCCTGTGGCCGATACCGGTGGGCCGCAAGCGCTGGTACCCGATCGGTCCGCCCAAGGCGATGCGGTTCCGGGCCGGCAGCTGGGTCGAGCTGAGGGTGCTCATGCCGGTGTTCATGGTGCTCGGCGGCGTCGGAGCGGCCGCGGCCCTGAACGTCATCTGACAGCGCGGGCGACCCGCCGTCCGGGCGAGGAGGGAGCCGGCCGGGCCGGGTCAGCCCGCGACCGAGTCCTCGTCCACGATGTGCATCGCGGCCTCCTCGGCGGAGGCGGCCGCCCCGTCGATGCCCACGTCCGTGGCGATCAGTCCGTTCTCCTCGTCCTCGTGCGCGCCCTCGTCGGGGGCGACGAGGCGGCCGGAGCGAGGGCCTCCCACCTCGTTGTCCAGCAGCTCACCGTCGGTGTCCTGGGCGTCGCCGATGCCGTCCCCGTCGACGGAGGCGACATCCGGCAGCTCTTCGGCCAGCCGCTGGTCAAGGGTCTCGCCGCGCAGGCGCTCCGCGGCGGTCACTCCGGTGTGCTCCACCGCCCATGGCCGCTCCGGTGGCGACCAGCCCCGGTCGAGCGGGTCGTCCACACCGTCGGCGACCAGGGTGTCCTCGGCGTCCAGCAGCCCGGCGTCGTCCTGGATCTCCGAAGCGTCTGGCTGGTAGACGTCGTCTCCCCATCCGCCGGCTCTGTCCACGGGTACCTCCAGTGGTGGGACGGGCCCGGTGCCACCGTGTGGCGACGGTGGGCGCGCGAACCCCTGGGCAACGGTCCGACCCCCGGGAACCGGGCGGCTCACGGGCGTCCCCCGAATCAGTGCCCACCACCAGAGTTCCACTCGCCGTCGGCACCACGCAACGTCAGGGGACCAACCCCGGGAGCGAGCGGGCCCGCGGCCCCGGCGGCGGGGGCGGCCCCGGCCGTCCCGCAGAGGACCGCCCGGGAGCGGGCGGTCGCCGAGACCGGGCCGGGGATGCGCCCACGGCGGGCGGCTTCTGCCGGTGACGACAGGCCCCGAGCCTTCCCGCGCCGCCCGGGACCAGGCTCAGCCGTGCCAAGACCGCCAGAGCGCCGCGTACGCACCGTCCGCCGCGACGAGCTGGTCGTGGCTGCCCAGCTCGCTGATGCGGCCGTTCTCGACGACGGCGATGACGTCGGCGTCGTGCGCGGTGTGCAGACGGTGGGCGATGGCGACGACGGTGCGGCCGTCGAGGACACGGGCGAGGGAGCGTTCCAGATGCCGGGCCGCACGCGGGTCGAGGAGCGAGGTCGCCTCGTCCAGGACCAGGGTGTGCGGGTCGGCGAGGACCAGCCGGGCGAGCGCGATCTGCTGGGCCTGCGCCGGGGTGAGCGCGAGCCCGCCCGAGCCGACCTCGGTGTCCAGGCCGTCCTCGAGCGCCCGCGCCCAGGAGTCGGCGTCGACCGCGCCGAGCGCCGCCCACAGCTCGGCGTCCTCGGCATGGGTACGAGCGAGCCGCAGGTTGTCGCGCAGGGAGCCGACGAAGACGTGGTGCTCCTGGTTGACGAGGGCCACATGGGAGCGGACGTCCTCGGCGGGCATCCGGGACAGCTCGGCACCGCCGAGGGTGATCCGGCCGTGGCGGGGCGCGTAGATGCCGGCGAGGAGTCTGCCCAGGGTCGACTTGCCGGCACCGGAGGGACCGACGAGGGCCAGCCGGGTGCCGGGCGCGACCTCCAGCGAGACCTTGCGCAGCACGTCGACGCCCTCGCGGTACCCGAAGCGCACCTGATCGGCGTGGACATGGCGTCCCTCGGGGACCACGTCGGGATCACCCGCGCCCGGTTCGATGTCCCGCACGCCGACCAGCCGGGCCAGCGACACCTCGGCGACCTGCAGCTCGTCGTACCAGCGCAGGATGAGGTTCACCGGCTCGACGAGCATCTGGGCGATGAGGGCGCCCGTGGTCAGCTGGCCCAGCCCGATCCAGCCCTGGAGGACGAAGACACCGCCGACGATCAGCACAGCGCCGAGGACCATGCTGTGGGTGAAGTTGATGACCGGGAAGAGCACCGAGCGCAGCCAGAGTGTGTACCGCTCCCATGCCGTCCATTCGCGGATGCGCTGGTCGGACAGCTCGATGCGGCGTGCGCCGAGGCGGTGGGCCTCGACGGTGCGCCCCGCGTCGACGGTCTCCGCGAGGACGGCGGCGACGGCCGCGTACCCGGCGGACTCGGAACGGTAGGCGGAGGGCGCCCGTTTGAAGTACCAGCGGCAGCCCGCCACCAGCAGGGGCAGCGCCAGCAGGACGGCGAGCGCCAGTGGCGGAGCGGTCACGGCGAGCCCGCCGAGGAGCAGGGCCACCCACACCACTCCGATCGCCAGCTGCGGTACGGCCTCCCGCATCGCGTTGGCGAGGCGGTCGATGTCGGTGGTGATCCGGGACAGCAGATCACCCGTCCCGGCCCGCTCCAGGACGCCAGGCGGCAGACCGACCGACCGTACGAGGAAGTCCTCGCGCAGGTCGGCCAGCATCCGCTCGCCCAGCATGGCGCCGCGCAGCCGCACTTCGCGGACGAACACCGCCTGGACGACGAGGGCGACGACGAACACCCCGGCGGTGAGCTCCAGATGGAGTTCGCGTGCTCCGTCGGAGACGCGTTCGACGAGCTCGCCGAGCAGGTAGGGGCCCGCCATCGAGGCGACGACGGCGACGGTGTTGACGCCGATGAGCAGGGCGAAGGCCCGGCGGTGGCGGCGGAACAGTTCGGCCACGTAGGCGCGTACAGTCGCGGGGGCGCCGACGGGCAGGGTGTTCGCCGTCGTCGGGGCGGCCGGGTCGTACGCCGGTGGCGCCACGCCGATCATGCGGTCTCCTCGATCTCTTCCAGTTCGTCCAGCACATCGCTGAGCGTGGTCCTGCGGTCTTTCGGCACGGTGTCCTCGCGCAGGGCGGCGCGGTCGTTCCACCCGGTGTCCGCGGCGGTTTCCTCGTCCGTCTCACGGGTGACGACGGCCCGGTACCGCGGTTCCTCGCGCACGAGTTCGCGGTGCACGCCCACCGCCGTGACCTCGCCCTCGTGCACCAGCACCACGCGTTCGGCGAGGTCGAGCAGGAGCGGGGAAGAGGTGAGGACGAGCGTCGTGCGGCCCGCGCGGAGGGACCGGATGCCGTCCGCGATCCTCGCCTCGGTGTGGGAGTCGACGGCGGAGGTCGGCTCGTCGAGGACCAGGACCTCCGGGTCCGTGATCAGGGAGCGGGCCAGGGCCAGACGTTGGCGCTGGCCGCCGGACAGGGACCGGCCGCGCTCGGTGATGTGGGCGTCCAGGGGGTCCTCGGCGTCCAACGATCCCTGGGCCAGGGCCTCCAGGACGTCTCCGCACTGGGCGGCGGCCAGTGCCTGTTCGGCGGTCACCTCGCCCGAGGCCGGCACGTCGAGCAGTTCGCGGAGGGTGCCGGAGAGCAGCACCGGGTCCTTGTCCTGGACGAGGACGGCCGTGCGGGCGGAGTCGAGCGGCAACTCGTCGAGGGGGACACCGGCCAGGAGCACCGACGTGCCTTCCTCCGACGCGTGGCCGCCGAGCCGTTCCGCGAGCCTTCCGGCGGCGTCCGGGTCGCCGCACACCACCGCGGTGAGACGTCCGGCGGCGGCGAGCAGTCCGGTCGCCGGGTCGTACAGGTCTCCGGACGGCACAGCGGCCTCGCGTGACCCCTCGGTGTCGGTGGGCCGTTCCAAGGACAGCACGCGGGCGGCCCGTTTGGCGGAGGGGCGGGAGAAGGAGTACGCCATCGCGATCTCCTCGAAGTGCCTGAGCGGGTACCCGAGCAGCATGACCGCGCTGTACACGGTGACGAGTTCGCCGACGCTGATCCGGCCGTCGCGGGCGAGACCCACGCCGTACCAGACGACCGCGATCATCAGCAGCCCCGGCAGCAGGACCTGGATGCCGGAGATCAGGGCCCACATACGGGCGCTGCGGACGGCGGCGTGGCGGACCTCCTGGGAGGCGCGACGGTAGCGGTCGAGGAAGAGCTCCTCGCCGCCGATGCCGCGCAGCACGCGCAGGCCCGCGACGGTGTCCGAGGCCAGTTCGGTGGCGCGGCCGGCCTTCTCGCGCTGGAAGTCGGCGCGTCGTGTCGCGCGGGGCAGCAGCGGCAGCACGGCGAGGGCGAGGACGGGCACGCCGATGGCGACGACGATGCCGAGCGCGGGCTGGTAGACCACCAGGGCGACACAGACCAGCACCACCGTGAGCGCCGCCGCGGTGAAGCGGGAGACGGCCTCGACGAACCAGCCGATCTTCTCGACGTCGCCGGTGGAGACGGCGACGACCTCGCCGGCCGCCACCCGGCGGGTCAGCGCCGAGCCGAGCTGGGCCGTCTTGCGGGCCAGGAGTTGCTGGACGCGTGCGGCGGCGGTGATCCAGTTGGTGACCGCGGAGCGGTGCAGGAAGGTGTCGCCGAGCGCGATGGTGACTCCGCACAGCGCCAGCAGCGCGCCCGACTGGGCCAGTCGGGTGCCGGAGCGGGCGACCACGGCCTCGATGGCGACGCCGACGCAGAACGGCAGTCCGGCCACGGAGGTGAAGTGCAGCAGTCCCCACGCCAGCGCCTTGAACTGTCCGCCGAGCTGGTTGCGGCCCAGCCACCACAGGAATCGGGGACCCGAGCGCGCGTCCGGCACACCGGGGTCTTGGTACGGAAGGTCTTGAATCTGCATGACGTCCCTGTGGGTCGTGTCAGAGGAGGGGGGATGAGGGTGCAAAAGGGGCGGCAAGGCCCGGCGACCGGCCGTGAAAGGTTCGCGTCACCGCGTGGCCCGAGGCAAACGGTTTTCCGTCGCCGGGCAAAGTTTCGGCCTGGACCTCCCTCGCGACGCCGGTTCGGCGGGGGCGTTGGACGCGGGGAGTCGGCGCGCGGTGCGACGATGGAGCGCATGCGAATAGGCGGTACGAGGCGTGGGGCGGTCGGCGGTGCGAGCGAGGTCAGGGGCGTGAGGCGAGCCGGGTCGGCGATGGTGGTCTGCGGCGCTCTGGTGGTGTCGCTGGCGGCGTGCGGGGGTTCGGGTGACGCGGGCCGGACCGGCGGGGCCGACACGGACTCGGGGGGCAGGGCGGGGCATTCCGAGGAGCGGAAGGCCGACCCGACCCGTATCCCGGACGTCGGTGACCGCCTCCAGCAGCGGATCCCCGCCGAGTCCCGTCAGGTGGTGGCCGTGTACGGCGAGGGCGTGAACGACGCCGACTCGAAGATCGTCCTGTACACGAAGAGCGGGTCCGCCTGGAAGGAGACCAGGACCTGGCTGGGGCACAACGGCAAGAAGGGCTGGACGGCCGACCATCACGAGGGCGACAAGCGCAGCCCCGTAGGAGTGTTCACGCTCAGTGACGCGGGTGGTGTTCTCGCCGATCCCGGGGCGAAGCTGCCGTACAGCCAGTCGCCGGCGTTCCAGGCGCCGCACTACTGGGCGAAGTCGCACTGGCACGACTTCGACTACGTCATCGCGATCGACTACAACCGTGTCAAGGGCACCTCGCCGATCGATCCGACGCGCCCCGCGGGCCAGTCGAAGGGCGGCAGCATCTGGCTGCACATGGACCACGGCAGCGGGACGTCGGCCTGCGTCAGTCTGTCCAAGTCGGGCATGGAGTACCTGCTGCGCACCCTCGACCCGGCCGCGCACCCGGTGATCGTGATGGGGGACAAGGCGTCGCTGAAAGCCTGACTCGCAGGGGGCTCCGGCCACTCGTGTGACCGGAGGCGTCATTGTGCGCGGCGTCGACTGCCCGTAGAACTCCGCCCATGAGAAACCGGATCGTCAGCAACCGGCGGGAATCGCCACGCCGTTCCCGACGGTGTGGACGGGCGGCTGGTCCAACCCCTTCCTCTGGTACGTCGTCCCCGGCCCCCGCGCCTTCGACATCCAGCCCATCCGCTACGACCTCACGCCCTTCGCCGGCCTCCTCAACGACGGGCGCCCGCACCGGGTCGAGGTCTCCGTCGTCGGCGTACCCGAGGGACAGAGCGGCTGGAGCACCCCGGTCAACGTGCTGGTGTGGCAGGACGAGAGGAGCGACCGCGTCACCGGTGCCCTGACGCAGGTCCGGGCGGGTGACCTCGCCAACTCGTCCACGTACACGCCCGGTACGGAGCACCGGCTCGACACCGAGGGGAGTCACCGGCTGACGGTCGCCGGGTACGTCGACACCTCGCACGGCAGAGTGACGACCACCGTGCGCCGGAGCCTCTCCCACACCTCCGTGCACACCTGGTCCGATGGCGAGAACCCCGACGCACTCGACGCGAGGTGGAGCGACGACGAGACGGTCACCGTCGACGGACCCGGCCCGGCCCGGACCACCCGCAGCCGGCGGTCGTACACGATGGACGGCACGACGACGCTCGGTGCGGGGGACCGGCTGCGGACGGTGCTCACGCTCGGCGACCGGGCGACGGTCACCGCGACGCACGGCGGTCGGCGCACCGCGTGGTCCCGGCTCGACGACACCTACACGGGAGACGCCACATACACGGCGTACGTGCCGCGTGACCAGCGGCATGCCGTCGGCACGACGAGCGAGCGCTACCGCGTGCACGGTTCGGACGGCTGCTACGACCGTTCGCTGGTCTCGGTACAGGGAGTGCTGACCGAGGACCGAATGGCCTGCTGATGCCAAATGCGTGTGATGTGACGTCTGTTCGATGATTTACGTCGAGGAAACGCGACGGTCTTCCCCATGAGCGGCGACTCCCGGATAGTGATCGGCGCGGAAGTGCTTTTCCGCATACCAGAAAGTCCCCTCGGAGGAGTGCCCGTGCCGCAGTCCGTACCGTCCCTGCCGCGACGCGTCGCACGCATGCTGCGTACCTCACTGTTCGCACAAGTCGGAGTCGCGCTTGTGCTCGGCATCGTCGTCGGGAGGTTGTGGCCGGACACGGCCACGACCTTCCAGCCGCTCGGCGACGGTTTCATCCGGCTCATCAAGACCGTCATCTCGCCGCTGGTGTTCTGCGTGGTCGTCGTCGGTATCGCCAAGGCCGGCAATCTGAAGGCGTTCGGGCGGATCGGGCTCAAGGCGCTGATCTGGTTCGAGGTGGCGTCCACGGCCGCGCTGCTCATCGGTCTGATCGCCGCCAACGTCTTCGGCCCCGGCGCGGGCATGAACGTCGACCCCTCGAAGCTCGACACCTCGGCGGTGGACGCGAAGACGGCGGGCGGTGAGCTGCCGACGACCGGTGAGTTCATCCTCAACGCGCTGCCGCAGAGCGCGATCGGCGCGTTCGCCGAGAACGCGCTGCTCCAGGTGCTCGTGCTCGCCTGCCTCACGGGTGCCGCGCTGCTGCACCTCGGCCACACCAAGGTGCCCAAGATCCTGCCCGTCATCGAGCAGGCCCAGGAGGTCATCTTCGCGATCGTCGGCTTCGTGATGAAGCTGGCCCCGCTCGCCGTGTTCGGTGCGATGGTCCACCTCGTGGGCGAGTACGGCCTCGGCGTGATGAAGACCTACGCCAAGCTGATCATCCTCTGCTACGCCGTCGCCGCCGTCTTCCTCGTGCTGCTGGGCGTCGCGCTGAAGCTGATGACCGGGCTGAGCCTGTGAAAGTTCGTGCGCTACACCCGTGCGGAGATGCTGCTGGCGCTGGGCACGGCGTCCAGCGAGAGCGTCATGCCGCGCATGATGCAGAAGCTGCGGCAGGCGGGCGCCCGGGACGACGCGGTGGGGCTGGTGCTGCCCACCGGGTACTCGTTCAACCTCGACGGCGCGTCCATCTACCTCTCCATCGGCACGCTCTTCATCGCGCAGGCGGTGGGCGTGGACCTCAGTCTCGGCCAGCAGGTCACCGTCGTCCTGGTCCTCATGCTGACCAGCAAGGGCATGGCCGGCATCCCCGGTTCCGCCTTCCTCGCCCTGTCGGCCACCGCCGCCTCGCTCGGGGCCATCCCCGCCGGTGCCGTCGCCCTGCTCCTGGGCGTCGACCGGATCATGGACTCGATGCGCGTCGCCACCAACCTGCTCGGCAACTGCGTCGCCGTCTTCGTCGTCTCCAGGTGGGAGGGCGCGCTGGGCACCGTACGTGCGAGGAAGATGCTGGACGGGGAGATCGAGTTCGTGGAGGAAGAGGCCGCGGACGCGGACAACGCGCCCACGGCGCCCGCCGCCTCGACCGTCGCCGCCGTGAGCACCGTCAAGGCGGTCCCCGCGCAGCCGGGCGGTGGGGTCAAGGAGCCTGCCTCCGGGGCCAGTTGATCACCGTCACCGACGACAGGGGCCCGGCGCCGCACCTCGGCGCCGGGCCTTTCCCTGTGCGGCGGGCCGCCCCGAGGGCCGGCGTCGAGCGCCGCTCCGTGTCACCGCGCCCGTATATCGGGGCTCAGCACGCCCGCTCCACCCCCGGCGCCCCGTCCACCAGCGTGTCGAGGAGGTCGCCCAGTACCTCCCGCTGGCCGTCCGACAGGGGCGAGAGGATCTCCTCCGCGGCGGACCGGCGAGCGCGGTGCAACTCTTCCAGGATCTTGCGGCCCTCGTCCGTGACCTCGATGCGGATGACCCGCCGGTTGGTGGGGTCGGGCGCCCGGCGTACCCGGCCGCTCGCCTCCAGCCCGTCGACCAGGGTCGTCACGGCGCGCGGCACCACCTCCAGGCGCTCGGCGAGATCGGCCATGCGCGGGGGCGCGTCGTAGTGCGCGAGGGTCCGCAGCAACCGGGACTGTGCAGGGGTGATGTCCAGCCCGCTCTGCAGAAGGTGGCGCTTCTGGATGCGGTGCACACGGCGGGTCAGCCGCAGCAACTGCTCGGCGAGCAGGCCGTCGGCATCGGGGGCGGTCATGCGGGAACAATATCAGGATGATGTTCATTGTGAGTATAGGTAACAATGAGCTAGGCTCCGGAATCGCCTCCGCGGGGAACCCGGAGCCGTGACCCGCACCTCGCTGAATCCAATACCGGACGCGCCGCCGAACTCATGACGGAGGACGAAGCAGCGCGATCCGTGACTCACCCCGTAGGAGCCCATGCATCCCGACGACCAACCCGCCTGGACCCCCGCCCGCACCGCGCCCGGTGGTGCCGAGGGGGCCACCGACGCTGCCGCGCCGCGACAGGTCCGCCGCATCCTGAAGCTCTTCCGCCCCTATCGGGGCCGGCTCGCCGTGGTCGGACTGCTGGTCGGCGCCGCGTCGCTGGCCTCCGTGGCGACGCCCTTCCTGCTCAAGGAGATCCTCGACACCGCGATCCCGGAGGGCCGTCTCGGGCTGCTGAGCCTGCTCGCGCTCGGGATGATCCTCAGCGCGGTGCTCACGAGCATCTTCGGCGTGCTGCAGACGCTGATCTCCACGACCGTCGGCCAGCGCGTGATGCACGACCTGCGCACCGCCGTCTACGGCCGGCTGCAGCGCATGTCGCTCGCCTTCTTCACCCGGACCCGCACCGGCGAGGTGCAGTCCCGCATCGCCAACGACATCGGCGGCATGCAGGCGACCGTCACGTCCACGGCCACCTCTCTGGTCTCCAACCTCACCAGCGTGGTCGCCACGATCGTCGCCATGGTCGCCCTGGACTGGCGGCTCACCGTGGTCACCCTGCTCCTGCTGCCGCTGTTCGTGTGGATAAGCCGCCGTGTCGGCGAAGAACGAAAGAAGATCACCACCCAGCGGCAGAAGCAGATGGCCGCGATGGCCGCGACCGTCACCGAGTCGCTCTCCGTCAGCGGCATCCTGCTCGGCCGCACGATGGGCCGTTCCGACTCGCTCACCCGGTCGTTCGCCGAGGAGTCCGAGGCGCTCGTGGACCTGGAGGTCAGGTCGAACATGGCCGGGCGCTGGCGCATGGCCATCATCACGATCGTCATGTCCGCCATGCCCGCCGTCATCTACTGGACGGCCGGCCTCGCGTTCCAGTTCGGCGGCCCGTCCGTCTCGGTCGGCACGCTGGTCGCCTTCGTCTCGCTCCAGCAGAACCTCTTCCGGCCGACGGTGAGCCTGCTGTCCACCGGCGTCCAGATCCAGGCATCGCTCGCGCTCTTCCAGCGCATCTTCGAGTACCTCGACCTGCCCATCGACATCACCGAGCCCGAGCGTCCGGTCCGCCTCGACCAGGTGAAGGGCGAGGTCCGCTTCGACGACGTCGAGTTCCGCTACGACGACGGCAAGGGCGCCTCCGCCGCGATACTCAGCGGTATCGACCTCACCGTCCCGGCGGGCGGCAGCCTCGCCCTCGTCGGCCCCACCGGCGCGGGCAAGTCGACGCTCGGCTGCCTGGTGCCGAGGCTGTACGACGTGACGGGGGGCGCCGTCCTGATCGACGGCGTCGACGTCCGCGACCTGGCCTTCGACACCCTGGCCCGCGCGGTCGGCGTCGTCTCCCAGGAGACGTACCTCTTCCACGCCACCGTCGCCGACAACCTGCGCTTCGCCAAGCCGGACGCCACCGACGACGAACTCCACGCGGCGGCGCGGGCGGCGCAGATCCACGACCACATCACGTCCCTGCCCGACGGGTACGACACGGTCGTCGGCGAGCGCGGCCACCGCTTCTCCGGCGGGGAGAAGCAGCGCCTCGCCATCGCCCGCACGATCCTGCGCGACCCGCCCGTCCTCATCCTCGACGAGGCGACCAGCGCCCTGGACACCCGCACCGAGCACGCCGTGCAGGAGGCCATCGACGCGCTCTCCGCCAACCGCACCACCATCACCATCGCCCACCGGCTCTCCACCGTCCGGGGTGCCGACCAGATCGTGGTCCTCGACGACGGGCGCGCGGTCGAACGCGGCACCCACGAGGAGTTGCTGGAGCAGAACGGCCGCTACGCCGCCCTCGTGCGCCGCGACGCCCAGTTGGAGCCGGCTCGTGACCCCCAGGCCGCCGACTCCCAGACCGCTCCCGGCCCGGAGTCGGACGACGCCCCCGGCGCCGAGTCGGACGACGCCCCCGGCCAAAAGGCTTCGCCGCTGCGGCCGATGGAGTCGACAAGATGAAGATATGTCGGTTTTGACGTGATATGCGGGTTACCGTGCCCGCATGCAGATGAACACTCCGCCACGGAGCACGATTCGACTGACTCGCCGGGGCCGGGCCGCCCTCATCGCGACCGGGGCGGTCGTGGCGGCCGCCGCCGTGGCGGTGCCGCTGCTGAGCGTGGACAGCGGTGAAGGCGGGGCCGAGCGGCCCACGTCGTTGGTGGTCCCGGAGGGCTGGCGAGCCGTGCAGGTCTACGACGCCGTCGACAAGGCGCTCGGCCTGCCCGCCGGATCGACGAAGAAGTCCCTGGCCAAGGCGCGGCTGTCGCTCCCGGCGGAGGCCCAGGGCAATCCGGAGGGCTATCTGTTCCCGGCGACCTATCCCTTGGCGAGGACGACGACGCCGGAGTCGCTGCTGACGTTCATGGTCGAGACCGCGCACAAGAAGTTCAACGGCGGTCAGGTCACGGCCGGGGCGCAGCGCAACGCGATGAACGTCTACCAGGCGGTCACGATCGCGAGCATCGTGCAGGCCGAGGCCGCCACCAAGGCGGACATGGGCAAGGTCGCCCGTGTGGTGTTCAACCGGCTGGAGCGCGGGATGCCGTTGCAGATGGACTCCACGCTCAACTACGCGCTGAACCGCTCCACGTTGGACACGAGTGTCGCCGACACGAAGATCGACAGCCCCTACAACTCGTACCGCCGCATGGGGCTGCCGCCCACGCCGATCGACAACCCGGGCGAGGACGCGATGCGCGCCGCGACGAGCCCGCCGCCCGGGGACTGGCTGTACTTCGTCACGGTCAAGCCCGGCGACACCCGCTTCACGGCGAACTACGAGGAACATTTGCGCAACGTCGCCGAGTTCAATGAGCACCGCGGCAAGCAGCCGTCGGAGTCCGCCGGGGCGACCAGCGGGCAACCCTCACCGGCGGCCGGCTGAGGAACGTGAAGGCCCGCCGCGCCTCCGCCGGTTCAGGCGGCAGCGGTGGCAACGGTGCCCGGCGCGTCCGCCAGGAGTCGTCGGATGTCCCGCACCGCGGCGCGGCCCGCCCGGTTGGCGCCGATGGTGCTGGCCGAGGGGCCGTAGCCCACCAGATGGACGCGGGGGTCGGCGACCGCGCGGGTGCCGTCGACGCGGATGCCGCCGCCCGGTTCCCGCAGCCGCAGCGGGGCGAGGTGGTCGATGGCGGGGCGGAACCCGGTCGCCCAGAGGATCGCGTCGGCGTCCACGCGGCGCCCGTCGTCCCACTCCACGCCGTCCGGTGTGATCCGGTCGAACATCGGCAGCCGGTCCAGGACGCCGTCCGCGATGCCCTGCCGGATCGCGTCGTTCAGCGGCAGCCCCGTCACCGACACCACGCTCTTCGGCGGCAGACCCTGCCGGACCCGCTCCTCCACGAGGGCGACCGCCGCGCGACCGGCGTCCTCGTCGAACGGACCCTCGCGGAACACGGGCGGACGCCGGGTGACCCACGTGGTCGCCGCGGCAAGGGGGGCGAGTTCCAGGAGGTGCTGCGTCCCGGACGCGCCCCCGCCCACCACGATCACCCGCAGCCCGGCGAACGCCTCCGGGCCGGGGTACTGGGCGGTGTGCAGCTGACGGCCCCGGAACGTCTCCTGGCCCGGGTAGCGGGGCCAGAACGGCCGGTCCCAGGTGCCCGTGGCGTTGATCAGCGCCCGCGTCGACCACGTACCGTCCGAGGTCTCCACGAGCAGCCGCCCGCCCTCACCCTCGCGCACCGCGCGCACCTCCACGGGACGCCGTACCCGCAGGTCGAAGGTGCGCTCGTAGCTGTCGAAGTACTCCGTGACGACCTCGGAGGACGGCCGTGCGGGATCGGCACCCGTCAGCTCCATGCCCGGCAGGGCGTGCATCCCGTGGACCTTGCCGTACGTGAGCGAGGGCCAGCGGAACTGCCAGGCGCCGCCGGGGCCGGGGGAGTGGTCGAGCACCACGAAGTCGCGCTCCGGTTCGAAACCGGCGCGCCGCAGGTGATAGGCACCGGCCAGTCCTGCCTGACCGGCGCCTATGACGACCACCTCGACCTCACGCACATTGTTCACGCTTGTACTAACCAGGGGTGGGCCCCGGATCTTCCCCGGCCGGTCAGGAGCCCTCGGAGGGCCGGGGTGCGGTGGTCGACGGCGGGAGGCCACCGTTGAACCGCTGGTCCGTGAAGTCACCGAAGTCGACCTCGCGGGCGATCAGCTTCAGCCGCGTGAAGGTATCGGCGATCTGCTGTTCGGAGGCGATGAGCCGCCCTCCACGGCGACCGCGACCCGGGTCTTGTACGTCCGCTTCACCGCCGCCGGCGCCACATCCTCAGGCAGGCCCGTGTCCTTCGCCCACACCTTTGCCCACTCCTCCTCGTACGCGTACACCCACCGGTAGGCGCGCCGAGCCTTTCGAGGGAGCGGACGATGAAGTCGGCGAGGAGATCGAGGAAGGGCGTAGACGATCAGGCGGGCCACGATCACGTCGGTCCGCAGGGAGTCCCGCCTGCACCATGAGGAAGCCGATGCCGACCCCCGCGTTGATCTGCTCGGCGAAGACGGGCGCGAGCCACGCGATGCCGAGGGAGTAGCGCAGCCCGGTCATCGCCCCGGGCAGCACTCCCGGACCCCGACGTGCCGCACGAGCCCCCAGCGCGACAGCCCGAGGGACTCCCCGGCCTCGATCAGCGGCCCTGGTAGAGGGGTGCCCGAAGGAGAAGGGTCTCGCTCGGTGAGTGAGAGCGGCTTCCCCGTCGTCGTTCTCGTGTCGTCGTTCCCGTGTTGTTGTTTCTGTGTTGCCGCTCCCCTGTCACGACTTCGGCGTGCGCGAGGATGGAGTCATGTCCGATGCCTTCACCACCCGAGTCCTGAACGTCGCCTCCGGCTCCCGTGAGCGGGTCGTCGATCTCACCCGCGACTGCGAGGCGTTCCTCCGCGAGGCGGCCGCCGGCCGGGACGGCCTCCTCAATGTCTTCGTCCCGCACGCCACCGCCGGCATCGCGATCATCGAGACGGGCGCCGGCAGCGACGACGACCTCCTCGCCGCCCTCCACACCTTGCTGCCCGCCGACGACCGCTGGCAGCACCGCCACGGAAGCCCCGGCCACGGCCGGGACCATGTCCTCCCGGCGTTCGTGCCGCCCCACGCCACGCTTCCCGTCGTCGGCGGCAGCCTGCAACTGGGGACCTGGCAGTCGGTGTGCCTCGTCGACACCAACAAGGACAACCCAGACCGCCAGGTCCGGCTGAGCTTCCTCGGTTAGGTGTTGTGGCGGGACTGTAGCGGGAAAGTCCGGCCGCACCGAACGGGGCAGGGAGCGGGGCTGGCGAACTGCTCCCTGGTCCGGCGCCGCCCGACGGTGCCCTCCTGGCGGCGCCGGTTGGAGACCTTGCGCGCCCAGCATGGCCAACCGTCCACTGGTCATCTGGAGTCGTACGAAGGACTGTCTCAGGTGCAGGCTGACTGCCCAGCCAGCCGCACACGACAGCCAGAGGAGCCGGCCACTCGCAGATCGTGGATGAAGCGAACAGTTGCTGTTCGCTTGACAGGCGCAGGGCCGGGCGCGGCAGCGGTGGATCGTCATCGAACGTCACGAAAAGGCGTCAACTGAGTATTGCGCAATTGCGGTCGATACGCTCATCCTCATTCCCTACAGCTGGGGGGAGTTGGCGTGGCGCGTGCGCGTCGTGGTCTGCTGGTCGGGGTGTCCGTCGTGGTGGCGAGCCTGCTCGCTCTCTTGGTAGTCCTGCTGATCAGGCCGGGGGACGATACCGCCGTCGGTGAGTCGAAGGGGGATGGCCGGGCGCCGGTCACCGATTCGCACGAGCAGGCGCAGCAGGTCGCCGCCGCACTGGAGAAGCTCGCTACCAACCCCTCATCGCTGGTCGCGGCCGGCGCCCAGGCGGAGGTCATGGGACGCGCTGCCCAGGGCGTGCCGAAGGGTTCGAAGGTCACGCCAGAACCCGCGACGTGGGCGCCGGACGGCGTGGGAGGCGGGGTGATGGCGGTCACCGTTGCTGCTCCGGGTGGGCCGACGGTGAGTTACGCGGCGGTGATGGTGAACGAGAACGGCGCCTGGAAGGTCCTGGCCACGATGAAGCTGCCCGATGCGAGGCCCACGACGGCCACCCCTGCGGTGGTGGCGCCATGAGGTGCATGCGGACTGGGCGGGCGGTGCTCGCTGCCGTCACCCTTGCGCTCATGGCCGGAAGTCAACTCGGCGTAACGGCAGCAGCCTCTGCCGCACCCATCCGGAATCCTCCCGCAGAGTGGGGCGAGCGGTGCGGGTCGGCGAAGCTCGGGCTGGACAAAGACACTGTCCAGCTCGCGCCGGCCATGCCCAGGGACAAGACCCCCGACGGGGCCCCGGTCGCGTATTCCCCCGACACGCGGGGCACCTACACGCCGATCGTCATGGTGCACGGCTGGACCGGCAGCAGCACACACGACGACGCGGGTCTGGGCGCGTTCTCGCACCGCATCGACCTCACGGCCAACCGACTGGGCAAGGTGACCACCACCCGATCACTGATCGGACAGTTCCAGTCGCTACCCGGCGCGGCGGTCTTCACCTTCGACTACCACGCTTACTCGGCACGTTGGGTCGACGACGCCCACCTGGGGCCCGCTCTGGGCAAAGTCATCGACTGCCTCTACCAGGCCAGCGGCCAGAAAGTAATCGTCGTTGGACATTCGATGGGCGGCCTCATCGCGCGGTACGCGGCGACCCACCCCGGTGTGTCCGGCTCCGACCGGGCGGCCGAGATCAGCACCGTCGTGACCTTCGGGACCCCGCAGACCGGATCGGTTGCTGCACTGCTCACTGAGGCCGGCCTGGACGCCGGTGCGGCGACGAGCGAACTGCTGGCCGTCGTACGGACGATTCTCGCCGCCTGCGGCCAGCTCACAAGCGGCGACATCGTGACGGGGACACTGTGCGATCGGCTCCCCGCACCGGTCAGCGCGTTCGAGTCGAAGGCCGGCCGGGCACTGCGCGCCGGTTCCGCAGAGCTGCGGGCGCTGAAGCCATGGCCGAAGTCGATCAACGTGAATGCGGTGGGCGGGCAGACTCGTTTCCAGGTCCCCGACATGGGTTGGTTCGCGTTGCCGTGGAGCACGAAGTCCGTGGACACTGGGGATCTGATCGTCACGACCGCCTCCGCGTTCCAGGGCGCTGACTCGACCAGGCCGGTCTCCTGTTCGTATCAGCTCAACGCGGTCCGCGGGGCGATGGATTCGCTGGCGCTCACGTTCGGGCTGGCGAGCAAGGCCGATGTCGCCGATGTGCCGTTGAAGGCAATGTCGGGTCCGTGCTTCCACCCCGACCTCATGCGGAGCATCGAACTCACCAACGAGGCGCTGGGGGCGGTGTCGGACGACATCGAGTCCCGCCAGCCGGTGACAGCTAAGAGTCTGCTGTCCGCCCCTGTTCCGGCGGCGTGTGGCCACCGGGCAGGGAAACTCGTCGACGGCAAACTGCCCGGCATCCCCGAAACACATGGGGTGATGGGGCTCAGCTGGGTGGAGACCGATCGGCCTCGGTCTGACCTGCTGGCGTTCGGGGATCTGAACAGGGATGGTGCCAGCGACGCCGCCGCGACTCTCTACTGCAACGCGGGAGGCGTGTCCTGGCCGGAGATCATCGCCTTCTACGAGCGCGGCCCCACGCTGCTCGGGTCCGTAAGCCTGAGCACCATCAACCTGCCCGGACACGACCCCGGTCAGAACGCGCACGTGCATCGCCTGCGGTACACCGACGGCGGTGTCGTCACTCAGTGGTCAACCCAGCAGGACGGTGACCCGGCGGCGAGCGCAACCCTCGACTACACCGCAACGCTCCGCTGGGACGGCAACGCCGTTGCCGCCTCCGGTATCAGCGTCACCACCGAGCGCGCCACGGTGGGCCGCTTCCTCAGCGCTTTGCGCAGGAACGACACCTCGGCCGCGTCCGCGATGGCCGCTCCCGGCGTCGGCGCAAACTCTGCCGAGCGGTTCCGCTTCTACCCTCATGCGCTCGCTGCCGAACCGACGTGTTACGGCCCGAACAGCGACTTCCCGCCGAACGCCGGAGGGTTTGGCGGCACTGGAGTACCGGAGATCGTGGACGCCGAACGCTACTGTCTGCTGCCCACCTCCGCCGAGGGCGGCGAGTACGTCGTGCTCGGCATGGCGAAGACCGGATTTCAGCGCTGGCAGGTTTCCTCGTTCAACGTGACCTGATCCACGCCGGCAGAAGGTCCCGGCCACGGGCTCCGCCCTCATCGCCTCCGGCTCTCCACAGGCCACCCGCCCGAAAAGCGAAACCGCTGTCTCCGAAGGCCGGTAACTCCGTCGTGGGGCTCCGAGTCACCAGGCCAGTGAGGGGCGGCAGCCGGAAGAATCCGGCTGCCGCCCCTCAGCATGACGGGGCAGGGCCGGGACCCAGCGGCGGGTAGGCGCTGGGGGTGGTGTCCTCGCCGAGGACGAGCCCGTGGTCGGGCACAGCCTCACCCCGGCCTGTGTGCGCTGGCAGCCCGCCGCACGCAGACAGCGGAGTCCAATCCGCCTCGGTGAGTTCGGGCGCATACCTGCCTTCCATCCGCAGCAGGCTCTCGGCTTCCGCGCGGATGAGGTCCCGGCCGATCTTGTCGGAGGTGGCCGTTACGGTGCTCCTAGCTGATCAGGGAAGCACATCGTTCGGCCTCTCCGGGGCTGGGCCGGGGCGGGAGGCGCGGATGGGTATGGCCGTGGTGGAGGTCTCGTACGCGGAGGGCTGGGATGCCGACGCCCGTTGCGAGTTCGGGCCGCTGTCATCCGATGAGGCGGAGGCGCGGGACAGGAGCGGGGAACCGTATGTGGTGGTCCGTCGTGTGCCGGGGCGCCCGGCGCCGCTGGAGGTGCACCTCGTGTCCTGGCGCGACCACTACGTCGGGATATGGGCCTACGACGAGCTGGGCCGCCGGACCCACGAGGTGGACCTGAGGCTGCTCGAACCGGACCGCCTGTTCGCAAGGCAGTACCTGGAACGGAGGTACTCCTCCACTGACCAGTCCGACCGCGCGCGCGACGCGTGGCGTCTCACCGTGCACCTCCTTCCCGGTGAGAGGGGAAGGAAGGTGCTCGAGGAGTGCGGTGAGGGTGGCGGATCGTTCCACACGCTCGCCGACGAGCCGGAGCCGCAGCGGTGGTACCCGCGGTCGGGGTTTGGCGTGCATGCGGCCGGGAGCCCGAACCTTTGCGGGTCGGCCGGGCGGGAACGGCCCAGAGTCCTGGACGCCGCCGTCCTACCATCCCCGGCAGCCACCGGGAATGCCGACGGGGAAGTGGGGAAGCGTGAATCCCCGTGGCGGCCTCCCCGCCCGGGGAAGCCAGGGCTGGCTCTGAACGAAGTCTTCCGGTCGGGCACCTGCTTCATCTCGGAGTCCTGGGGCGAGATGACAGTCGCTGAGATCCAGCACATCGCCACTCTCCGCATCCCCAGCGGCCGACTGGTCGTCGCAGACGCCATGGAACAGCACAGCCCCAGGGAACTGATCGAGCGCGTCCCGCCCGGTGAGTATCCCGTGCAGGCCGCCATACTCGTTGGTGAGGGCGACTACCACGGCGAACGGTTCCCGGTCACGGAGCAGCCCGCCGTACGGCTGCTGATCGGCGACGAACCGCCGGTGACCTGGGAGATGGGCCTCAGCGCAGGCGAAGATCCCCGGTTGCTCCTGGACGGCCACGCCTACGGCTTCGGCACCGACGGCGCGGCCGGCAGCTTCGCGGACGCTTCCGGCTGGGCGACGCTGTCCGCGAAGTACCGTCGCTTCCTGATGGACAGGGACAGAAGCGCGGCCGAGAACATCGCGGACGGCTGCATACACACAGCCGACGAGGAATCGGGCGGCGACCTGGTGTCCTTCCACACCGGCGGGGACGGAATCCACCCGGTCTGGCTGGGCCGCTCCGATTCCGGCGAACTGGTCGCCGTCGCGGTGATCACATCATGGCTGGCGGATCTGCGGCCGGCCTGATCGATACGCTTGCGCGTGCCGACGTCCTGACGCGCTGCGGTCGTGCGGAGGAAGCCGACGCGGATCTCGCCCGGTTCGCCACTTCTATCGAGGATTTCGCCCCCAATGGAACGGTGAGCAGCGCCGTTGTGGTGGCCGAACGCCTCGTCAGCAGGTCGGCCCGAATGGCTACGATCGAGGTTGTCCTAACGGAGTTTGGCGGACACCAACAAGGACAACCCCGACCGGCAGGTCCGTCTCAGCTTCCTGGGCTGAGACGACATCACCCCTTCGCCGTCGACGCGTTCGAACCGCACGTCGCGTCGACGAGTCCGAACTGTGCGATTCGGGCCGGTTCATCCAGGTGGTGACGCCGACCGCGTGGCTGTTCACCACGACAGAGGAACAAATCGGTCAGTAATTGGCCAGAAGTCATCGACTCCACCCCTGTTTCGCTCGGTCCCCGGCTGCCTAAGCTCAGCCAAGTTGCCGCGGCAGCACGCGTGTCCCTTGACGACCCAGGAGGACCACCACCATGAACCAGGCCATCACCCACGAAGGCCAGTCCCGCACCGAAGCGGTGTCCACCACCGAGGAGGAGCTCGACCTCGTCATCGGCGAGCTCGAGCAGGAGATCCCGGCCCGCTCCGGGGCGGCGGCCGGAACCTGTATCCGCGTCTACTGCCTCTGACACCAGCCGCGGCCGAGAACGGGCCACGGGCACGGTAGCCAGGTGCCGTCCCGCCGAGTGCGGGGCGGCACCGCGCAGGAAGGACGCCATGACCCAGGTGCTGAGGACGCCATGACCCAGGTGCTGTGGGAGGCCGTCACACCGACCGGTGGGGAGAGCACGCCGGTGGACAGTCCCGCCGTGCGCAGGGTGATCGAGGCCGTGCGGACGGGGAGCGCCGGCCCGTTGTTCCCGCCGGTGCTGCGGTCCCTCGACGACGGCCTGCTCGCCCACGAGC
This sequence comes from Streptomyces sp. NPDC030183, assembly GCF_055573455.1. Classification (NCBI taxonomy): domain Bacteria; kingdom Bacillati; phylum Actinomycetota; class Actinomycetes; order Kitasatosporales; family Streptomycetaceae; genus Streptomyces; species Streptomyces sp. NPDC030183. Next base: position 111,688 of record NZ_JBVIBK010000026.1, read on the forward strand.
GCTACCTGTCGGGAGAGACGGACGCCGCGCTCTTGACGTCCGCACTCACCGCCCCCCGCTTCGCTCCGCTCCGCACGCTGCTCGACTCCCTCGACGCCTGGTGCCGCCGCACCGCCACCCGCTACCCCACGCTGCTCGCTCCGGGCCTCCCCGACGTCACCGACGGCGCTCTGTTCGGGCCGCTGGTGAGCGAGGCATTCACCGCCTGCGCGGCGGGCGTCGCTCATGCCGCCGAAGAGGAGTGCGCCCGGTGGACGGGCTTTCTCGACCGGTTCCTGGAACGCCTCGGCCGGGACATCGGCACGTCCTGGTTCGGCCACCCCGGCCTGCGGCTGCCGGTGACCGGTATCGAGGCTCAGGGCGGGGAGACCCACAACGGCCGCCGCAGGGTGCTGCGCGTGCGCCTCAGCGGCGGCGGCAGCATCGCCTACAAGCCACGCCCGGTGGGCGGCGAAGTCCTCTTCCTCGCCCCGGACGACTCCGTGTTCTCCTTCCTGAACGCCCTGCCGCCGGCCTCCGGTCCGGTACGCCTGCCCGTGCTGCGCTGCACGCCGGGCTCCGGCCCTGACGGGAGGGAGTACACCTGGCAGGAGTGGATCGAGCCGCCCGCGCAGTGGGGCGTGATCCGCTCGACGCCGGGACGGCGGTTGCACGGCACCCGCCTCGGCCGCCGCCAGGCGGAACGGTTCTGGCACCGGGCGGGCTCACTCGCCGCCGCCGCGTTCCGCTTCGGCATCGCCGACCTCGGCGAGGGCAACCTCCTGGCCGGGACGCGACCGGAGGACGAGGAGCCCCTGCTCCACCCCGTCGACCTGGAGATCTTCCTCACGCCGCTGCGGCGTCTGTACGACACCGGCCTCGTCGCCGACGCCGCCGCCGGGGACCATCACCACCCGGGCTTGGAGGACCGGCCCCGCTGGTGCACGGTCGACGGACCCGTCGCCTGCTTCACCGAGACCGCCGACGGCGGCCTGCGACTGGTGGGGCGACGCCGGCCCTGCACCCGCACCACCACCCGCACGGTCGTCGCCGACACCCAGGGCCGCAGTGGGTACGGCCCCTACCTGCCCTCCTTCCTGCGCGGCATGTTCGACGCCTGGACGCTGATGTCCCGCCACCACGACCGGCTCCGCGCCGTCCTCGACCGGGCCGCGCGGGACGCCTACGTGCGCGTGCTGCTCAAGCCGACGGCGGCCTACACCGAGGTCCTCGCCGACCGCCTCACCGGAACCACCTCCGGGGCCACCGCCCGGGCCGACTTCGGCCCGGCCGAGACCGCCCAGCTCGACGCCGGGGACGTCCCCTACTTCTTCCGCTCCACGCGCGGCGGCCCGCTGCTGTGCGCCGCAGGCCCCGCGCACCTCCCCGTTTCCGCCGAGCCGCACCCCGAGTGGCCACCCTCCGCCGCGGTCGCGAACGACCGGGGCCGCGACCTGGCGGGACTGGGCGTGGCGCTGCGCGACGCCGTCGCGTACGCGTACGACACCGTGGGACCCGGCACGCTGCACGGGGACGGCGTCCGCGTCCAGGTCACCGACCGGCACACCGGCGAGGCCGACTTCACCTGGGCCGAGGCGGGACGGCGCCTCGTCTACACCTGGGACCGGGACACGGTCCGGATCCGCACGGAGCCCTTCACCCGTCCCGCCCCCGCACCGGACGTGCGGCGGCGCCTGCTGCGCACCGACCGGGTCGACGCAGCCCTGCGCGAGCGCTGGGTGGCCTCCGGCTTCGACGACGAGGAGGCCGAGAAGCGGCTTCGTGCCCTGACCACCGCCGGTCTGCGCTGGCTGGCCGACGTCGTGGCACGGCACGGCTGGCCGGGGCGCGCCCTCGTCGGGCCGACCGCGGCGGCCGCCGCCTGCCGTCTCGTCCAGCACGCCGAGGGTCCGCTCGCCTTCCGGCACGAGTGCCTGCAACTGATCGAACAGGCCGCCCGCGACGGGGACCTGCCGTGGCGTCAGGTGGCGTACGTCACCGACGCGCTGCGTGTCGGAGAAGGCCGACCGCAGGTGTACGGGACCAAGTTCCGCATGAACCAGGGGGAATTGGAGCCGTGTCCCATCGAACAGCCCGACCGGGTGGACGAACTGCGACGCAGCCTGGGAATGGAACCGCTCGCCCGCTACGCCGCCCGCCTGCGCCGCCGGTATCCGATCCGGACCTGTTGACCGTGTCCGCCTGGGACGACTTCGCCGCCCACCACTGGGGGCGGCAGCCCGCCGTACTGCCCGCGCCGTGCGGGCCGGCCGACATCGACGCCCACCGCGCGTACACGGTCATCGTCGAGGCGGCGCGCCCCTTCCGGGCCGGCACCCGGTTCCGGGCCCTGCCCGACGTGCGCTTCCTCGTCGAGGACGGACACATCCGGGCCCCGGGCGATCTGCTGCCCGGCCCCGAGGACAGCACGGCCGAGCGGTACGCCGAGCGCGTCGACGCCCGGACGGGCGGGAAGGGCCGGCTGCTCGCCGTGGAACAGCCGCTCCTGCTCGACCACGCCCTGTGGGCCCAGGTACGCGATCTCGTCGCACCGCTGTGGGACCGGATCGGGCACCCCGTGCTGCCGGTCGTCGCCGAACTCGTCCTCGGGGAGCGGATCACGGACGGCGACGGACTGCGGCGCGAACCCGTGCACTCCAGCCTCGTCCGGGTGCTGCACGGCACCGTCACCGCCGCCCCGGAGCGCGCGCAGGACGGGCCGGCCCTGACCGCCCGTGCCGGAGACCTGCTGCACTGGCCGGCCGGACGGCCGCACGTCCTGCGCTACGGCCCGCGGACCCTGGCGCTGCGGCTGCTCGTGCCCGGCGACGCCCGCCTGCTGACCGAGGCGCTCAAGGACGTGGTCGCCGGGATGCTGCACGAGCGGCGCGGCCACGACCGCGTGCCCTACCTGCCGTACCCGCCCGCCGACGGCGAGGCGCAGGTGCCCGAGGTACCCGAACTCGCCGAGACAGGGACAGGCTTGCGCGACATCACCGAGGAGGACCGGCTCGGCCGTGTCCTGCGCATCCTGTGGGCGCGCCGGGTCAGCGCCGCCGCCCTGGAACCCGTGCCCGCCCCGCGGTCCCCCGTCCACCTCGCACCGGCGGACCGGCTGCGGCCGGCCTCGCCCGTCCTGCGCATGCCGCTCGGCGCCGACCAGGCGTCCGTGTGGGCCGTCGACGGCCACGCCTTCTCCCTGCGCGGCGCGCTCGGCGAACGCGTCCTGGACCTGCTGCGGGAGCGCGGCACGAGCACCGTCGCGGACCTGTGCGCCGCGGCGGGGCCCGGCCGCGACGCACAGGTCGTCGCCCTGCTGGAGAAACTGCACACCCTGCGGGGCGTGGACGTGGTCGGGAGGACGGACACGGCATGAGCGAGGAACCGGTCCTGGCGGTCGAGGCGGAGTTCTCCTGGGGCACCCTGGTCGAGCGGTACTGGGACCGGCGCCCGGTGCTGTTCCGGTCCGTGACACCGGCGCCGTTCGAGGCGGCGGAGGTGTTCCGCGCCGCCGTGTCCGGCAGCCTTCCGGCGCACGACGACGGCCGTATGCCGCCCAACGTGCAGTTCACCGTCGAGCGCGTCCAGCGCAACGCCCCCGACGGGATGCTTCCCTCCGGCGAGGACGGCTCCTTCCACGCCTACGACACACGGCTCGCCGCCCGCCTGAACGGCCGTCGGCACGCCCTGGTCGTCAACGGCTTCCACGCCTTCGATCCCGACCTCTGGTCCCGCGAGCGCGCCTTCTTCGCCGACCTCTGGCAGGCCGTGGGTTTGCCGCTGACCGGTGCCATCACCACGTTGTTCCACGGCACCTACGAGCACAGTCCCGTCGGCGTCCACAAGGACCGCTTCGCCACCTTCATGTTCGGCCTGCGCGGCCGCAAGCGGATGCGGTTCTGGCCGCGTCGGCCGTGGGACGAACCCGTGTCCACCAAGACCGACTACGCCCGCCACACCGCCGCGTCGTTCAGCGCCGAGGTCGGCCCAGGCGAGCTGCTGTACTGGCCGGCCGACTACTACCACGTCGGTGAGAGCGCCACCGCCGCCCCCGCGACCAGCGTGAACGTGGGCGTCCCCCGCGACGAGCACCACACCGGCTACGAACTGGAAGACCTGCTCACGGACCTCGACCCGGCCCGGCTCGCCGGCCGCGGCGGCGTGGACACCCTGATGCCCACTCCGGACGTCGCCCTGACCGCCCCCGGCCCCGGCACCGGCGGCTTCCTTTCCCCCGCCCTGCCCGAGGCGCTCACCACGGCCGTGCACGCCCTGCGCGACTACGCCGACCCCGCCCGGATGGGCCGCCGCGTCAGCGTGCTCTCCCTGCGCCGCTGGACCGCCGGCGGCTTCGAACCCGTTCCTCCCGCCGCCGAACGTCGCACCCTCACCGACGCGGACCGGCTGTTCCGCGACCGGCACGCGCGCGTCCTCTGGGCCCCGGACCGCGGCACCGGCACCCTCTACGCGGCGAACGGCCACGAGACCCGCACACCGCTCGGCCACCACGAACTGCTCGGGCTGACCCGCGCGTTGTCCGGACCCGGCCCGTTGCCCGTCGGTGATCTCCTGGCCACTGTCGCGCCGGGCACACGTCGCGACGAGGCCCGCGCCGTGCTGGAGCACCTGGAGAGCTTCCGGGCGGTCGGCCGCGAACCCTTGCAACCGGGGTGAGGCCAGGCGTCGGACGACCCCGACCCTGTGACCCGGCGCAAGAGCTCCGCGTGACCGTCTCAGCAGGTGACGTCGGTGGCGGGCAGGCGGCCGGTGGCCAGGTACCTGTTGACCGTCGTGTCGACGCATGCGCTGCCGAAGACGCCGTAGACGGCGTGCTGGTCCGCGTCGCGGAGGGTGACCAGACGGGAGGAGGGCCACATGCGGCGCACCGTCAGCGCGTTCGCGTGAACGGTGCGCGGGTCACCGGTCGCGTTGACGAGCAGGGCCGGCAGGTCGCCGCGGATCTTCGTCGGGCGCTCGCGCGGCGCGTCCCAGAACGCGCACGGCCCGATGTTCCGGGTGACGGGACCGAACAACGGGTCCTGCGCGCGGGCGCGTTCGATGTCACGCCAGTACACCTCGGGGGAACGCGGCGCGGCCACGTCCCCGCACAGGATCGCCGTCTGGACACTGCCGTACGCGGAGGCCGATCCGTCCAGCAGGAAGCCGAGCGTGGCGGCGAACCCCGGTGAGGGGGTGACCGGGTGGCCGTCGGCGGCGCGTCGCATGTCCCGTACGGCCTGGGCGAGATCCGCGTAGGCGGCGTCGTTGTCCTGGGAGAGACCGCTGAAGACGACGACGGGCAGCACGTGTTCGTCCACCCGGTGCTCGCCGATCACCAGCGGGGTGCGTCCGGCCGCCGCCTGCAGGCCGTCCAGGACCGCCAGTACCTCGCCCCGGGTACGACCCAGACCGTAGGCCGCGTCGCGGGCGGCCGCCCAGTCGGCCCAGCCCTCCAGGGCACGCCAGTTGGCCCGCTCGGTGCCGCGCAGCAGCCGCGGGTTGTAGCGGCGGGGATCGACGAGACCGTCCAGGACGACACGGTCGGTGCGGCCGGGGAACATCGTGGCGTACACCTGACCGAGGTAGGTGCCGTACGAGTAGCCGAGGTACGAGATCCTGCGCTCCCCGAGCGCGGCGCGGACGATGTCCATGTCGCGGGCGGTGTTCCTGGTGGTGGCGTACGGCAGGACGTCGCCCTGGGACGCCCGGCAGCGATCGGCGAGGTCCCGGGCCAGCGCCACCATGCGGTCGAACCCCGCCCGGTCCTTCCCCGCGCCGCGTATGAAGGAGCCGGTGGGCCAGCGGCAGTCGAGCGGCGTGCTGCGGCCGACGAAGCGGGGGTCGACGCCCACCACGTCGTAGCGCTCGCCGACCTGTTTCATCGACGTGCGCACCCACGGCGGGTCGCCGATCGTCTGCCCGCCCGGGCCGCCGCCGTTGAGCAGCAGCGCGCCCACACGACGGTCCGGGGCGGTGGCCCGGATCCGTGAGATCGCGACGGTGATCGTACGGCCGTCCGGCTCGTCGTAGTTCAACGGGACCGTGACGTCGGCGCACCGGGCGCCGGCCTTCTCCAGTTCCTTGCCGGTCTCGTCGTCCGGTCCGAGCAGGCAGCTCTTCCAGTCCAGGTGCTGGCGTTGGTACCGGGCGAGGGGGTCGGTGGCCGCAGCCGCGGCGGGCGACGCGGCGGCGGGTGACGTGACGGCCGTGAGGGCCCCGGCCAGGAGGAGGGCGGCCCCGGCCGCGACGCGCGAGACGAACCGGCGCTGACCGCCGGTGGGGCGGGGGGAGGGGGTCATACGGAGGTCCTTTCGGAAGGGCTGCCCTCGCAGAGGGACTGGTCGACGAGGTCCAGGAAGTCGGACTCGGCCCGGAGCGAGGCGGGCACCTCGTTGAGGGCGACGGCGACGCTACGGCCGCCGGGACCGACGGCGACCAGCGCCCGGTGACCGCCGGGCACCGTGCCCGCGTGCCCCCACCACGTGCCGCCGCAGGACAGCGGGGTCGAGATCAGGCCCAGCCCGTAGCGGGCGCCAGGCCAGAGCCGGTCGGTGTCGACCTGCACCGTCCGTCGCATCTCGGCGAGTTGGGCCGGCGGCAGCAGACGGCCGTCGAACAGGGCGCCGGCGAACCGGGTCAGGTCGCCCGGTGACGAGACGAGGGCGCCCCCGACTCCGCCGAAGGTCATGTTCCATGCCGTGCCGTCGACGCGCCGGCCGTCGCCGTCGGTGAAGTAGCTGCGGGAGTGCGGTCCTCGAAGGCGGACGTCGTCCCCCGGCCAGTGGGTGTCGCGCAGCCCGAGCGGCTCGATGACGCGGCGAGTGATCTCCGCCTCGGCGGGACGTCCGGTGACCTCGCGGACGATCATGCCGAGGACGAGGTAGTTGGTGGTGGCGTAGTGCCAGGTGCCCTGCCTGGTGCGGGGCAGTTCGAGAGCGCGGGCGACGAGGTCGCGCGGCTCGAAGTGGCGGTACCGCCACTGTTCGAGACGCTCCCACTCGGGGGCGTCCAGGTAGTCGGGCAACCCGCTGGTGTGCCGCAGGAGTTGCCGCACGGTGACCGGCCGGTCGTCGGGGCCGCCGCCCGGGATCAGACCGGGCAGATAGCGGTCGACGGGGGCGTCCAGCGCGAGGCGGCGTTCGGCGACGAGTTGCAGGACGACCGCCGCGGTGAACGTCTTCGTCACGCTGCCGGCGCGCAGCCGGTCGGTGGCGTTCATCGGGCGTCCGGTGCGCAGGTCCGCCGTTCCGGCGGCCTCCGTCCACCGCGCGCAGGGCCCGTCGGCCGCGGGGTCGTTCACCAGGACCGCGGCACCGGTGATGCCGTCGTGGTCGGTGAGCACGCGGAGGGCCTGGCGGGTCCGGTCGTGCGTGCCGCAGTCCACGGCGGCGCGAGGGTCCGGTGCCTGCGCGGTCGCCGGGTGGCCGGTGGCGAGCGTCTGGCCGGTGGCCAGCACGACGGCCGTCAGCAGCGCGGCCAGGCCGGCGCGCCGACCGCTCTTCGTGGCGGTCCCCGAGGCGGTCCCCGAGGCGGTTCTCGTAGCGGTTCCCGTGCCGGTTCTCGTGCCGGTTTTCGTGCTGGTCTTCGTGGCGGGTAAGAAGGTTGGCATGCCACAGCACGGTAGGCAGCTGCGCTGCCGTGATCACTCCGGCAGGCATGTGCTTTCCGGCTGACGCCAGCCCGAGCAGCGAGCCGGGAGCGACCCCCCTGGACGGGGCGGCCCGACTGCTGCTACGGGCAGGCGTGTTCGGCGACGGGCCTCCCGGCGGGGCGGCCGCCTCGCGCGACTGGGGCTCAGCGTGACCGGGTGAGCTGTTCGACCCGGTCGTGGAGCCGCTCCACATGCTGCTCGGACTCCGGTTTCATCAGGACGCTGCGGAGGATGCGCGCCCCGTCGGCGTCCCCTCCGATACGGGGGTGACGGGCGGCGAAGGCATCGCGACCGGCCTTGAGGGTGCTCAGGAACACCGGGTCGGGATGGGCCATGCCGTCCGTCAGGACGCGCGCGGACGCGGCGTCGACGGCGGTCAGCGTCGCCGGTTCCACGGCGGGGAAGTAGCCGACGATGTCCAGCTCGGGCCGCTGGTACAGCTCCAGGACGTCGGACGCGTCGATCAGGTCGGCCCAGCGGAGCGCGGCGCGGCGGCCGGCCGCGAGGACCCGGCCCAGACCGGACGGCGTGGGCGGCAGGAGCTGGAAGGTGAGCCACAGGGCGGCGGCGGAGGCACCCGCGCGTGAGCACTCCAGACTGATCTCGCCGAGATGCAGCTCGGCGGAGGTGAAGTAGGTGTAGGGCGAGTCGTGCAGATAGAACCGCCCCACCTCGGGGTCGCGGAAGACGACGGCACCGCACCCGTAGGGCTGGAGCCCGTGCTTGTGCGGGTCGACGACGACCGAGTCGCAGTGGGCGATCGCCCGCCAGGGCTCGGCCGGGAGCCCCTCGGGGCCGTCGGCGCCGGCGAGCAGGGTGAAGAAGCCGCCGTACGCGGCGTCGACATGAAGGCGCACGCCGTAGCGCTCCCTCAGGGCGAGCGCGGAGTGGATCGGATCGACGGCGCCGAGGCCGGTGGTGCCGGCGGTGAGCACGACCGTGCCCACGTCCCCCGTGCGCAGCACGTCCTCCAGGGCGTCGAGATCGATCCGGCCCCGCTCGTCGGCGGGAACCGGGTAGCCCTTCATGCCGAGCACGTGGCACATGCGGCCGTGCGTGTAGTGGGCCTCTGCGCTGTAGGCCACGCCCCGGCCGGGGTGGAGCTCCCGGGCGACGAACAGGGCCTCCAGGTTGGCGATGGTGCCGCTGGTGGTGAGATGGCCGAGGTGGGTGTCGTAGCCGAACATCGCGGCGAGCCGGGCGACGGCCTCCCGTTCCATCGCGGCGGTGGCGGGCCCGCCGTCCAGGGCGTGGTTGTTCGGGTTGATCAGCATGGCGGTGAGCTGCCCGACCACCGCGGCCGGGTGCGGAGGCTTGAGCATCTGCCCCGCGTAACTCGGGTGGAAGAACGGATAGTTGTCCCTCAGCCGCGCGGTGAACTCGTCGAAGACGGCGCCGAAGGTGTCGTCGTCCACGTGCAGGGACGGGTGGGGCTCGTAGGGGCCGAAGGTGTCGGCCCACTTCTGGATCGCGTCGTCGGCTCTGCCCAGCCAGTGCTTCAGGTCCACGGACGTCCCCTTTCTCGGACTTTCCCGGCGGTGCGGTGCGCCCACGATACGATTTCGTTGACTACTCAGCAATTGATTGCTCAGTAATTGAGACGTCGGTAGATGACTGGGCAGTAAAGTAGGCGGGGAGACGAGGCCAGGAGAGGACGCGCACAGATGGATGCCGAGACGCGGCGGGCGGACGAGACGGCCCGTGCGGCCAACAGCCGGCTGGTCCAGGACTTCGGGCTGCTGATCAAGGCCGCGACCCGTATGGAGCAGCGGATCGACGGGGTGCTGCGGCAGGAGTGCGGGATCAGCCACACCATGTTCGAGGTCCTCATCAGGCTCTGCCGGCAGCCGGGCGAGGAGGTCTCGCAGCGGGCGCTCGCCGACGACCTCACCCTGACCAGCAGCGGCATCACCCGGCTCGTCGACCGCATGGAGGCGGCGGATCTGGTCCGCCGGGTGCCGTCGCCCGAGGACCGCCGGAGCGTTCTGGTCGAGGCGACCGCGCACGGCCGCACGGTCTTCCTCCGGGCCGCCGAGGCGCACGGGCAGGTCGTCGAGCGGTACCTCGTGGCGCCGCTGCCCCCCGCCGACTACCGGCGGCTGACCACCTCCCTGAGCGAGATCCACACGGCACTGCGCGAGGACTGATGCCGGCACGGCGCGAGGGCCCCGCCCACTGCGGGCGGCCGCCTTCCGGGTGGTGCGGGAGGCCCTGACCGACGTTCGGCCGTACGCCGCCTGGCCGGCCTGGGGGAAACGGGTGACCGCGCCGGGCGGCGAACCGCACGCGGGACCAGGCGTCGACCGCGGCCGGGAGACCTGCGTCCTCCTCCCGGTGCGCACCACCCGACGTCCGCCGGGCCCGTCACTCCCAGTCGTACGCGTAGGCCGCGACCCACGTGATGTCGAGCTGGGCGCTGCTGCCGGGGGCGGCGCCCGGTCCCTCCAGGGCGCTCTCGTTCTGGAGCACCCACGACAGCGGCCGGTCCGGCACCTCCCGGGTGTCGTGCCCGACGAGCCTGCCGTCGACGAAGAACCGCACCTGACCGGGCGTCCACTCCGTGGACACGGTGTGCCACTCCGTCCAGTCGTCCGCCCCCGGGAAGTAGCCCTGCTCCCCGCCGCCGCACGGATGGTGGAAGGCGGTGAGACCGCCCGTCCACTCACCCTCGGGATGGTCCATCTCGCAGCCCCCGCCGTAGTGGAGCCAGGCGGACTTGTAGCCCGGAGCGAGCGCGGTGACCTTGATACGGGCGCTGTACTTGCCGTACCTCATCTGCATGACGGCACGCGGTACCACCGCGGCGGCGTGCACGGGACCCCCGTCGGCGGGCCGCCACATCCGGATGTACATCCGTCCGTCGCCGTTCTCCGCAGGGCCCACGCTCACGGTGTCCTCCGGGTGGTGGACGCCGACGACTTCCCGGCCGCGCTCGTGGGCGGTGTCGGGCCAGCCGGTCGGATAGGCCCACCAGTTGTCGCGGTACGCGCCGCTCAGGCCACCGCAGTACGCGGCGGACGTGTCGACCTCGTGCGCGCAGTCGGAGAACGAGCCCGACGGCACCCGGTCACCGTTGAAGTCCTCCGCGACGACCTGCCAGAACGGCCCGCAGTCGCCGCGCGGCAACGCCGTGCCCGTGGTGCGGCAGGCGTCCGCCGACACGGGCGCCCCCTCGGCGCGGGGGACGCCGAGGAGGACGGCCAGGAGCATGAGAACCGTCGGCGCCCACAGCGCGCGTCCACGGCGGCCCGGTGCCGCGTGTGCCCCCATCGTGAGCCCCTCTCCCCTCCGGGCGGGTGTCCACCGCCGGACCGCACGGCAGGATGTGTCGCGCGAGGGGGCATCCTCGCCCTACGACCGGTGGGACGCCACCCCGAGGACCGGACGCCTTCCGGACCGTCGTGCTCCGCGGTCGCGCGCCGCGGGGAGTGCCCGGCGCACAATGAACCCGGGAAGCAGTGCGAGCAGTCGATCTCACGGAGCCGCCCACGGCGGCTCCGGTCGTCGAGAGGTCGTGGAGAGAAGGAACGATGGGCGAGCACGGTGTCGCCTCGGCCGCGGTGGACGCCCGGGGGGTGATCGTCGCGTGGAGCACCGGCGCCCGTGATCTGCTCGGCTACGGGCCCGAGGAGGTGCTCGGCCGGCCCGCCGCCGAACTGCTGACCGGCCCCTTTCCCACCCCGGCCCGGCACCGTCTCACCCAGCGGGCCGAATGGCGCGGCCCCCTCGACGCCCGGCACCGCGACGGCCACCGCGTCGAGCTGGAACTGGTGGTCCACCCCCTCACGGACGCGGCGGGCGAGGACCAGTGGTTCGTGACGGCCACCGTTCCCGAACCCGTGGCCCGGCTGCGGGGCTGGGCCCTGGACCAGTTGCCCGTACCGATCGCGCTGTTCGACCAGGACGGGCTCGCCGTGGCCACGAACTCCGCCATGGAGGGCGTGATGGGCAGGCCGGAGAAGGACCTCCTCGGCCGCCGGGTGGGGGAGTCCGTCGACGGCACGCGCAGACTCCCCGGCTTCGAAGGGCTCGACGCCGCCGTGCGCCGCGTCCTGCGCACGGGCGAGCCGGTGCCGTACGAGGCATGGCTGCACGCGCCCGGCGAGGCCCGCGAACACGCCTGGCTGGTGTCGCTGAGCCCGCTGAAGGACGACCTCGGCGCGGTGCGCGGCATGTGCCTGGTGGCGCTGGACAGCACCGAGCAGTTCCTCGCCCGCCGCCGGCTGACCATGGTGAACGAGTCCGGCGGCCGCATCGGCTCCACCCTGGACGTGGCGCGCACCGCGGAGGAGCTCGCGGAGGTGTGCACCGACTACTTCGCCGACTTCGTCATGGTGGACCTGCTCGACTCGGTGCTGGCCGGTGAGGAGGCGCCCCTCCTGCCGGGCGCGGGCCCCCTGCTCTTCCGCCGCACCGCCCAGCGGTCCGTGCTGGAGGGCTGCCCCGAGGCCGTCATCCCCGTCGGCAGCCGCCACACCTACGACGAGAACTCACCGCCGGGCCGCGCCCTGACCAGCGGTCGCGCCCTGCTGTACGACGTCGACGACACCGTCCGGCAGCGGTGGGCCGCGGGCACGGCCGCGCGGGACCGCAGCATCGACGCCCACGGCATCCACTCCCTGATGGCGGTACCCCTGCGGGCCCGCGGCGTCACGCTCGGTCTGTCGCTCCTCGCCCGCCACCGCACCCCGGAGCCCTTCACCGACGACGACCTGATGCTCGCCGAGGAGCTGGCCGCCCGCGCCGCCGTGTGCGTCGACAACGCCCGCCGCTACACCCGTGAGCACGCCATCGCGCTCGGACTCCAGCGCAGCCTGCTGCGCCACCACGCGCCCCGGCAGGCCGCCGTCGAGATCGCCTCCCGGTACCAGCCGGCCAGCTCCCGCGCCGGGATCGGCGGCGACTGGTTCGACGTCATCCCGCTGTCCGGGGCGAGGGTGGCGCTCGTCGTCGGCGACGTCGTGGGCCACGGTGTGCAGGCCTCGGCGACCATGGGCCGGCTGCGGACCGCCGTGCGCACGCTGGCCGACGTCGACCTCGCCCCGGACGAGCTGCTCACCCAGCTCGACGACATCGTCCTGCGCCTGGACACCGAGACGGCGGCGGACGGTGACGACGACGCCATCAGCCCCGGCGAGATCGGCGCGACCTGCCTGTACGCCGTCTACGACCCCGTCTCGCGCCGCTGCTCCATGGCCAGGGCGGGCCACCCGCCGCCCGCCCTGGTCGCCCCGGACGGCGAGGCGGACTTCCTCGACCTGCCGACCGGGCCGCCCCTGGGCGTGGGAGGGCTGCCGTTCGAGACGGCGGAGTTCGACCTCGACGAGGGCAGTGTGCTCGCCCTGTACACGGACGGCCTCGTCCACACCGCCGGCCACGACGTGGACGACGGGCTCACCCTGCTGCGCGAGGCGCTCGCCGGCAAGAACCGGCCCCTGGAGGAGACCTGCGACGGGGTCCTGCGCGGCCTGCTGACGGACCGCCCCGCCGACGACGTCGCCCTGCTCCTGGCCCGCACCCACGGCCTCGCCGCCGACCAGGTCGCCACCTGGGACGTCCCCGCCGACCCCACCTTCGTCGCGCAGGCCCGCAAGCTGGTCTGCGACCAGCTCGCCGCCTGGCAGCTGGACGACCTCTCCTTCGTCACCGAGCTGATCGTCAGCGAACTGGTCACCAACGCCATCCGCTACGGCGACGCCCCCGTGCAGCTGCGGCTGATCCGCGACGCCACCCTCATCTGCGAGGTGTCCGACGCCAGCAGCGCCGCCCCGCACATGCGCCGGGCGCGCGCCTTCGACGAGGGCGGCCGCGGCCTCCTCCTCGTCGCCCAGCTCAGCCGCCGGTGGGGCAGCCGCCACACCCGCACGGGCAAGACCATCTGGGCGGAACAGGCACTGCCGGACGAGACGACGGGCCCGTAGGACCGCACCGTCCGGTTTGACCGGTGGCCACCCGGTGGGACGGTGGGACGACAAGGAGTTCTCCGGAGCGTTCGGCGAAGCCGGTACGACAGCCAGCGAAGGAGCCGCCGCCATGGCCGCCGTCGACATCAGCCCCGCAGCGGCTCTGCACCGCAGAGCGAAGTACCCCACCCCCGCCGCCCTCCACTACGAGGGCCAGGAGTTCTCCGCCGCCCGGCTCAGCCGTACCGCCGTGGAACTGGCCGCCGGACTGGCCGAACAGGGGCTGCGCCGCGGCGACCGGATCGCCTACCTCGGCCTCAACAGCGCCGCCTTCTTCCACACCCTGTTCGCCGCCGCCCACCTCGGGGCCGTCTTCGTCCCCGTCAACTTCCGTCTCGTCGCCGAGGAGGTCCGCGACGTCCTCGCCGACAGCGGGGCCCGCACCCTGGTCGTCGAGGAGGGGCACCGCGTACTGGTCGAGTCGGTGCGCGACGACGTCCCGGCCCGCCGTCACGTCCTCGTCGACAACGACCCCGCCTGCCCCGCCGCCGGGACGCCCCCGGCCGGATGGACGCCGCTGTCGCGGCTGCTCGGGCCCGGCCGCGCCGAACGGCCGCCGGTGCCCCTGTACGAGGACGACCTCGGTGTGCTGATGTACACCTCGGGCACCACCGGCCGCCCCAAGGGCGTCATGCTCACACACGGCAACCTGTGGTGGAACGCGGTGAACGTCGACGGCATGGTCGACACCCGCTCCGACGACGTGAACCTGGCCGTCGCCCCGCTCTTCCACATCGGCGGCCTCAACGCCCTCACCCTGCGGACCCTGCTGCGCGGCGGCACGGTCGTCCTGCGCCGGGGCTTCGACCCCGCCCAGTGCCTGGACGACCTCGTACGCCACCGGGTCACGGGCCTCTTCGCGGTGCCGCCCATGTACGCCGCCCTCTCCCGGGTGCCGGGCTTCGCCGAGGCCGATCTGAGCGCGCTGCGGTCGCCGATCGTCGCGGGCGCCCCCGTGCCGCCGCGGCTCATCCACGACTGGGCCGACCGCGGTGTCCTGCTCCAGCAGGCGTGGGGGCTCACCGAGACGGCCCCCTTCGCCACGTATCTGCCCGCCGCGCTGACCCGGGAGAAGACCGGCTCCGCCGGCGCCCCCATGCCGTACACCGAGATCTGTGTCGTGGACCCCGCCACCGGGGCCAGGGTCGACGAGGCCGACGTCCGCGGCGAGATCTGCGTGCGCGGCCCCAACGTCACGCCCGGCTACTGGAACAACCCCGAGGCGACCGCCGCCGCCTTCGACGACGCCGGCTGGTTCCACTCCGGCGACATCGCCCACCGGGACGAGGACGGCTTCTACTACATCGTCGACCGTCTCAAGGACATGATCATCAGCGGGGGCGAGAACATCTACCCGGCCGAGGTCGAACGCGTCCTCGCCGCCTGCCCCGGTGTCCTGGAGGCGGCCGCCCTCGGCGTCCCCGACCCCGAGTGGGGCGAGACCGTCCTCGCCGTCCTCACCTGCGCGCCCGGAGCGGAACTCTCCCTGGAGGACATCCGGGCGTTCGCCGGTCGGCATCTCGCCGGCTACAAGCTCCCCACCCGGCTGCTGCTCCTCGACCGACTGCCGCGCAACGCCAGCGGCAAGCTCGCCAAGGCCGAACTGCGCAGCCTGGCGGAGTCCCAGCCCGCCACGGAGACCCTCTGACCAGGACCCGGGGGGAGGGTGACGAATAACCGGACCATTGTCTGGAGACCCGCGGGACCGACCAGGCCCCTGCGGGACTGGACGGACCACGTCGCCCGGTACCCCGTCGCCGAGGCGGGGCCGGCCGAGGCGCTGCGGCAGGCCGCCTGCGCGCCGGGGCGCCCCGGCCAGCCGCGGCCAGCCGGGCCCCGCGTCCCTGCGCTCCGCGATCGAACCGCTGCTCAAGGTCCATCACGGGGCGGGCGCCGTCCGGCCGGACTGACCGCCGACGACTTCGCGCTGGCCATCGCGGGCGCCTCCCCGGGGCTGAGATGTCGACATTTCTGCCCAAACGGCGCATAGCTCCTCGACGCGCGGATACGCGTGGCGCATGGTGCGGACACTGAAACGGCTCAGATGGCATGGCGAACACCACGCGCACGACCGCGAGGCCGATGCCGTGGAGGAACGGATGGACCGGCGGCCGCCGGAGGAACAGCCGCGCTCCGAGCCCGAGGACCGGGAGGAGCGGGCGCCCGGCGAGCGGTCCGTCGGACCGGACGAGCAGGTGGAGCGGCGGGCCCCGGACCAGCCCACGCAGGTCCTCAAGCGCTCCTGGTCGGCGGTGCTGAAGGGGACGCTGAAGGAGTTCAAGGACGACGAACTCACCGACCGGGCCGCGGCCCTGACGTACTACGGGATCCTCTCGCTCTTCCCCGCACTGCTGGTGCTCGTCTCCCTCCTGGGGATCACCGGCCGGTCGGCGACCCAGCAGGTGCTGGACAACATCCAGAGCCTGGCCCCGGGTTCCGCGCGGGACATCCTCCAGGACGCCGTGCGGCAACTCCAGGGCAACGCCGGTATCGGCTCGGTCATGGCGATCGTCGGCCTGTTGCTGGCGGTGTGGTCGACCTCCGGCTACGTCGCCGCGTTCATCCGCACGGCCAACGCCGTCTACGACATCCCCGAGGGCCGGCCCGTCTGGAAGGTCCTGCCCATCCGGGTCGCCGTGACGGTCGTCCTGCTGGTCCTCGCCGTGATCAGTGCCCTGATCGTCGTGTTCACCGGGGCCCTGGCCCGCGAGGCGGGCTCCGCGCTGGGGATGGGCGACACGGCCCTGACCGTGTGGTCGATCGCCAAGTGGCCGGTGCTGGTGGCGCTGGTCACCGTCATGATCGCGCTGCTGTACTGGGCCACTCCCAACGCCAAGGTGCGCGGTTTCCGTTGGGTGACCCCCGGCAGTTTCCTGGCGCTGCTGATCTGGATGGTCGCCTCGGCCGGGTTCGCGCTGTACGTGGCGAACTTCGGCTCGTACAACAAGACGTACGGCACCCTCGCCGGTGTCATCGTCTTCCTGGTGTGGCTCTGGATCACGAACCTGGCGATTCTGCTGGGCCTGGAGTTCGACGCCGAGCTGGCCCGGCAGCGGGCCGTCGCGGGGGGCCATCCGGTCGAGGAGGAGCCGTACGTCCAGCCTCGCGACACACGGAAGTGGACCGAGGAGGACCGACGACGGCTCGGCACCTGACCGCCGGTGAGGGGACAGCTCGTGAAGACGGGGTCGCCGCCCCGGGCGGCGCGGACGGAGGAAGCCGCCCCGGAAGGGGGTGGGGGAGCTGCGCGCGGCGGACCGGCGGCTGTCCCGCCGGGCGATCGGCCGCGGGCCCGCGTGGGCGATGCATGTGCTGCCCGCTGTGGAGGAGACGGCCGAACACACGAAGCTGTGGGCCGTCGCGGTGCCGCCGGCCGCCACGGGATGGCGCGGCCGGGTCGCCGCGGCCGCCGGCGTGACGGGCATGACGACGGCGTGACGGGCATGACGACGGCGCCGCTGCTGTCCAACCTCGTCACCAAGCAGCTGTACCTCGTCACCAAGCAGCTGTACCGGCGCCGGCGCCCGCCCGCTGAGTGGGTCCCGCCGGACGAACTGGAGGACCGTCCCGAGAGTTCCTCCTTCCCCTCCGGGCACACGGCCGCGGCGGTCGCCTTCGCGGACTCCGTCGGTGCCGTGTGGCCGCCCGCCGGCACGACCTGCGGGGCGCTGGCGGTGCCGGTGGCCGTCGAACGCGTGCACAGTGGCGCGCACTATCCCTCCGACGTGGCCGCCGGCGCCGCGATCGGCCTGGCCTCGGCGGTCCTCGTCCGCAGGGCGCCCCGGCTGCCCCGGCTGCTGTGGCGCCAAGTCCGCTGACCGGTGCACGGTGGAGCCGTGGATCCCCCTCCGGTGCCGCCCGCCGAGACCCCGCCCCCCGAGCCGGCGGCCGACCTCGAGCAGGCCGCCGACCACCACCCCGGCGCCGCCCCTGACGGCCCCCTCGTCCCCTGGCGGGAGTTCGACCGGCTCTTCGAGGCCGTCCGCACGTGGGGCCGCTGGGATCCCGCCGACCGCGGTGCGTGGAACCGGGTGACCGAGGAGCATGTGCGGCGGGCCGCCGCCCGTGTGCGGTCGGGGCGGGTCGTCCCGATGGCCCTGCCCTGGAACACCCGGCCGGGCCCGGACAACCGCAAGCCCGCCCTGCACCACATGACCGACCTCGGCGACGTGGAGAGCCCCGAACCCACGACCCACAAGGACTTCCTCGCCGCCGACTACCACGGCAAGGGCGTCACCCATCTGGACGCGCTGTCCCACATCGCCTACCGGGGGCGGCTCTACGACGGCAGGGCGGCCCGCGAGTCCGTGGACGCGACCGGTGCCCGCTTCGGCGCGGTCGCCGCGCTCGGCCCCCTCGTCACCACGGGCGTGCTGCTCGACCTCCCCGCCGTCCTCGGCGTCCGCTGGCTGGAGCCGGGGCGTGCCGTGCGCGCGCAGGACGTCCTCGCCGCGGAGCGGGCACTCGGCGTGACGATCGGCGAGGGCGACGCCGTCCTGCTGCGCTCCGGCCACGTCCGCCGCCGTAACGAACTCGGCGCCTGGGACCCCGACACCGCGAGCGCCGGGTTCCACGTGGACGCCCTGCCCCTGCTGGCCGAGCGGGGCATCTCCCTGCTCGGCGGTGACGGCGACAGCGACGTACGCCCATCGCCCGTCCCGGGGGTGCACTCGCCGGTCCACGCCCTCGCCGTGACCGCGATGGGGGTGCCCCTGCTGGACAACCTCGATCTGGAGGCGCTCTCCGCGGCCACCGCGGAGACGGGGCGGTACGCGTTCCTGCTCGTCGTGGCCCCGCTGAACGTCCCCGGCGGGACCGGCTCACCGGTCAATCCGGTCGCGGTCCTGTGACCGCCCTCGCCGACCGTGACTCGTGTTGTCGATGCCCGTATCCTCGTCAATGCCGGATACTTCCGAAAAGCGGGTTATCGAAGGCGCGTGTGAGGCGAGCGTGGTCAGGTCCGACGGCGAGCCGATCCTCACGGGCCGTGCGACAGAAGGCACGGGGCCCGCTCGTTTTCGTGAGCTCTTCCTCCAGGGCGAACCCGTGGAGAGCGGTGTGCGGACGTCGATCCTCCACTCGTGGAGGCGCTCCCGGTCCCTGGGGCTGTCGCCGAACCAGTCCGAGCTGCCCTTCGACGACGACTTCGACCCCGACGGCCGTATCGTCCGCGCGGCCAGGCCGGTGCTCGACCGGCTGCAGGCCAGGTTCGCCGGCAGCGCCATGAACATCTCCCTGGCCGACGCGAACGGGACGGTGCTGATGCGCCGGTTCGGGCGGGCGTCGATGGCCCGCAGCCTCCCGGCGATCCAGACCGTGCCCGGGTTCGTCTTCGCCGAGCGGTTCGCCGGCACCAACGGCATCGGCCTCGCCCTGGCGGAGCGGCGGCTCATCGGCGTCTACGGCGCCGAGCACTTCGCCGAACGCTCCCAGGGCAGCGCCTGCCGCGCCCTGCCCGTCCGGGACCCGCTCAGCGGCCGTATCGAGGGCGTCCTGTGCTTCGGCTACCCCCGCAGCGCGGAGGACCCGGCGCTGACCCCCGTGATCCGCAAGGCCGCCGCGGCCATCGAGCGGCGGCTGCTGGCACAGAGTTCCGCCCGTGAGCGCTCGCTGCTCCAGGCCTACGCGGCGGCCGGGGCCAAGGCCGGCGGCGGCCTGCACCACAGCGTCCGGATGGACGCCCTGGCCCTCGAACTCGGACCCGGCGACCGGGCGATCCTCATGGAGAAGGCCGCCGAGCTGATCTCCCTCGCCCAGCGGGCCGCCGTCGACGTGCCCCTGCCCGACGGGCGGCGCATCACCCTGGTGAGCCGCCCCGTGACGAGCGCCTCCGGAGTGGAAGGCGTCGCCATCGAGGCCGTCCTCCCCGGCCCCTCCCGCGCGCTCCCGGACCTGCCGCGCCAGTTCGAGCAACTGCTCGGACCGGGTGCCGCCCCCACCGGCCTCCCGCCGCTGGACGGCGTCCCCCTGGTCGCCGTCCCCACCGGGCCGGCCGATGCCGGAACCCTCGCCGGTCAGGCCCACGAAACCGCCGTCGCCGATCAGGTCCCCGGCACCACGGCTGCCCCCGCCGTCGTACCCCTCGACGTCGACGGCGTCCCGGACGACCACCCGCGTCCCGCGCCCACCCCGCGAGGGCTGCTGATGGTGGGAGAGCCGCATGTCGGGACGTTCGCCCTGGCCGCACGCCGCCGCCTGGAGCTGTTGTCGGAGGCCGGCACCCGTATAGGCACCACCCTCGACGTGCGCCGTACCGCCCAGGAACTCGCCGAGACGGTCGTCCCGCGACTGGCCGACCACGTCACCGTCGACCTGGCCGAACCCGTCCTGCGCGGCGAGGAGGCCACGGACCCCCGCACCGACCTGCGCCGCACGGTGGTCCACGGCGTCGGCGGCGACCTGCCCTTCTGCCCCGCCGGGAAGCAGGTCGAGTACGGTCCGACCGCGCCCCAGCTGCGCAGTCTGACCGGCGGGGAAGCGGTCCTCGTGCCCGACCTGAAGGACGCCGTCGACTGGCTCGCCCAGGACCCCGAGCACACCGAGCGGCTGCTGCGCCACGTCCGCTCCCTCATCGCGGTACCCCTGGTCGCCCGCGGGGTCGCCCTGGGCGTCGCCACCTTCTACCGGGCCCACGACTCGGCGCCCTTCGACGACGACGACCGCCGGCTGGCACAGGAACTCGCCCACCGCGCCGCCCTGTCCCTCGACAACGCCCGCCGCTACACGCGCGAACGCACCATGGTCCTGGCCCTCCAGCGCAGCCTCCTCCCGCACGGTGTGCCCGACCAGGACGCCGTCGAGGTCGCCCACCGCTATCTGCCCGCCGAGTCCGACGTCGGCGGCGACTGGTACGACGTCATCCCGCTCTCCGGCGCCCGCATCGGCCTCCTCGTCGGCGACGTCGTCGGCCACGGCCTGTTCTCCGCCGCCACCATGGGCCGGCTGCGCACGGCCGCCCGCAGCTTCGCCGAACTCGACTTCCCGCCGGACGAGGTCCTCACCCACCTCGACAACCTCGTGGGCCGGCTGGACCGCGAGGACCCCGCCTCCGGCGGCGCCGGCATCATCGGCGCGACCTGCCTCTACGCCGTCTACGACCCGACCACCCAGCGGTGCGCCATGGCCCGGGCCGGCCATCCGCCGCCCGCGCTGGTCCGCCCCGACGGCACCGTCTCCTTCCCCGAGCTGCCCGCCGGGCCCCCGCTCGGACTGGGCGGCCTGCCCTTCGAGGCCGTCGAGCTCCACCTCCCCGAGGGCAGTGAGCTGGTCCTCTACACCGACGGGCTCATCGAGGACCGCAGCCGCGACGTCGACGTGGTCCTCGACCAGTTGAGCACCACCCTCTCCCGGGCCGAGCGCACCCCGGAGGAGACCTGCCGGGCGGTCCTGGACACCGTGGCACCGGCCCACCCGGCCGACGACATCGCCGTGGTCGTGGCCCGCACCCACGCCTTCGACCCCGACCGCATCGCCACCTGGGAGCTGCCCGCCGACCCGGCCCGCGTCAGCGAGGTCCGCGCCCTGGCCCTGCGCAGGCTCACCGAGTGGGGCCTCGACGAGGCGGCCTTCGCCGCGGAGCTGATGCTCAGCGAGCTGGTCACCAACGCGATCATCCACGGCAGCGGGCCCATCCGGGTCCGGCTGCTGCGCGACCGCTGTCTGATCTGCGAGGTCTCCGACACCAGCAACACCGCGCCGCATCTGCGCCGCGCGGCCAGCACCGACGAGGGCGGCCGCGGTCTGTTCCTCGTCGCCCAGCTGGCGCAGAGCTGGGGGACCCGCTACACCCCCGAGGGCAAGGTCATCTGGGCCGCCTGCGGCCTCGACGGCGTCTGAGACGAGGCGTCCAGCGGCAGCGCGCGGCGAAATGCCTGAATTACTGTGATACGTACGTCTAGTATCGCTGACGCGAGTCGCGACGAACTCGCCGCCCGCGCCAGGCCGACCCCCGGAGCTGTCCGTGCACGACGTTCACGACACCTCTGCGCAGGAGGTCCCCGCCGACAGGACGGAACCGCTGGTCCGCATCCGCGGCCTCACCAAACGGTTCGGCGGGACCCTCGCGCTGGCCGGGGTCGACCTGGACGTCCACGCCGGCAGCGTCCTCGCCCTCCTCGGCCCCAACGGAGCCGGCAAGTCCACCCTCATCAAGGTCCTCGCCGGCGTCCACCACGCGGACGCCGGACGGATCACGGTCGACGGACACCCGCTCGGCGGCCAGGCCGCCGCCCACCGCATGTCCTTCATCCACCAGGACCTCGGGCTCGTGGAGTGGATGACCGTCGCCGAGAACATCGCCCTGAGCACCGGGTACGCCCGCCGCGCCGGGCTGATCTCCTGGCGCCGCACCTCGGAGCGCTGCGCCGAGGCCCTGCGGACCGTCGCCGGTCACCTCGACCCCGACACCACCGTGTCCCGGCTCGGCCCGGCCGAGCGCTCCCTCGTCGCCGTCGCCCGCGCCCTCGCGGCCCGCGCCCGGCTCATCGTCCTCGACGAGCCGACCGCCCGCCTGCCCGCCGCCGACTGCGCCCGGCTCTTCCACGTCCTGCGCTCCCTGCGCGACGCGGGCCACGGCATCCTCTACGTCAGCCACCGCCTGGACGAGGTGTACGAGGTCGCCGACACCTTCGCCGTCCTGCGCGACGGCCGCCTCGTCCGCCACGGCCCCCTGGCCGGCCACACCCCCGGCCGTCTCGTCCGCGACATCACCGGCGAGGAACCGGCCGACCACCCCCCGTCCCCGGTCCGCGCCGACGGCCCGCCCGTCCTGCGGCTCGACGGCGTACGCACCTCCGGAACCGGGCCGGTCGACCTCGACCTGAGGGCCGGCGAGGCCGTGGGCCTGGTCGGCCTCTCCGGCGCCGGACACATGGACCTCGGCCGGGCCCTCGCGGGCTCCCGGCCCCTCCTCGGCGGACGGGCCCTGCTCGCGGGCCGCCCCTACCGGCCCCGTACCGTCCCCGACGCGGTCGCCCGGGGGGTCGCCTTCGTGCCCGGCGACCGGCAGCGGGAGGGCTGCCTCACCGAGCTGACCGTGCGGGAGAACCTGCTGGCCAACCCGGGGGCGGCGGGCCCGTCGGCGCCGCGCTGGATCCGGCCCCGCCGCGAACGCGCCGAGGCCGTCACCCTGATCGACCGGTTCGCCGTCCGGCCCCGGGACAGCGAGGCCGTCATCGCCACCCTGTCCGGCGGCAACCAGCAGAAGGTCGTGCTCGGCCGCTGGCTCCGCACCACACTCCGCCTGCTGATCCTGGAGGAGCCCACGGCGAGCGTCGACGTCGGGGCCAAGGCCGCCATCCACCGGCTGCTCGACGCGGCGCTCGCCCGGGGCCTCGCCGTCCTGCTGCTCTCCACCGACTTCGAGGAGATCACGGGGGTCTGCGGGCGCGCCCTGGTGTTCGTCCGCGGAACCGTGACGACCGAACTGAGCGGCCCCGCCCTCACCGTCGCGGCCCTCACCCGGGCGGCCTCGGCGCTGCCCCCCTCCCGAACCGCCGGGACCCCATGACGGCCCCGCCCGCCCCGCCCCCGCCCGGGCCCCGCCGCCGCAACCCGCCGCGCCGGCCGGCCCGCCCCGGCCGCCCCGCACGCCGCGGCGGGCACCTCGTCGGCGCCTACGGACTCCTCGGCCTCACCGCCCTGCTCTACCTGGTCTTCTCCCTCACCCTGCCGCGCACCTTCCCCACCCTGGACACCCTCGACTCGATCCTGTCCACACAGTCCATCCCGGCCGTCCTCGCCCTGGCCGCCATGGTCCCCATCGTCACCGGCGCCTTCGACCTCTCCCTCGGCTACGGCCTCGGACTGGCGCACGTCATGGTGCTGCACCTCGTCGTCGACGCGGGCTGGCCCTGGCCGCTCGCCTGCCTCGCCGTGATCGCCGGGGGACTGGCCGCGGGCGTCGTCAACGGCGTCGTCGTCGAGTTCGGCCGGATCGACTCCTTCATCGCGACGCTGGGCACCGGCAGCATGATGTACGCCCTGACCGGCTGGATCACCGACGGCGGCCGTATCGTCCCCGGCCCGGAGGGACTGCCCGCCGGCTTCACCGACCTCTACGACTCCACCTTCCTCGGCCTGCCCGTCCCGGCCTTCTACGTCCTCGCGCTCACGGTCGCCCTCTGGGTGGTGCTGGAGCGGCTGCCGCTCGGCCGGTACCTGTACGTCGTGGGTTCCAACCCGCGCGCCGCCGACCTCGTCGGCATCCCGGTCCGCAAGTACACCGTGTGCGCCTTCGCGACCTCCGGGCTGATCGTCGGCTGCGCGGGCGTCCTGCTCGCCGCCCAGCAGCAGATCGGCAACCCCAGCGTCGGCCTCGACTATCTGCTGCCCGCCTTCGTCGGCGCGCTCCTCGGCGCCACCGCGATCAGACCCGGCCGCCCCAACCCCCTCGGCACCCTCGTCGCGGTCGCCGTCCTCGCCGTCGGCCTCACCGGCATCGCCCAGATGGGCGCCGAGTTCTGGACGGTCCCGCTGTTCCACGGCGGCACCCTGCTGCTCGCTGTCGGCCTGGCGGGCTACTCCGCGCGCCGCAGGCTCCGTACCGGAGCAGCCATCACCTCCGACACGGAGGCCGCCCCGCCCCGCGGCGGCGGCCCATGACCCGGACCGCCCGCACCGGCCCCGAGCCCGGCACCCCTCTGCGAGGAGCCCCCGTGCACCACCACCGCACCCCCACCCCCGGCGCCCGCCCTACCCGGTCGGCCGCCACCCTCCTGCTGGCCGCGGCCGCCGCCCTGAGCGGCTGTGAACGCGGCTCGTCGAACGGCTCCGGGGACGCCTCCGACGCGGCGAACGGCTGTCCCGCCGTCCATGCCAGGGCCCAGGCCGCCGTCGGCAGGGCGGAGCGGACCGACGTCCCCTGGAACGGGCCGACCACCGGACCCAGGGCGGTCACCGGCAGGACCCTCGTCTTCGTCGCCCAGACGATGACGAACCCGGGTGTCGCCGGTGCCGCCGACGCCGTACGGGAGGCCGCGGGGGTCATCGGCTGGAGCGTCCGGGTGATCGACGGCGGCGGCACCCCGGCGGGCATCCAGGCGGCGATGAGCGAGGCCCTCGCCCTCAGGCCCTCCGGCATCGTCATCGGCGGCTTCGACCCCAACTCGACCTCGCAGCAGGTCGCCCGGGCGAACGCGGCGGACATCCCGCTCGTCGGCTGGCACGCGGTCGCGGCCCCGGGCCCCAGCAGACAGCCCCCGCTCTTCACCAACGTCACCACCCGGGTCGAAGACGTGGCGAGGATCAGCGCCCAGTGGGTCATCGCGGACTCCGACGGGAACGCCGGGACCGTGGTCTTCACCGACGCCTCGATCCCCTTCGCCAAGCACAAGTCCGAGCTGATCAGGAAGGAGCTGGCCACCTGCTCGGGCGTACGGCTGCTGGCCTACGAGAACATTCCGATCCCGGACGCGAGCAGCCGCACGCCCCGCGAGGTCTCCTCACTGCTCTCCCGCTTCCAGGACCGGTGGACCCACTCCGTGGCCATCAACGACCTGTACTTCGCCGACGCCGCCCCGGCGTTCCGGGCGGCCGGACGCGAGGGGGCCGGTCCGCCCGCCAACATCGGTGCGGGAGACGGCGACCCCTCCGCGTTCCAGCGCGTCACCAGCCGCCGGTACCAGGCAGCCACCGTCCCCGAGCCGCTGTCGCTCCAGGGCTGGCAGATCGTCGACGAGTTCAACCGCGCCTTCTCCGGCGACCCCGCCAGCGGGTATGTGGCCCCCGTCCACATCAGCACCGCCGACAACAGCGAGGGCGCCACGACCTGGAACCCCTCCGGCTACCAGGAGGCGTACCGGAAGATCTGGGGCAGGTGACGGACCCGACCCGGGCGGCCGGGGGCGATGTCAGTCCTCGACACGGAGATCGAAGTGGACGCGGTCGCCCTCCAGGGTGATGTAGCCCTGGCCCTCTGCGTCCTTGTAGACGCCGGTGCCGCCCGCGATGGCCGTCTTGGCCGTGATCGGCGCCCGGTTCTCGCGGGTGATCATGTCGTGCAGGGTGATCTCCCCCTTCTTCAGCCGCAGGACGCGGGTGCACTGCGCGGTCACCCGGTGCCCGGTGACCTCGACGGCGGCGCATCGCGCGCCGGCGTCGCCGGCGAACTTCTTCTTCGGTGTGTACAGCTTCAGATGAGTGACCCAGCTGTCGCCGGGCTCGACGTGCCAGGGCTTCGTGTCGACGTCCGTGACGCCGGTGAGCCTGACGCGCACGACGTCGTCGTCCTTGGCGGCCGCGCCCGCCGGAGCGACGGCGGTCAGGGCGAGGGCGGCGGTCAGGGTGGCGGCGGTCACCGCGCGGCGGACAGGGGCGGAGGGCATGGGGTCTCCCGCGAGTAGGTGTCGGTCGGCTTCGGGCACCCCGGCCACCGGGGCACCGGCGAGCCATTCCACGCCTCCGCGCCCCACCGGACAACGCGCCTCGCGCGCCCCACCGCCCCTGCCACCCGGCCAGGCGAACAGCGAAGGGCAGACCCCCGGCCGCCCGTCACCCTCGGTCGTGTCCGCAAAGTCCCGCCTGCCCCGCGACGCCTGGCACGCCACCTAGGTGCAATGCCGGTGACTTAAGTGGTTTTGTCTCATTGTCGTTCGTGTGGCGAGGGTGGGGCAGGCCAGGACGCCTGCGGGTGAGCGGTTGTCGGACCGGATCGCTGTCGGGGTGCTGACGCAGGCGTTT
>NZ_JBVIBK010000027.1:0-128700 GCF_055573455.1 Streptomyces sp. NPDC030183
CCCTGACCCGAGTACGTCCAGTACACGGGTCAGGGCCCGGCACGCCGAGAGCACGCACCTGACGCCGCGGGGCCGCCCTCCGGGCGACGGCGGGAATATGACGACAGGCCTAGCGGCCTCCCCGTTTGCTCGCGGAGCGCCACGTGGGTGCGGGCCACTCGGATCCACGACATGCGGTTCGGGCGGATGCGGCCCGGCCCGTCCGTCTGCTGGACCTGTGACCGGCTCCCGCCCCGGACGTGGGAGGATCGGAAGTGGCGGGCCGGGGCCGCGCACCCGGTCGCCGTCGCCGTACGCGAGGACACGCGTACACGCAGGCAGGACGCAGTACCAGGGCGCGAGCACTGAGGAGCACCGTTGAGCAGGTTGCGCTGGCTGACCGCGGGGGAGTCCCACGGTCCCGCACTTGTCGCGACGCTGGAGGGCCTTCCCGCCGGCGTGCCGATCACCACGGAGATGGTGGCGGACCACCTGGCCCGCCGGCGCCTCGGTTATGGGCGCGGTGCGCGGATGAAGTTCGAGCGCGACGAGATCACGTTCATCGGCGGCGTGCGGCACGGGCTGACCATGGGCTCGCCCGTGGCGATCATGGTCGGCAACACCGAGTGGCCCAAGTGGGAGCAGGTCATGTCGGCCGACCCGGTCGACCCCGAGGTCCTCGCCGGCCTCGCCCGCAACGCCCCGCTGACCCGCCCCCGCCCCGGCCACGCCGACCTGGCCGGCATGCAGAAGTACGGCTTCGACGAGGCCCGGCCGGTCCTGGAGCGCGCCTCCGCCCGGGAGACCGCCGCCCGTGTGGCCCTCGGCGCCGTGGCCCGGTCGTACCTCAAGGAGACGGCCGGGATCGAGATCGTCAGCCATGTCGTCGAGCTGGCCGCGGCGAAGGCGCCCTACGGCGTGTACCCGACCCCCGCCGATGTCGAGAAGCTGGACGCCGACCCGGTGCGCTGCCTCGACGCGGACGCCTCGAAGGCGATGGTCGCCGAGATCGACCAGGCCCACAAGGACGGCGACACGCTCGGCGGTGTCGTCGAGGTGCTGGCGTACGACGTGCCGGTGGGCCTCGGCTCCCACGTGCACTGGGACCGCCGCCTCGACGCCCGGCTCGCCGCCGCGCTGATGGGCATCCAGGCGATCAAGGGCGTCGAGGTCGGCGACGGCTTCGACCTGGCCCGGGTGCCGGGCTCCAAGGCGCACGACGAGATCCTCGCCACCGACCAGGGCATCAAGCGGGCCACCGGCCGCTCCGGCGGCACCGAGGGCGGCCTGTCCACGGGCGAGCTGCTGCGGGTGCGCGCCGCCATGAAGCCCATCGCGACCGTGCCGCGCGCGCTCCAGACCGTGGACGTCACCACCGGCGAGGCCGCGCAGGCCCACCACCAGCGCTCCGACGTGTGCGCGGTGCCGGCCGCCGGCATCGTCGCCGAGGCCATGGTCGCGCTGGTCCTGGCCGACGCGGTGGCCGAGAAGTTCGGCGGCGACAGCGTCACCGAGACCCGCCGCAACGTCCGCTCGTACCTCGACAACCTCGCGATCCGGTGAGCCCGGTGCCTCTGGTCGTTCTCGTCGGCCCCATGGGGGTCGGCAAGTCCACCGTCGGACAGCTGCTCTCCGAGCGGCTCGGCGTCGCCTACCGCGACACCGACGACGACATCGTCGCCGAGCAGGGCCGCACGATCGCGGGGATCTTCGTCGACGAGGGCGAGGCCGCCTTCCGCGCCATCGAGAAGCAGGCCGTGCACTCGGCGCTCGCCTCGCACGACGGGGTCCTCGCCCTCGGCGGCGGCGCGATCCTCGACCCGGACACCCGCGCCCTCCTCGCCGGACAGCGTGTCGTCTACCTCTCGATGGACGTCGAGGAGGCCGTCAAGCGCACCGGCCTCAACACCGCCCGGCCGCTGCTCGCCGTCAACCCCCGCAAGCAGTGGCGGGAGCTGATGGAGGCCCGCCGCCACCTGTACGAGGAGATCGCCACGGCCGTCGTGCCCACGGACGGCCGCACGCCCGAGGAAGTCACCCAAGCGGTCCTGAACGCCCTGGAGTTGAAGGAAGCATGAGCGAGACAGTGACCCGGATCCAGGTCGGCGGCACGGCGGGCACGGAGCCGTACGAGGTCCTGGTGGGCCGCCAACTCCTCGGTGAGCTGGGTGGGTTGATCGGCGGCAGTGCCAAGCGTGTCGCGGTGATCCATCCCGAGGCGCTGGACGAGACCGCCGAGGCCCTGCGCGCCGACCTCGCCGAGCAGGGCTACGAGGCGGTCGCCATCCAGGTGCCCAACGCGGAGGAGGCGAAGACCGCGGAGGTCGCCGCCTACTGCTGGAAGGCGCTCGGCCAGTCCGGCTTCACCCGCACCGACGTCATCGTGGGCGTGGGCGGCGGCGCGACCACGGACCTCGCCGGGTTCGTGGCGGCGACCTGGCTGCGCGGCGTCCGCTGGATCGCCATCCCGACCACCGTCCTCGCCATGGTGGACGCGGCCGTCGGCGGCAAGACGGGCATCAACACGGCGGAGGGCAAGAACCTCGTCGGTTCCTTCCACCCGCCCGCCGGGGTCCTCTGCGACCTCGCCGCGCTGGACTCGCTGCCGGTCAACGACTACGTGTCCGGGCTCGCCGAGATCATCAAGGCCGGCTTCATCGCCGACCCGGTGATCCTCGACCTCATCGAGGCCGACCCGCAGGCCGCCCGGACGCCCGCCGGACCGCACACCGCCGAGCTGATCGAGCGGTCCATCCGGGTCAAGGCCGAGGTCGTCTCAGGCGACCTCAAGGAGTCCGGTCGCCGCGAGATCCTCAACTACGGGCACACCCTCGCCCACGCCATCGAGAAGAACGAGCGCTACAAGTGGCGCCACGGCGCGGCCGTGTCCGTCGGCATGCACTTCGCCGCCGAACTGGGCCGCCTGGCGGGCCGGTTGGACGACGCGACCGCCGACCGGCACCGCACGGTCCTGGAGTCCGTCGGACTGCCGCTGCACTACCGCTACGACCAGTGGCCCAAGCTGCTGGAGACCATGAAGGTCGACAAGAAGTCCCGTGGCGACCTGCTGCGCTTCATCGTCCTCGACGGCCTGGCCAAGCCCACCGTCCTGGAGGGCCCCGACCCCGCGGTCCTCCTCGCGGCATACGGCGAAGTGGGCCAGTAACGCCCGTTCGGGCGCCACTTGCCCGATTCGCCTTGTGGCCATGGCCACTTGGGCACTCCGGGACGCCCCCGGCCGTTCACCAAACGGCGGCCGGGGGCGGTACCGTTCGGTGAGGGCGGGGGTCCCAGAGTCCCGCCTGCCAGTGTCGATGTGACTGTACGAGACGGAGTGGCACCGGATGCAGCACGCAGTGGGAGCTCCGCTGCCGCCGCCCCACCGGCCGGGGCAGGACCCGGCGACCCCCTGGTCGCCCGCCGCGAACCACCAGGGACACCCCGCCGCGCCTCACTCGGGAGCGCCGGGCGCCACCCCGCCCGGACACCCCGGCGCGAGCCACCCCGTGCCTCCCCCCGTGCCCCCGGGCCCGCATCCGGGCCACGCCCCGGCAAACCCGCCCGCGCCCATGGCGCCCCCCGCGCCGGCGGCACCGCCGGGATCGGTGCCCCCGCCCGCGCCGGGCTTCGCGGGAGGCTCCGGGCACCCGCCCGCCTCGCCCCCGCAGCACACCGTCGTTCCCCGGGACACCACCGGACACGTGCAACTGCCGCCGGGCGGCCCGGTCACCATGCCGAGCCCGCCGCCCGCCGCCGGCGCACCGGACGTCACGACCACCACGCTCGCGGTGCTCCTCATCGGCCCCGCCGGCGCGGGCAAGACGAGCGTCGCCAAGTACTGGGCGGACCACCGCCGGGTGCCCACCGCGCACATCAGCCTCGACGACGTCCGCGAATGGGTGCGCTCCGGCTTCGCCGACCCGCAGTCCGGGTGGAACGACAACTCCGAGGCGCAGTATCGTCTCGCCCGCCGCACCTGCGGCTTCGCCGCGCGCAACTTCCTGGCCAACGGGATCTCGTGCATCCTCGACGACGCCGTCTTCCCCGACCGCCCGGTCGTCGGCCTCGGCGGCTGGAAACGCCACGTCGGCCCCGGCCTGCTCCCCGTCGTCCTCCTGCCCGGCCTGGAGATCGTCCTCGAACGCAACGCGAAGCGCACGGGCAACCGCCGCCTCACCGACGAGGAGGTCGCCCGCATCCACGGCCGCATGGCCGGCTGGTACGGCTCGGGCCTCCCCATCATCGACAACTCCCAACTCGACGTCCCCGCCACAGCCCGGGTCCTGAACGAGGTCCTGGCCAGATCAATAGCAAGCCCCCCGAAGTGGTAGCGGGACCGGCGAGACGGCTCCAGGTCCGACGGGGCAGACCGGGGTCGGCCGGGTAGTCCGGGCATGTCTGCCGGCAGGGTAGGTCGGGGCTGTCGGGGCTGTCGGGGCGGTAGGCCGAAGGCGGCCAGGCGGATCTGGGACCGGCGGGGTAGGCCGCGGGCGGCCAGGCGGATCTGGGACCGGCGGGGTAGGTGGAGGGCGGCCAGGCGGATTGAGACCGGCAGGGCAGACCGAGGTCGGCGCGAGGTAGGTCGAGGGCGGCGAGTTAGTTCTGAGGGTGGCGCCCCAGGTCACAAGGGCGGCAGGCGGGCCAGGGGCCGCGAGGCAGCCCGACGGAACCGGTGATCACCGCTCAGCCGCAGCCACCCCAGGGGCGCGGGGAACTGCGCGACCAGCCCCCACCCATCCGCACCCGGCCCACAACCTCCCCACCCCCCTCCAGACACCGCCCCCACCCACCCGTATCCACACTCGACCCCCCACCCCCCGCGGAGCGCCCCCCCACTCGGCCGCACTGAACCGGCGCTCGCCCAGCGGAGCTCATACGCTCGGGGCATGTCAGACGCCCACGCCGCCCGCCGGGCCCGGCTGAGAGAACGCTGCCAGGCGAGCGGCAGCGCCACCGCTCTCGTGACCCGCCCGGCCAACGTGCGCTACCTCACGGGCGCGGCCCCCCACGGCGCCGTCCTCCTGCTCGGCGCGACCGAGGACGTCCTCCTCTGCGGCGCGCCCCCGAGGGGCGACAGCGCCGAGGGGCGGCCCGACGACGCCGTACGCCTCCATGTCCTGCCGAAGCCCGGCGGCGACCCGGCGGTGGTGGCCGCCGACTTCGTCACCGCCGCCGGCGCCGAATCCCTCGCCGTGGAGGAACACCACCTCACCGTGGCCCGCCACCGAGCCATCCGCTCGGTCGCACCCCGGCTGCGGCTCGCCGACCTCGGCGGCGCCGTCGAGCAGCTCAGGGTCGTCAAGGACGAGGAGGAGATCTCCTGCCTGCGGATCGGCGCGGAGATCGCCGACCAGGCCCTGGGCGAACTCCTGGAGTCGATCCTCGTCGGCCGCACCGAACGCCACCTCGCCCTCGAACTGGAGCGCCGCCTCGTCGACCACGGCGCCGACGGCCCCGCGTTCGCCACCTCCGTCGCCACGGGCCCGAACGCCGGCCGCCGAGGCCACCTCCCCACCGACCGCCGCGTCGAGGAAGGCGACTTCCTCTCCGTGTGCCTCGGCGCCGTCTACCGCGGCTACCGCTGCGAGATCGGCCGCACCTTCGTCATCGGGACCTCGCCGGCCGACTGGCAGATCGAGCTGTACGACCTCGTCTTCGCAGCCCAGCGGGCGGGCCGCGAGAGCCTGGTCCCGGGCGCCGCCTACCGCGCCGTCGACCACGCGGCCCGTCACGTACTGGACTCCGCGGGCCACGGCGCGGACCTCCCGGCACTGATGGGGCACGGTGTGGGACTCGAAATCGACGAGGACCCGCAGTTGGCCCCCGCGGCCATGGGTAAACTGGACGCTTGCGTGCCGGTCACCGTCGAACCGGGGGTCCACCTCCCGGGCCGGGGCGGTGTCCGGATCGATGACACGCTCGTCGTGCGCCCCGAGGCGGACGGCGGACCCGAGCTACTCACCATCACGACCAAGGAGCTGCTCGCGCTCTAGCCCTTGAGCTGCGCGCGTGCCCCGGGGTCGTCCACGTAAGTCCAGGAGATTGAAGCAACCGTGGCTTCCACGAACGACCTCAAGAACGGCATGGTGCTCAAGCTCGACGGCGGCCAGCTCTGGTCCGTCGTCGAGTTCCAGCACGTCAAGCCCGGCAAGGGCCCGGCCTTCGTGCGCACCAAGCTCAAGAACGTGCTCTCCGGGAAGGTCGTCGACAAGACCTTCAACGCCGGCGTGAAGGTCGAGACGGCCACCGTCGACAAGCGCGACATGCAGTTCTCCTACATGGACGGCGAGTACTTCGTCTTCATGGACATGGAGACCTACGACCAGCTGATGGTCGACCGCAAGGCCGTCGGCGACGCCGCCAACTTCCTGATCGAGGGCTTCACCGCCACCGTCGCGCAGCACGAGGGCGAGGTGCTCTTCGTGGAGCTGCCGGCCGCCGTCGAGCTCGTCATCCAGGAGACCGAGCCGGGCGTCCAGGGCGACCGCTCCACCGGTGGCACCAAGCCCGCCACCCTGGAGACCGGCCACCAGATCCAGGTGCCCCTCTTCATCACCACCGGTGAGAAGATCAAGGTCGACACCCGCACGAGCGACTACCTCGGCCGGGTGAACAGCTAACCGTGGCTGCCCGTAACACGGCCCGCAAGCGCGCCTTCCAGATCCTCTTCGAGGGCGACCAGCGCGGGGCCGACGTCCTGACCGTCCTCGCGGACTGGATCCGGCACTCCCGGTCCGACACCAGGCAGCCGCCGGTCAGCGAGTACACGATGCAGTTGGTCGAGGGGTACTCCGAGTACGCCAAGCGCATCGACGAGCTGATCGCGCAGTACTCGGTGGGCTGGACCCTCGACCGGATGCCGGTCGTGGACCGCAACATCCTGCGGCTCGGCGCCTATGAGCTGATCTGGGTGGACGAGACCCCGGACGCGGTGGTGCTGGACGAGATGGTGCAGCTGGCGAAGGAGTTCTCCACGGACGACTCCCCGTCGTTCGTGAACGGACTGCTCGGGCGCCTCAAGGACCTGAAGCCGTCGCTCCGCAGGGAAGCCGAATAGGGGCCTCCCAGGCGAGGCCGACCCCCCTGCGAGGCCGCGGGAGGGCGACCTGGCACGGGAGGTCGTCGGCGATGCGGACCCGTCCGCGTCCCCGCCCGCCCCTCCGCGTCCCTGAAGACAGAAAACCGCCGGGGTGGCCCGAACCGAAAGGTTCCGGCCACCCCGGCGGCACGTTTCTGCTGAGCCCGTCCGAGGGGTCAGCCCTCGTCGTGGGAGACGGCGCGACGCGCGTCCGCGTCCAGGACACCCCAGCTGATCAGCTGCTCGGTCAGGACCGAGGGGGACTGGTCGTAGATGACGGCGAGTGTGCGCAGGTCGTCCTGGCGGATGGAGAGCACCTTGCCGTTGTAGTCACCGCGCTGGGACTGGATCGTCGCGGCGTACCGCTGGAGCGGGCCCGCCTTCTCGGCCGGGACGTTGGCCAGGCGCTCCAGGTCGAGGACGAGCTTCGGCGGCGGCTCGGCCGCGCCACCGGGGGTCGTCCCGGGAAGCAGCTCCTGCACGGGGACCCCATAGAAATCCGCCAGCTCCGCAAGGCGCTGCACGGTGACGGCGCGGTCGCCGCGCTCGTACGAACCGACCACGACCGCCTTCCAGCGTCCCTGGGACTTCTCCTCGACTCCGTGGAGGGAAAGGCCCTGCTGGGTGCGGATGGCCCGGAGCTTGGCCCCGAGCTGTTTGGCGTATTCGCTGGACATATAGCTCCCCGGACGAAGGCTGGTAACTCACTGTGAGGTTACGCAGCGTGACTCTGCCCCGTCAAGCCGAATGGTCCGGACCGACTCTTCCGTGGTAAACGCTCTCCATTGGGCCAGGGGGGTGATCAGGGGCGTTGCCCGGGCCTGCTACCGTGGATGGCGCAAATCCGACGTCCTTTAAGGTCCGTCCCGTGAGGCGGAGAAGGAGGTCCGTTTCGTATGGACACGCAGGAAAATCCGCAACAGGATCCGCAGCCGTCCGATGCCAGGCCCGTCCTCGAGGCCCCCGACATCGCACGCGTACTGACCCGCATCGCCCACGAGATCGTCGAACGCGCCAAGGGTGCCGACGACGTGGTGCTCCTCGGCATCCCGACCCGGGGCGTCTTCCTCGCCCGGCGGCTCGCCGACAAGCTGGCGGAGATCACCGACCGCAAGATCCCGGTCGGCTCGCTCGACATCACCATGTACCGCGACGACCTGCGTATGCACCCGCCGCGTGCGCTGGCCCGTACGGAGATCCCCGGTGACGGGATCGACGGCCGCCTCGTCGTCCTCGTCGACGACGTCCTCTTCTCCGGCCGCACCATCCGCGCCGCGCTCGACGCGCTGAACGACATCGGCCGCCCGCGCGCCGTCCAGCTCGCGGTCCTCGTCGACAGAGGCCACCGCGAACTGCCCATCCGCGCCGACTACGTCGGCAAGAACCTCCCCACGTCGCTGCGGGAGACGGTCAAGGTCCAGCTCGCCGAGGAGGACGGTCGGGACACCGTGCTGCTCGGTGCGAAGCCGGCCGCCCGGGGCGCGCAGCTGTAGCGACGGGCCGGCGTGCGGCGTTGCCGCGCGCCCGACGTCGCGCGCTCGCGCACCCGCCCGCCCGGCTGTGCCCGGCCGGCCGGGCCTCGCCTCCCGACACCGAACTGCCTTACGGAGCCTGACAGATGCAGCGTCATCTCATCTCGGCCGCCGACCTCACCCGCGACGACGCCGTCCTGATCCTCGACACCGCCGAGGAGATGGCCCGGGTCGCCGACCGGCCGATCAAGAAGCTGCCGACCCTGCGCGGCCGCACCATCGTCAACCTCTTCTTCGAGGACTCCACCCGTACCCGGATCTCCTTCGAGGCCGCCGAGAAGCGCCTCTCCGCGGACGTCATCAACTTCTCCGCCAAGGGATCGAGCGTGTCCAAGGGCGAGTCCCTCAAGGACACCGCCCAGACCCTCGAAGCGATGGGGGTCGACGCCGTCGTCATCCGCCACGGCGCCTCCGGAGCGCCGTACCGCCTGGCGAACTCCGGCTGGATCGACGCCGCCGTCATCAACGCGGGCGACGGCACCCACCAGCACCCCACCCAGGCCCTGCTCGACGCCTTCACCATGCGCCGCCGGCTCGTCGGCAGGGACGCCGGCCTCGGCCAGGACCTGTCCGGCAAGCGCATCACGATCGTCGGCGACGTCCTGCACAGCCGCGTCGCCCGCTCCAACGTCGACCTACTGCACACCCTCGGCGCCGAGGTCACCCTCGTCGCCCCGCCCACCCTGCTGCCGGTCGGCATCGAGACCTGGCCCTGCGAGGTGTCGTACGACCTCGACAGCACCCTGCCGAAGGCCGACGCCGTGATGATGCTGCGCGTCCAGCGCGAGCGCATGCACGCCGCGTTCTTCCCCACCGAGCGCGAGTACTCCCGGCGCTACGGCCTCGACGGCGACCGCATGGCGCGGATGCCCGAGCACGCCATCGTGATGCACCCCGGCCCGATGGTCCGCGGCATGGAGATCACCGCCGAGGTCGCCGACTCCGACCGCTGCACCGTCGTCGAGCAGGTCGCCAACGGCGTCTCCATCCGCATGGCCGTCCTGTACCTGCTGCTCGGGGGCAACGAGCCCGCCGTCACCCACACCCGTACCACCGAGGAGAAGTAAGACAGATGAGCAAGATCCTGATCCGTGGTGCGAAGGTGCTCGGCGGCGAGCCGCAGGACGTGCTGATCGACGGCGAGACCATCGCCGAGGTGGGCGCCGGGCTGTCCGCCGAGGGCGCCGAGGTCGTCGAGGCCGGCGGCAAGGTCCTCCTGCCGGGCCTGGTCGACCTGCACACCCATCTGCGCGAGCCCGGCCGCGAGGACTCCGAGACCGTCCTCACCGGCACCCGCGCGGCCGCCTCCGGCGGCTACACGGCCGTGTTCGCCATGGCCAACACCTTCCCGGTCGCCGACACCGCCGGCGTGGTCGAGCAGGTGTACCGGCTCGGCCAGGAGCACGGCTACTGCGACGTCCAGCCCATCGGCGCCGTCACCGTCGGCCTGGAGGGCCAGAAGCTCGCCGAGCTGGGCGCCATGCACGAGTCGGCCGCCGGCGTCACCGTGTTCTCCGACGACGGCAAGTGCGTGCACGACGCGGTGATCATGCGCCGCGCCCTGGAGTACGTGAAGGCCTTCGACGGGGTCGTCGCCCAGCACGCCCAGGAGCCGCGGCTCACCGAGGGCGCCCAGATGAACGAGGGCGTCGTCTCCGCCGAGCTGGGGCTCGGCGGCTGGCCCGCGGTGGCCGAGGAGTCGATCATCGCCCGTGACGTCCTGCTCGCCGAGCACGTCGGGTCCCGCGTCCACATCTGCCACCTGTCGACCGCCGGGTCCGTCGAAATCGTCCGCTGGGCCAAGTCCCGCGGCATCGACGTCACCGCCGAGGTCACCCCGCACCACCTGCTCCTCACCGACGAGCTGGTGCGCTCGTACAACCCGGTCTACAAGGTCAACCCGCCGCTGCGCACCGAGCGCGACGTGCTCGCCCTGCGCGAGGCGCTCGCCGACGGCACGATCGACATCGTCGCCACCGACCACGCCCCCCACCCGCACGAGGACAAGGACTGCGAGTGGGCCGCGGCCGCCATGGGCATGGTCGGCCTGGAGACCGCCCTGTCGGTGGTCCAGGAGACGATGGTCGAGACCGGGCTGCTCGACTGGGCGGGCGTCGCGGACCGTATGTCCTTCAAGCCCGCGCGGATCGGCCAGGCGGCCGGTCACGGCCGTCCCGTCTCGGCAGGTGAGCCCGCCAACCTCACGCTCGTCGACACGGCATACCGTGGTGCGGTGGACCCCGCGGGCTTCGCCTCGCGCAGCCGCAACACCCCGTACGAGGGCCGCGAGCTGCCGGGCCGTGTCACGCACACGTGGCTGCGGGGCAAGGCCACGCTCGTCGACGGGAAGCTCACGTGACACCTGTAATTCTGCTGGCCGCCCAGAAGGAGTCGGCCGAGGTCACCAACTGGGCCGGACGCATCGGCTGGGTCGTCGGACTCGCCCTCTTCGTCGCCCTCGTCTACTGGCTGATGCGCGAGGGCTGGAAGTGGCGCGGCACGCTCCAGAGCGACCTGCCGGAGCTGCCCACCGTGCCGGAGAAGCCCGGTGCGGCCAGACTGACGATGAGCGGCCGCTACCACGGCTCCACCACCGCCGGGCAGTGGCTCGACCGCGTCGTGGCGCACGGCCTGGGCACCCGCAGCAGGGTCGAGCTCACCCTGACGGACACGGGCCTTGACGTCGTACGGCCCGGAGCGACGGACTTCTTCGTCCCCCGCGAGGCACTGCGCGAGGCCCGGCTGGACAAGGGCATCGCCGGCAAGGTCCTCACCGAGGGCGGACTGCTCGTCGTCACCTGGGCCCACGGCGACAAGCTCCTCGACTCCGGGTTCCGATCCGACCGCGCGGCCGAACACAACGAGTGGGTCGAGACCCTGAACCAGATGATCAAGAAGACGGAAACGGAAGGCGCACGATGACGACCTCCACCAGGGGAGCCACCAAAGTTCCCGCCGTACTCGTCCTGGAGGACGGCCGGATGTTCCGCGGCCGCGCCTACGGGGCCGTGGGGGTGACCTTCGGCGAGGCCGTGTTCTCCACCGGTATGACCGGCTACCAGGAGACCCTCACCGACCCGTCGTACCACCGCCAGGTCGTCGTGATGACCGCCCCGCACGTCGGCAACACCGGTGTCAACGACGAGGACCCCGAGTCCAAGCGGATCTGGGTCGCGGGCTACGTCGTACGCGACCCCGCGCGCGTGCCCTCGAACTGGCGCTCCCGGCGCACCCTCGACGAGGAGCTCGCCCAGCAGGGCGTCGTCGGCATCAGCGGCGTCGACACCCGCGCCCTCACCCGCCACCTGCGCGAACGCGGCGCCATGCGCGTCGGCATCTTCTCCGGCAACGCCCTGCCCGACGAGGGCACCATGCTCGCCGAGGTCCGCCAGGCCCCCGAGATGAAGGGCGCCGACCTCTCCGCGGAGGTCGCCACCCAGGAGGCGTACGTCGTCCCCGCGATCGGTGAGAAGAAGTTCACCGTCGCCGCCGTCGACCTCGGCATCAAGGGCATGACCCCGCACCGCATGGCCGAGCGCGGCATCGAGGTGCACGTGCTGCCCGCCACGGCGACCGCCGACGAGGTGTACGCCGTGAACCCCGACGGCGTCTTCTTCTCCAACGGCCCCGGCGACCCGGCCACCGCCGACCACCCCGTCTCCGTGATGCGGGCGGTCCTGGAGCGCGGCACCCCGCTGTTCGGCATCTGCTTCGGCAACCAGATCCTCGGCCGCGCCCTCGGTTTCGGCACCTACAAGCTGAAGTACGGCCACCGCGGCATCAACCAGCCGGTGCAGGACCGTACGACCGGCAAGGTCGAGGTCACCGCGCACAACCACGGCTTCGCCGTCGACGCCCCGCTCGACAAGGTCTCCGAGACCCCCTTCGGCCGCGCCGAGGTCTCCCACGTCTGCCTCAACGACAACGTGGTGGAGGGGCTCCAGCTCCTCGACCGCCCGGCTTTCAGCGTCCAGTACCACCCCGAAGCGGCAGCCGGCCCGCACGACGCCGCCTACCTGTTCGACCGCTTCGTATCCCTGATGGAGGGCCAGCGTGCCTAAGCGCACCGATATCCAGTCCGTCCTGGTCATCGGCTCCGGCCCGATCGTCATCGGCCAGGC
Organism: Streptomyces sp. NPDC030183; assembly: GCF_055573455.1. Lineage (NCBI taxonomy): Bacteria > Bacillati > Actinomycetota > Actinomycetes > Kitasatosporales > Streptomycetaceae > Streptomyces > Streptomyces sp. NPDC030183. Next base: position 12,711 of record NZ_JBVIBK010000027.1, read on the forward strand.
CGCCGAGTTCGACTACTCCGGCACGCAGGCGTGCCGCGTCCTCAAGGCCGAGGGCCTGCGCGTCGTCCTGGTGAACTCCAACCCGGCGACGATCATGACCGACCCGGAGATCGCCGACGCCACCTACGTCGAGCCGATCACCCCCGAGTTCGTCGAGAAGATCATCGCCAAGGAGCGCCCCGACGCGCTGCTCCCGACCCTCGGCGGCCAGACCGCGCTCAACACCGCCATCTCGCTCCACGACAACGGAGTCCTGGAGAAGTACGGCGTCGAGCTGATCGGCGCCAAGGTCGAGGCGATCCACAAGGGCGAGGACCGCGACCAGTTCAAGCTGGTCGTCGAGGCGGTCAACGCCAAGATCGGCCACGGCGAGTCCGCCCGCTCGGTCATCTGCCACTCCATGGACGACGTCCTCGAAGGCGTCGAGACGCTCGGCGGCTACCCCGTCGTCGTCCGCCCGTCCTTCACCATGGGCGGCGCCGGCTCCGGCTTCGCCCACGACGAGGAGGAGCTGCGCCGCATCGCCGGCCAGGGCCTCACCCTCTCGCCGACCACCGAGGTGCTCCTGGAGGAGTCCATCCTCGGCTGGAAGGAGTACGAGCTGGAGCTGATGCGCGACAAGAACGACAACGTCGTGGTCGTCTGCTCCATCGAGAACTTCGACCCCATGGGCGTGCACACCGGTGACTCGATCACCGTCGCGCCCGCGATGACGCTCACCGACCGCGAGTACCAGGTGCTGCGTGACGTCGGCATCGCGATCATCCGCGAGGTCGGCGTCGACACCGGCGGCTGCAACATCCAGTTCGCCGTGAACCCCGTCGACGGCCGGGTCATCGTCATCGAGATGAACCCCCGTGTGTCGCGCTCGTCCGCCCTCGCCTCCAAGGCGACCGGCTTCCCGATCGCCAAGATCGCCGCGAAGCTCGCCGTCGGCTACACGCTGGACGAGATCCCCAACGACATCACCGAGCAGACCCCGGCCTCCTTCGAGCCGACGCTCGACTACGTCGTCGTGAAGGCCCCGCGCTTCGCCTTCGAGAAGTTCCCGTCCGCCGACTCCTCGCTCACCACCACCATGAAGTCGGTCGGCGAGGCCATGGCGATCGGCCGCAACTTCACCGAGGCGCTGCAGAAGGCGCTGCGCTCGCTGGAGAAGAAGGGCAGCCAGTTCACCTTCGTCGGCGAGCCCGGCGACAAGGCGGAGCTGCTGCGCGAGGCGGTCCGGCCGACCGACGGGCGCATCAACACCGTCATGCAGGCCATCCGCGCCGGCGCCACCCAGGAGGAGGTCTTCGAGTCCACGAAGATCGACCCCTGGTTCGTCGACCAGCTCTTCCTCATCAAGGAGATCGCGGACGAGCTGGCCGCCGCCGACAAGCTCGACCCCGACCTCCTCGCCGAGGCCAAGCGGCACGGCTTCTCCGACCAGCAGATCGCCGAGATCCGTGGGCTGCGCGAGGACGTCGTGCGCGAGGTCCGGCACGCGCTGGGCGTACGCCCGGTGTACAAGACGGTCGACACCTGCGCCGCCGAGTTCGCGGCGCGGACCCCGTACTTCTACTCCTCCTACGACGAGGAGAGCGAGGTCGCGCCCCGCGAGAAGCCGGCCGTCATCATCCTCGGCTCCGGCCCGAACCGCATCGGCCAGGGCATCGAGTTCGACTACTCCTGCGTCCACGCCTCCTTCGCGCTCAGCGACGCGGGCTACGAGACCGTGATGGTCAACTGCAACCCGGAGACCGTCTCCACGGACTACGACACCTCCGACCGGCTCTACTTCGAGCCGCTCACCCTGGAGGACGTGCTGGAGATCGTGCACGCCGAGTCGCTGGCCGGCCCGATCGCGGGCGTCGTCGTCCAGCTCGGCGGCCAGACCCCGCTGGGCCTGTCGCAGGCGCTCAAGGACAACGGCGTACCGGTCGTGGGCACCTCCCCGGAGGCCATCCACGCCGCCGAGGACCGCGGAGCCTTCGGTCAGGTCCTCGCCGAGGCCGGCCTCCCGGCCCCGAAGCACGGCACGGCGACCACCTTCGCGGGCGCCAAGGCCATCGCCGACGAGATCGGCTACCCCGTCCTCGTCAGGCCGTCCTACGTCCTCGGCGGACGCGGTATGGAGATCGTCTACGACGAGGCGCGCCTGGAGGCGTACATCGCCGAGTCGACCGAGATCAGCCCCTCCCGGCCCGTCCTCGTCGACCGGTTCCTCGACGACGCGATCGAGATCGACGTCGACGCCCTCTACGACGGCGAGGAGCTGTACCTCGGCGGCGTCATGGAGCACATCGAGGAGGCCGGCATCCACTCCGGCGACTCGGCGTGCGCCCTGCCCCCGATCACCCTCGGCGGCTTCGACATCAAGCGCCTGCGCGCCTCCACCGAGGCCATCGCCAAGGGCGTCGGCGTCCGCGGACTGATCAACATCCAGTTCGCGATGGCCGGCGACATCCTCTACGTCCTGGAGGCCAACCCGCGCGCCTCCCGCACCGTCCCCTTCACCTCGAAGGCGACCGCGGTGCCGCTCGCCAAGGCCGCCGCCCGGATCTCGCTGGGCGCGACCATCGCCGAGCTGCGCGAGGAGGGCCTGCTGCCGAGGAACGGCGACGGCGGCGAGCTGCCGCTGGACGCGCCGATCTCCGTCAAGGAGGCCGTCATGCCGTGGTCGCGCTTCCGCGACATCCACGGACGCGGCGTCGACACGGTCCTCGGCCCGGAGATGCGCTCCACCGGCGAGGTCATGGGCATCGACTCGGTCTTCGGCACGGCGTACGCCAAGTCGCAGGCCGGCGCGTACGGCCCGCTGCCCACCAAGGGCCGCGCGTTCATCTCGGTCGCCAACCGCGACAAGCGCTCGATGATCTTCCCGGCGCGCGAGCTGGTCGCCCACGGCTTCGAGCTGCTCGCCACGTCCGGCACGGCCGAGGTGCTGAGGCGCAACGGCATCAACGCCACGGTCGTGCGCAAGCAGTCCGAGGGCACCGGCCCGAACGGCGAGAAGACCATCGTCCAGCTCATCCACGACGGCGAGGTCGACCTCATCGTCAACACCCCGTACGGCACCGGCGGCCGCCTCGACGGCTACGACATCCGTACGGCCGCCGTGGCCCGCTCCGTGCCGTGCCTGACGACGGTCCAGGCGCTCGCCGCGGCCGTCCAGGGCATCGACGCGCTCAACCACGGTGACGTCGGGGTGCGCTCGCTTCAGGAACACGCCGAACACCTGATCGCGGCCCGCGACTAGCAGCCCTGAGGGGGACACCGGAAACGGTGTCCCCCTCTTCATGAGGACACCTGTCATGAGGACGTCCGCCCCTCATGAGGACCTTGAGCACCTGAGGACTTCGAGATGTACAAGCTGTTCTTCCGTCTGGTTTTCAAACGGATGGACCCGGAGGAGGCCCACTACCTGGCCTTCCGCTGGATCCGCCTGGCCGCCCGGATCCCCGTGCTGCGCACCTACCTCGCGGCCGCCCTCGCACCCCGCTACGAGGAACTGCGCACAGAGGCGTTCGGACTGCGCATGCACGGCCCGTTCGGACTGGCCGCCGGCTTCGACAAGAACGCCGTCGCCGTCGACGGCATGTCGATGCTCGGCTTCGACCACGTCGAGATCGGCACGGTCACGGGCGAGGCGCAGCCCGGCAACCCCAAGAAGCGGCTGTTCCGCCTGGTGCCCGACCGGGCGCTGATCAACCGCATGGGCTTCAACAACGAGGGCTCCCTGGCCGTCGCCGCCCGGCTGGCCTCCCGCAACCCCGTCTTCAGGACGGTCGTCGGCGTCAACATCGGCAAGACCAAGGTCGTCCCCGAGGAGGAGGCCGCCGCGGACTACGTGAAGTCCACCGAGCGCCTCGCCCCCTACGCCGACTACCTGGTCGTGAACGTCTCCTCGCCCAACACCCCCGGTCTGCGCAACCTCCAGGCCACCGAGGCGCTGCGCCCGCTGCTGACCGCCGTCCGCGAGGCCGCCGACCGCACGGTGCGCACCCGCCGGGTGCCGCTGCTGGTCAAGATCGCCCCGGACCTCGCCGACGAGGACGTCGACGCCGTCGCCGACCTCGCGGTGGAGCTGGGCCTGGACGGCATCATCGCCACCAACACCACCATCGCGCGCGAGGGACTCGGTCTGACCTCCGAACCCTCCCTCGTGAAGGAGACCGGCGGCCTCTCCGGCGCCCCGCTGAAGGCCCGCTCCCTGGAAGTCCTGCGCCGCCTCTACGCGCGCGTGGGCGACCGGATCACCCTGGTGGGCGTCGGCGGCATCGAGAACGCCGAGGACGCCTGGCAGCGCATCCTCGCCGGCGCCACCCTCGTCCAGGGCTACAGCGCCTTCGTCTACGAGGGCCCCTTCTGGGCGCGTTCCGTCCACAAGGGCCTCGCCGCCCGGCTGCGCACCAGCCCGTACGCCACCCTCGCCGACGCGGTCGGCGCCGACGTGAGGAAGAAGACGGCATGACCGAGCCCTTCGGCGCGCGACTGCGCCACGCCATGGACGAACGCGGCCCGCTCTGCGTCGGGATCGACCCGCACGCCGCCCTGCTCACCGCCTGGGGCCTGAACGACGACATCGCGGGCCTGGAGCGCTTCAGCCGCACCGTCGTCGAGGCGCTGGCGGGCCGGGTGGCCGTCCTCAAGCCGCAGAGCGCGTTCTTCGAGCGGTTCGGCTCGCGCGGCATCGCCGTCCTGGAGAAGTCCGTCGAGGAGGCGCGGGCGGCCGGTGCGCTGGTCGTGATGGACGCCAAGCGCGGCGACATCGGCTCCACCATGGCCGCCTATGCCGAGACCTTCCTGCACAAGGACGCGCCCCTGTTCTCGGACGCCCTGACGGTCTCGCCGTACCTGGGCTACGGCTCCCTGAAGCCGGCCGTGGACCTCGCGCGGGAGAACGGCGCCGGGCTGTTCGTGCTGGCGCTGACCTCCAACCCGGAGGGCGCCGAGGTGCAGCACGCCGTACGCACGGAGGACGCCGCCGGGCGGGACGTCGGGGCGACGATGCTGGCGCACCTGGCGGCCGAGAACGCGGGGGAGGAGCCCCTGGGGTCCTTCGGCGCCGTCGTCGGCGCCACGCTCGGCGACCTCTCGTCGTACGACCTCCAGATCAACGGACCTCTCCTCGCGCCCGGCATCGGGGCGCAGGGGGCCACCCCGTCCGATCTCCCGGCGGTCTTCGGGGCCGCCGTGCGCCATGTGGTGCCCAATGTCAGCCGGGGTGTTCTTCGTCACGGTCCCGACGTCGTCGCGCTGCGTGACGCCTCGGATCGTTTCGCGGACGAGATCAGGGCCGCCGTGGAGGCCGCCTGAGACCTCCGATGAGTGCTCCGGCGGCGCTTACCGGACGGCTTGAGTCTGAATACATTCTCAAATCCGGGGCAGTATGCGGCTTATGTCCGACTCCAGGGAGGCTGACCAGGACTTTTCCGCTGTTCTCGCTGACTCTGGCGGAGTTGGCCGCTAGTCTCCGACGAGTGAGGGCACCTCCCACGCCCTCCAGGCAGTAGGGGGAGAACGGGCAGGCGTGTTGCTCGTACCTCCCCAGGTGTGGGGCGACTAGGTTCCTCACCGGTCCGTATCCGACAGTTCGACATCCGAGGTGACGTAGGCGTGGCTCTTCCGCCCCTTACCCCTGAACAGCGCGCAGCCGCGCTCGAAAAGGCCGCCGCGGCTCGCCGGGAGCGGGCCGAGGTCAAGAATCGACTCAAGCACTCCGGCGCCTCCCTGCACGAGGTCATCAAGCAGGGCCAGGAGAACGACGTCATCGGCAAGATGAAGGTCTCCGCCCTCCTTGAGTCGCTGCCCGGCGTGGGCAAGGTCCGCGCCAAGCAGATCATGGAGCGACTCGGCATCTCCGAGAGCCGTCGTGTGCGCGGCCTCGGCTCCAACCAGATCGCATCCCTGGAGCGTGAGTTCGGCAGCACCGGTTCCTGACCCGGTACTGCGGGCAGGGAGTCCCGGGCACTCCGGGATTGCTGGAATAATCGCTGCATGGCTGCAACATTCCGGGGGACGACCCCCGAGCCCCCGGACGTACGTCCGCGGCTGACCGTGCTCTCCGGCCCCTCCGGGGTCGGCAAGAGCACGGTCGTCGCCCATATGCGCAAGGCACACCCCGAGGTGTGGCTCTCGGTGTCGGCGACGACCCGCAAGCCCCGCCCCGGCGAGAAGGACGGCGTCCACTACTTCTTCGTCACCGACGACGAGATGGACAAGCTGATCGCCAACGGCGAGCTGCTGGAGTGGGCCGAGTTCGCCGGCAACCGCTACGGCACCCCGCGGGGCGCCGTGCTCGAACGGCTGGAGCGCGGCGAGCCGGTCCTGCTGGAGATCGACCTCCAGGGCGCCCGGCAGGTCCGCGAGACCATGCCCGACGCCCAACTGGTGTTCCTGGCCCCGCCCTCCTGGGACGAGCTGGTCCGCCGGCTCACCGGCCGGGGCACCGAACCGCCCGAGGTGATCGAACGCCGCTTGGACGCGGCCAAGGTCGAACTCGCGGCCGAGCCGGAGTTCGACGTCACCCTGGTCAACACCTCCGTCGAGGATGTGGCGCGCGAGCTGCTAGCCTTGATGGACGTTGTGTGATCGTCGCTGATCCTGTCGACCGCGCACACTGAATCTTTCCCATCCATCGGAAGGTAGAGCGTGTCCTCTTCCATCTCCGCGCCCGAGGGCATCATCAACCCGCCGATCGACGAGCTCCTCGAGGCCACGGACTCGAAGTACAGCCTCGTGATCTACGCGGCCAAGCGTGCCCGCCAGATCAACGCGTACTACTCGCAGCTCGGCGAGGGCCTCCTCGAGTACGTCGGTCCCCTCGTCGACACCCACGTCCACGAGAAGCCGCTCTCGATCGCCCTGCGCGAGATCAACGCGGGTCTGCTCACGTCCGAGGCCATCGACGGCCCCGCGTAAGCAGCACTCGACGGTTCCGCGCAGATAGTCATATCGGCGGACCGCGATAGGTTTGTCCACAGGCCCGGCAGCGCGACTGTCGGGCCTGTGGTGTGTGATGGATGCGTACGCCGACGAGCCGCGGTGTGCGTCTGTCAGGTTCGGGTTCGAGTGCGGGGAGGCCCGGTGGGCAAGCCGAAGGTCGTTCTGGGGGTCAGCGGCGGTATCGCCGCCTACAAGGCGTGCGAGCTGCTGCGCCGGCTGACCGAGTCCGGGCATGACGTACGGGTCGTGCCGACCGACTCCGCGCTGCACTTCGTCGGCGCCGCCACCTGGTCCGCGCTCTCCGGCAACCCGGTCTCCACCGAGGTCTGGGATCGCGTCCACGAGGTGCCGCACGTCCGCATCGGCCAGGAGGCCGACCTGGTGGTCGTGGCCCCGGCGACGGCGGACATGCTCGCCAAGGCCGCCCACGGCCTCGCCGACGACCTGCTGACGAACACCCTGCTCACCGCCCGCTGTCCCGTCGTGTTCGCCCCCGCGATGCACACCGAGATGTGGGAACACCCGGCCACCCAGGAGAACGTGGCGACGCTGCGCCGCCGCGGCGCCCTCGTCATCGACCCGGCCGTGGGCCGGCTGACCGGCGTCGACACCGGCAAGGGCCGGCTGCCGGACCCCGCGGAGATCTTCGAGGTCTGCCGCCGGGTGCTCGCCCGCGGGGTCGCCGGACCGGACCTCGCCGGCCGGCACGTCGTGGTGAGCGCGGGCGGCACCCGGGAGCCCCTCGACCCCGTCCGCTTCCTCGGCAACCGCTCCTCGGGCAAGCAGGGGTACGCCCTCGCCCGCACGGCCGCCGCGCGCGGCGCACGGGTCACGCTGATCGAGGCGAACACGGGGCTGCCCGACCCGGCGGGTGTGGACGTCGTCCGCGTCGGCACGGCGGTGCAGCTGCGCGAGGCGGTGCTCAAGGCGGCGCCGGACGCCGACGTGGTGGTGATGGCGGCCGCCGTGGCGGACTTCCGCCCGGAGACCTACGCCACCGGCAAGATCAAGAAGAAGGACGGCCAGGACCCCGAGCCGATCGTCCTGGTTCGTAATCCGGACATCCTCGCGGAGATATCGGCCGACCGCCCCCGTCCGGACCAACTGGTCGTCGGCTTCGCCGCGGAGACCGACGACGTCCTCGCCAACGGCCGCGCCAAGCTGGCACGCAAGGGGTGCGACCTGCTCGTGGTGAACGAGGTGGGGGAGCGCAAGACCTTCGGTTCCGAGGAGAACGAGGCCGTTGTGCTGGGAGCCGACGGAAGTGAGACGGCCGTGCCGTACGGCCCGAAGGAAGCCCTGGCCGACACGGTGTGGGACCTGGTCGTGAACCGGCTGGGCTGACTGCTCCATTCGCGCCACGGTCCGTCAGAGGTAGGCAACTTAGGGGTGTGGCGACCCTGGCGGACAGCGACGACCATTGGGCAGAATGCACGTGCCGCAGGTCACAGAGCTCCCGAGAGGCGAGACGGGTGGGCCGGTGGTCGAGACCGACCGATAAACTGTTCACGGACGACGCCGGGCGCAGCCCCCGTCCCGTCCGCCAATGATCAGCCAGCAGCCGCTGCAACCACAGGGAGCGTTGTGTCCCGTCGCCTGTTCACCTCGGAGTCCGTGACCGAGGGTCACCCCGACAAGATCGCTGACCAGATCAGCGATGCCATTCTCGATGCGCTGCTGCGCGAGGACCCCACGTCCCGTGTCGCGGTGGAGACGCTCATCACGACCGGCCTGGTGCACGTGGCCGGCGAGGTCACGACCAAGGCCTACGCGCCGATCGCCCAGCTCGTCCGCGACACGATCCTGGCCATCGGCTACGACTCGTCGAAGAAGGGCTTCGACGGCGCGTCCTGTGGTGTGTCGGTGTCGATCGGTTCGCAGTCCCCGGACATCGCGCAGGGTGTCGACACGGCGTACGAGACCCGGGTCGAGGGCGACGAGGACGAGCTGGACCGCCAGGGCGCCGGCGACCAGGGCCTGATGTTCGGTTACGCGACGGACGAGACGCCGACGCTGATGCCGCTGCCGATCTTCCTGGCGCACCGGCTGTCCAAGCGCCTCTCCGAGGTCCGCAAGAACGGCACCATCCCCTACCTGCGTCCCGACGGCAAGACCCAGGTCACCATCGAGTACGACGGCGACAAGGCGGTCCGCCTCGACACGGTCGTCGTCTCCTCGCAGCACGCCAGCGACATCGACCTGGAGTCCCTGCTCGCCCCGGACATCCGCGAGTTCGTGGTGGAGCCGGAGCTGAAGGCCCTCCTCGACGACGGCATCAAGCTGGACACCGAGGGCTACCGCCTCCTGGTCAACCCGACCGGCCGCTTCGAGATCGGCGGCCCCATGGGCGACGCCGGCCTCACCGGCCGCAAGATCATCATCGACACCTACGGCGGTATGGCCCGCCACGGCGGCGGCGCCTTCTCCGGCAAGGACCCGTCCAAGGTCGACCGCTCCGCCGCGTACGCGATGCGCTGGGTCGCCAAGAACGTGGTCGCTGCGGGCCTCGCCTCCCGCTGCGAGGTCCAGGTCGCCTACGCCATCGGCAAGGCCGAGCCCGTCGGCCTCTTCGTCGAGACCTTCGGCACCGCCAAGATCGACACGGACAAGATCGAGAAGGCGATCGACGAGGTCTTCGACCTCCGCCCGGCCGCGATCATCCGCGACCTCGACCTGCTCCGCCCGATCTACGGCCAGACCGCCGCGTACGGCCACTTCGGCCGCGAGCTCCCCGACTTCACCTGGGAGCGCACGGACCGCGTGGACGCGCTGCGTGAGGCGGCGGGTCTGTAGCCCACGGAACCCTCAGGTTCTCTTCCGAGGCCCGGTGTCCCTCTGGGGGCGCCGGGCCTCGGCGCTGTCACCGGGCTTCAGGGGGAGCCTGGCGTCCTGTCCCGAGCCTGCGGGCGCCGTCGGATGTCAGTGGGGTTTGGGAGAATGCTGGCGTGAGCAGCGAGGACGGGACGAGCGGTGGGGGCGCGGGGGGTGCGGCGCCGGAGCAGCTCGCGCTCATTCGGGAGGCCGTGAAGAAGGCCAGGGCGCCCCGGGCCAAGCCGCGGACGTGGCGGGGGGCCGCCCTGGCGAAGGAGCTTCCGGTCGCCCGTGTGCTGGTCGACAAAGGGGTGCTGCATCTCGACCGCTACTTCGACTACGCGGTGCCCGAGGAGTTGGACGCCGTCGCTCGCCCCGGGGTGCGGGTGCGGGTGCGCTTCGGGGCCGGGGGACGGAATGTCCGGGAGGGGCGGCGGGAGGGCGGCTCGCTGATCGACGGGTTCCTCGTCGAGCGGGTCGCCGAGTCGGACTACGCGGGGCCGTTGGCCGCGCTCGCGCAGGTCGTGTCACCGGAGCCGGTGCTCAGCCCGGAGCTGCTGGGGCTCGCACGGGCGGTCGCGGACCGGTACGCGGGGAGCCTCGCGGATGTGCTGCAACTGGCCGTGCCGCCGCGGCACGGCCGGGCCGAGGCGGCGGAGATGGGCGGGCCGCCGCCCGCTCCGGCCGCACCGGAAACGGGGTCCTGGGCAAGGTACACGCGGGGCCCGGAGTTCCTGAAGGCTCTGGCCGCCGGTCGTTCGCCGCGCGCGGTGTGGACCGCTCTGCCGGGGCCCGAGTGGGCGGAGGAGATCGGGCGGGCCGTGCAGGCGACCCTGGCCTCCGGGCGGGGCGCCCTCGTCGTCGTACCGGCGGGGCGGCCTGCCGCGCGGGTCGACGAGGCCCTCCGGGAGCTGCTGGGGGAGGGGCAGCACGCGCTGCTGACCGCCGACGCGGGGCAGGAGCGGCGGTACCGGGAGTGGCTGGCCGTGCGGCGGGGGGCCGTGCGCGCGGTCGTCGGGACCCGGGCCGCCATGTTCGCCCCCGTGCGGAATCTCGGGCTGGTCGTCGTCTGGGACGACGGCGACGCCAGTCACAGCGACGACAACGCTCCCTTCCCGCATGTGCGGGAGGTGCTGGAGCTGCGAGCCACTCGGGACAAGGGTGCCTTCCTGCTGGGGAGTTGGAGCTGCACCGTGGAGGCGGCCCAGCTCGTCGAGAGCGGGTGGGCCGCGCCGATCGTCGCCGCGAGGGAGCAGGTACGGGCCGTCGCGCCCCTGGTGCGGACCGTCGGGGACGGGGAGTTGGCGCGCGACGAGGCGGCTCGGGCCGCGCGTCTGCCCAGCCTCGCCTGGCAGGTCGCCCGGGACGGGCTGCGGGACGGGCCCGTCCTCGTCCAGGTGCCCCGGCGGGGGTACGTGCCGAGGATGGCCTGTGTGCGGTGCCGGGAGCCCGCGCGGTGCCAGCACTGCGCGGGGCCGTTGGAGGCGCGGGAGGGCGCCGGCGCCCTGGTGTGCGGGTGGTGCGGGCGTGAGGAGGCGGGCTGGCACTGCCCGGAGTGCGGGAGCCATCGGCTGAGGGCCCAGGTCGTCGGTGCCCGGCGTACCGCCGAGGAGCTGGGGCGAGCCTTTCCCGCCGTGCCGGTGCGTACCTCCGGGCGGGAACATGTGCTCGACACCGTGCCGGGGACGCCCGCACTGGTCGTGAGCACGCCCGGCGCCGAACCGGTCGCCGAGGGCGGGTACGCGGCCGCTCTGCTGCTCGACGGCTGGGCCATGCTCGGGCGCCCCGATCTGCGGGCAGGGGAGGAGGCGCTGCGCCGGTGGATCGGGGCGGCCGCGCTGGTGCGGAACCAGGGGGCGGGCGGCACGGTCGTCGTGGTCGCCGAGCCGACGCTACGGCCCGTACAGGCCCTCGTACGGTGGGACCCGGTGGGGCACGCGGTGCGGGAGCTCGCGGACCGTGCCGAGCTGGGGTTTCCGCCGGTGTCCCGGATGGCGGCCGTGTCCGGCACGGCGCAGGCCGTGGCCGATTTCCTGGGCGGGATCGAACTGCCGCCGGACGCGGAGGTGCTGGGGCCCGTGCCGCTGCCCGTCCTGGAGGCGGGGCGGGCACGGAGGGTGGGGGCGCCGCCGCCCGGAGAGGCGTGGGAACGGGCCTTGATCCGGGTGCCGCCCGGCAGCGGGGCGGCACTGGCCGCCGCGCTGAAGAGCGCGCAGGCCGCGCGGATGGCCCGCGGAGGGGGAGAAGGGGTGCGGATCCGGGTGGATCCGCTCGACATCGGGTGACTCGACGTCGGGTGACCAGACGTCGGGTGAGGTGACGGGTCACGGGTGACAGGTGATCGGTGGCACGCGACTGCCTCCCGGGTCGGTCGGGACCGGGAGGCAGCCGGGGTGTCGTCAGCCGTTGCGCGGGCCGGGGAAGGCCGTGGGTCTTGCCTCGTCCCGCAGGGTGGGGCTGCCGGCCGTCGGCTGGGTGGGCATCTGACTCGGCACCTGTCCGGCCATCTGGCCCGGCACCTGTCCGGGCAACTGGCCCGGCACGGAACGGGCCGCGGGGACCGTCGGCAGGCCGGAGCCCACGTTGACGGCGCGGCTGCCCTGGGGCTCGCCCGTGCGCTCCGCCTCGGCGGCGGCCTGCGCGGCTGCGCGGCGGGCGCCGTAACGGCGGTGGACCGCTTGCTTGGTCACCCCGAGAGCCGAGCCCACCGCGTCCCACGAGAATCCGAGTGAGCGGTCGAAGTCCACGGCGGCCGTGACCAGGGTCTCGACGCTGTCCCGCAGCTCCTGGGCGAGGCGGACGGTCGGGGCGGGTGCGCGTCCGTAGACGACGAAGCCCGTGGAGGGGCCGGAGCGGCGCGGGCGGTAGACGTTGCCCAGTTGGGCGGTGAGGGTGCGTAGTGCGTCCACCTGCCGGCGGACCCGCTCGATGTCCCGCACCAGCAAGTGCAGGCTGGCCCGAGCCTGGGCGTCGTGGGTTGCGTGGTCGGCCATGAACAAGCCTCTCGAACCGGCGTTGAAAAGGATGTGCCGCGATTGCGGCCGGTAGTGGTCAACTCTTTCTTGACCAACGCGGATCAGCTCCGCTGGTAACGGGGTGGGGGCGTGGGGGCATATGCGCAGGGCGCGTGGGGGGCGCTGCGCGACGTGATCTCCCGCCCGCGCACCGTCCGTGCCGTTCCGCCGCAGCGGGCCCGCCGGGGCGGCCGCCGAATGCGGGTCTTCCGTGGGGGCGTGCGCCGGGGCACGGGGCAGGGGACCCGGTGGTGCGGAGGGGCGGCGGAGGCCGGATCGGGCGTGGTCGGTGGCGTGCCGAGCGGCGGACGCCGGGGGCATAGACTGGTGCGTTGTCCTGTGTCTTGTGCGCGGGGCTCGTTCGTGCAGGGGTTGTTGAAGTTCCGTCCGAGAGGCCCACAGTCACCCATGAGGCTTGTCTTCGCTGGTACCCCCGAGGTCGCGGTTCCCGCCCTGGACGCGCTGATCGCGTCGGGGCGGCATGAGGTGGCCGCGGTGGTCACGCGGCCCGACGCCCCGGCGGGACGCGGACGGCGGCTCGTCGCGAGCCCTGTGGCGCAGCGGGCGGAGGAGGCCGGCATCGAGGTGCTGAAGCCCCACCGGCCGCGCGACGAGGACTTCCTCGCCCGGCTGCGGGAGATCGGGCCGGACTGCTGCCCGGTCGTGGCCTACGGCGCCCTGCTGCCCCGGGTCGCCCTCGACGTCCCCGCGCACGGCTGGGTCAACCTGCACTTCTCGCTGCTGCCGGCCTGGCGCGGTGCCGCTCCCGTGCAGCACTCGATCATGGCGGGGGACGAGATCACGGGGGCCTCCACGTTCCTCATCGAGGAGGGGCTCGACTCCGGGCCGGTGTACGGGACGGTCACCGAGGAGATCCGGCCCACCGACACCAGCGGCGACCTGCTGACGCGGCTCGCCTTCGCGGGGGCCGGACTGCTCGCCGCCACGATGGACGGGATCGAGGACGGCACCCTGAAGGCCGTGCCGCAGCCCGCCGAAGGAGTCACCCTCGCCCCGAAGATCACCGTCGAGGACGCGCGGATCGACTGGGCGGCGCCCGCGCTGCGGGTCGACCGGGTCGTGCGCGGGTGCACACCGGCGCCTGGCGCGTGGACCACGTTCCGGGGCGAGCGGCTGAAGCTCATCCATGTCGCGCCGGTGCCCGAGCGGACCGAACTCGCGCCGGGCGCGTTGGAGGTCGGCAAGAACAACGTGTACGCCGGGAGCGGCTCGTACGCCGTGGAACTGCTCTGGGTGCAGGCGCAGGGCAAGAAGCCGATGAAGGCCGCCGACTGGGCACGCGGCGTGCGCATCTCCTCCGGGGAGACCCTCGGCACCGAGGGCACCGCCTAGAGGCAGTTCCTCGGTATCGAGGGCGCCGCCCAGAGGCCGTCCCTCGGCAACGGGGGCACCGCACAGAGGCGTGGACCCCCTGCCCCGCCCGACCGCACGGTGCCGCGTCGTACGCTGGTCGTGGCATCTCGACCCATATCCGGAGCACCTTTTCGTGAGTGAGCAGTCCCCCCGTCCCCGTAAGCCGGGCAAGCCGTACCGACGGCCCCAGAAGGACCCCGTCCGCCTCCTCGCCTTCGAGGCGTTGCGGGCCGTGGACGAGAGGGACGCCTACGCCAACCTCGTTCTGCCGCCGCTGCTGCGGAAGGCGCGGGAGAAGGAGGGGCCCGAGAAGTTCGACGCGCGGGACGCCGCCCTGGCCACCGAGCTGGTGTACGGCACGCTGCGCCGGCAGGGGACCTACGACGCGGTGATCGCCGAGTGCGTGGACCGGCCGCTGCGCGAGGTCGACCCGCCGGTGCTGGACGTGCTGAGCCTGGGCGCGCACCAGTTGCTCGGGACGCGCATCCCGACGCACGCGGCCGTCTCCGCCACCGTGGACCTCGCGCGGGTGGTGCTCGGCGACGGACGCGCCAAGTTCGTGAACGCCGTGCTGCGGAAGATCTCCCAGCACGACCTCGACGGCTGGCTGGAACGGGTCGCGCCGTCGTACGACGAGGACCCCGAGGACCACCTCGCCGTCGTGCACTCGCACCCCCGGTGGGTCGTCTCCGCGCTGTGGGACTCCCTCGGCGGCGGTCGCGCCGGGATCGAGGACCTGCTGGAGGCGGACAACGAGCGGCCCGAGGTCACGCTCGTCGCCCGGCCGGGACGGGCCACCACCGAGGAGCTGCTCCGTGAGGACGCCGCGATGCCGGGGCGCTGGTCGCCCTACGCCGTGCGGCTCACCGAGGGCGGGGAGCCGGGGGCCGTCGACGCCGTACGGGAAGGGCGCGCGGGGGTGCAGGACGAGGGCAGCCAGCTCGTGGCGCTGGCCCTCGCGAACGCGCCGCTCGACGGGCCCGACCGGGCCTGGCTGGACGGGTGCGCCGGACCCGGCGGCAAGGCCGCGCTGCTGGCCGCGCTGGCCGCCGAACGCGGTGCCGTCCTGCTCGCCTCCGAAAAGCAGCCCCACCGGGCCGGCCTGGTCGCGAGGGCGCTGGACGGCAACCCCGGCCCGTACCAGGTGATCGCGGCCGACGGTACGCGCCCGCCGTGGCGGCCGGGTTCCTTCGACCGGGTGCTGATGGACGTGCCGTGCACGGGGCTGGGGGCGCTGCGCCGGCGGCCCGAGGCGCGCTGGCGGCGCCGCCACGACGACCTGGAGAACTTCGCCCCGCTGCAACGGGCCCTGCTGCGGACCGCGTTGGAGTCCGTACGGGTCGGGGGCGTCGTCGGGTACGCGACCTGCTCGCCGCACCTGGCCGAGACCCGCGCGGTCGTCGCGGACGTCCTCAAGCAGTACGGCGACGCCGCCGACCTCATCGACGTCCGGCCCATGCTGGACGGCGTACCGGCGCTCGGCGAGGGCCCCGACGTCCAGCTGTGGCCGCATCTGCACGGCACGGACGCGATGTACCTGGCACTGATCCGCCGTACCGCCTGAACGACAGGCCCTAAGCTCGCGGGCGGGCGCCGCCGGGCGGTCGCTCCCCGGGTGTCTCCTCGGGTGTCTCCTCGGGTGTCTCCTCGTCCGGTTCGTCGTCCGGTTCGTCGTCGTCCGCGAGGTCGCGCACGTCGGCGTCCGGTGATGTGCGGACCGCCTCGCGCCACCGGGCCAGGAGGCGGTCGTCGCCGATGTCGTCGAGGAGCATGCCGAGGCCGTTCATCGCGAAGACGTCCGCCAGTTCGTCGTCGTCGTTCAGGGTGCCGGTGACCAGCGGGGCCAGGGCGTCGTGCAGGTCGGTCGTCCGGCCGAGGGCGCGCAGGATCTCCCGGCCCCAGATGCTGGTCCTGTTGACGCCCAGACAGCAGTCGTACAGCTCCGGGAGCAGGGCGAGGACCAGGTCCGGGTGGTCGCCCCCCACCTCGCGCAGCAGATCCAGCACGGACAGGGTGTGCCGTCCCCTGCGCATCTCCTTCTTGAGCGCCGGCGCCAGATCGCCCTCCAGGGCGCGCTCCCGGGCGGCCGCCAGCTTCTCCTCGGCCTCGCGGAGCGCCTCCTCGGCGATGTAGACGTCGTGGCTCGCCCCCAGGAAGTCCGTCCACAGACGATCCGGGTCGCCGGTCTCCAGAACGTCCTCCAGCTTGTCCATCATGTTGTCGAACCAGCTCACCGGCTGCCCCCTGGACCCCGTACGCCACCGTCTGACGACGGTTCAGACCGACGACGGGGTCCGGGGGTTGTCCTCGCGGGCCAGCCGGTTGGGCCACCACACCTTCGGGCCGATGTCCAGGAAGAGGGAGGTGACGAGGACGGACCGGACGATCAGGGTGTCCAGGAGGACGCCCAGGGCGACCGCGAAGCCGATCTCGGCGAAGGCCACCATGGGCAGGGTGGCGAGCGCGGCGAAGGTACCGGCCAGGACCAGGCCCGCCGAGGTGATCACCGCGCCGGTCGCCGCGAGGCCCGTCACGACGCCCTTGCGGGTGCCCAGATGGGTGGCCTCCTCGCGGATGCGGGTGGTGAGGAAGATGTTGTAGTCGATGCCCAGCGCCACCAGGAACACGAAGACGAAGAGCGGGAAGTCCGTCGTCTCGCCCGCGTAGTCGAAGAGATGGCGGAAGGCGAGCGCGCTGATGCCGAGGGCCGCCGCGAACGACAGGATCACCGTGCCGATCAGCACCAGCGGGGCGATCAGCGCGCGGAGCAGGGCGCAGAGGATCAGCAGGACCACCAGCAGCACCAGCGGGATGATCAGCAGATTGTCGTGCGTGGTGGCCCTGTCCATGTCCAGCAGGGCCGCCGTACCGCCGCCGACCTGCGCGTCGGCGTCCGGGACCGCGTGGACGGCGTCCCTGACCCGCTCGACGGTGTCCTTCGCGGCCTCGCTGTCGGCCGGGTCGGACATGGTCGCCTCGAAGAGGACCTTGCCGTCGTGGAAGGGTTTCGTGCCCGGCGGCAGCCCGAGGGAGTCCGGTACGACCCCCTCGGTGTCGGCGACCGCGCGGCCCACCTCCCGGGCCTGCGCCTGATTGCTGATGATCACCAGGGGATCGCCGCTGCCCGCCGGGAAGTAGCGCGCGGAGACCTCCTGGCCGACGATCGAGTCCGGTTTCCCGGTGAACGCGTCCGCGTTGCCGATGCCCTCGGCGCGCAGCTGGATCAGGCCCAGCGAGCACAGGGCCAGGGCGGCCGCCGTGGCGATCCAGGTCGTGCGCGGACGGCCGGAGATCCGCCGGCCCATCCGCGCCCACACGCCCCGCTCGGTGGGGTCGGCGGTGCCGAAGTGCGGGATCGCCGGCCAGAAGATCCAGCGGCCGACGATCACCAGCAGGGCGGGGAAGAGCGTCATCATCGCGAGCAGCGCGACCGTGACGCCGATGGCCGCCACCGGGCCGAGACCGCTCGTCGAGTTCATCTCGGCGGCCAGCAGCACCAGCATGCTCAGCACGACCGTCGCGCCGGAGGCGATCACCGCCGGGCCCGCCCGGTGCAGTGCCAGCGCCATCGCCTCGTGGCGGTCCTCGTGGCGGCGCAGCTCCTCGCGGTAGCGGGCGACGAGGAGCAGGGCGTAGTCGGTGCCCGCGCCGAAGACCAGCACGGTGAGGATGCCCGCGCTCTGCCCGTTGACGGTCAGCCCCGCGTGCTCGGCCAGCAGATAGATCAGCGCCTGGGCCGTGAACAGCGCGGCGACCACCGCGAGCAGCGGGATCACCAGCAGGGTCGGACTGCGGTACGTGATGAGCAGCATCACGATGACGACGGCCATCGCCGACAGCAGCAGCGTGGAGTCGATGCCCTCGAACGCCTCGGAGAAGTCGGCGCTCGTCCCGCCCGGACCCGTGATGTGCACGGCGAGCCCGTCGCCGCCCTCGCCCACGTCGTCCCGGATCGAGTCGACCGCGGGCGCGATCCGCTCCCACCCCTTCTCGTCCATCGTGATCGGCACATAGATCTGGGCGGCCCTCGGGTCGGCCGCCCGGTCGTACACCGGCCCCCGGGTCTGGGCGCCGATGATCCCGTGATCGGTCAGCTGTTTGAGCTCCCGCACGTCCTCCTCGATCGCCGCCCGGTCCTCGGCGGTGAGCCCGCTCTCCCGGGCGTAGACGACCACCGCGGGGATCTGCTCGGGCCGGAAGTCCTCGGACATCTCCAGGACCTGTGTGGACTCGGCGGACCCCGGCAGCCACGACGCCGCGTCGTTGTCCTGCGCGTCGGTCAGCTTGGAGGCGAGCGGCGCCACCACGAAGAGCAGGACCAGCCACAACCCCAGCACGACCCACTTCGCGCGCCGCCCGCACACCAGGTGGCCGACACCCCGGCCCCCCGTCATGACAACCCTCGCAACCTCGCCGCCCCAGGAACGCGGGCAACTGCGCGAGCGAGCACGGACAGCCCGCGGCCGGCGTACCACGGTGCCCACCCCGGCCCCGCCACCCCCGGAGGGCATGGCAGGCTTGGTCCATGGCCGCGCAGATCAACCCAAGCATCCTGTCCGCCGACTTCGCCCGTCTCGCCGACGAGGCGAAAGCGGTCGAAGGGGCCGACTGGCTCCATGTAGACGTGATGGACAACCATTTCGTCCCGAACCTCACGCTCGGTGTGCCGGTCGTAGAGTCCCTGGCCCGTGCGACGCGGACGCCGCTGGACTGTCATCTGATGATCGAGGCCCCCGATCGGTGGGCGCCCCAGTTCGTGGAAGCGGGTGCCGGTTCCGTCACCTTCCATGCCGAGGCGGCCGCCGCACCGCTGCGGCTCGCCCGTGAGATCCGGGCCAAGGGTGCCCGGGCCTCCATGGCGCTCAAGCCCGCGACGCCGATCGAACCGTTCGAGGACCTGCTGCCCGAGCTCGACATGGTGCTGATCATGACGGTCGAACCGGGCTTCGGAGGCCAGGCCTTCCTCGACATCATGCTCCCCAAGATCCGCCGGACCCGCGAGTTGATCAGCAAGCACGGCCTCGACCTGTGGCTCCAGGTCGACGGCGGCGTCGCCGCGTCCACCATCGAGCGCTGCGCCGAGGCGGGCGCCGACGTCTTCGTCGCCGGTTCCGCGGTCTACGGGGCCGACGACCCGGCCGAGGCGGTCCGCGCGCTCCGCGCCCAGGCCGACGCGGCCACGGCCACCGCGGGGTGGGCCTGCGGCCACTGAGGCACCACCTCGTCGTACGACCGTGCGGCCGCCGGACGAGCGGGGCAGGTCAGGCGACCACCGGGCCAAGGAAACGTGAACGACGTTCCTTCCGGCTGATCGAAAACGTCGGATCTGCAAGGATGAACGGCGTATCCATGTGTGAAGAGCAGTGAGGAGATGGCCGTGTCGGGTATGTCGGCGGGCCGGTCAGCCATGCGGATGGGACCCGCTGAGCTGGTTCAGGCGGCGGCGATGGCCCGCCGCTTCTACCTCGAGGGCAAGTCCAAGATCCAGATCGCCGAGGAGTTCGGCGTGAGCCGCTTCAAGGTGGCCCGTGTCCTGGAGACCGCCCTCGAAAGGGATCTCGTACGTATCGAGATCCGAGTCCCCGCGGAACTGGACGCCGAGCGCTCCGACGCCCTGCGCGCCCGCTACGGCCTCCGGCACGCCGTGGTCGTCGAGTCCCCGGCCGAGGCCGAGGAGTCGCCCGACCCGGAGAACCTCGGCGAGGTCGCCGCGGACCTGCTCGGCGAACTGGTCAACGAGGGCGACGTCCTCGGGCTGGCGTGGGGGCGCTCGACCATCCACATGGCGGCCGCCCTCGACCGGCTGCCGCCGTGCACGGTGGTGCAGCTGACGGGGGTCTACGACGCGGGGACCGCCGAGCGCGGCTCGGTGGAGGCGGTACGGCGGGCCGCGCAGGTGTCGGGCGGCGACGCCCACCCCATCTACGCGCCGATGCTGCTGCCGGACGCGGCCACCGCGGCCGCGCTGCGTCACCAGACGGGGATCGCCCGGGCCTTCGAGTACTTCGACAAGGTCACGGTCGCCTGTGTCTCCATCGGCTCCTGGGAGGCGGGTATCTCCACGGTGCACGACATGCTCAGCGACGAGGAGCGGGCCCACTACGCCTCCCTCGGTGTCGCCGCCGAGATGTCGGCGCACCTCTTCGACACCGAGGGCCGCCGGGTCGGGCGGGACCTCGGGGAGCGGTGCATCACGGTCAAGGCCGACCAGCTCCGCCGTATCCCCGAGGTCGTCGCGATCGCGGGCGGGCAGCGCAAGGCGTCGGCGATCGACGCCGTCCTGCGGTCGGGCCTGGTCACCAGCCTCGTCACCGACACCTCCGCGGCGGACTATCTGCTGACGGCCGGACAGACCCCCCGCCCCGCGCTCAACCGCGCGGACCCGGACGGGCACTGAGCGGCCACGGGAGCAGAACGGACGGTCCCGGCGGGGAGCCGGGCAGGGGCGGGCGCGGTGGTACCGGCAGGTGCCGCGGCGGTCCGCCCCTCGCGCTCTCGGCGGGTCGGCGCCGGAGGACGGAGAACGCGGGGGACGCAGGAAGCCGAACGCCACCAGGCGTCGGTCACGGCGGTACCCGAGACGAAGGCGGTACGGAGATGAGCGGCAGCACACTCGCGGAGGTGCTGGGCGCCGGTGACTGGCTCCATGTCGAGCTGGACCTCACCGGCGTCACCGACAAACCCGCGTTCATGGACCGCTGCGCCCGCGCCCTGGAGCTGCCGGACCACTTCGGCCGCAACTGGGACGCCCTCGCCGACTGCCTCACGGACCTGTCCTGGGCGCCACCCGTACGGGGACGGCTGGTCGTGATCACCGGCTGGCAGGAGTACGCGCTGGCCGAGCCCAACGACTGGAGCATGGCCCAGGAGGTGTTCGCCGAGGCCGCGGACCACTGGACGGGCACCGGGACCGAGCTGCGCGTCGTGCTCGCTCTCGGAGGATCCTCCTAGCCCGTGCCCGGTCCTCTGGATGATCCGTCGGGGACGGCCGTACCCGCCGACATGGGACAATGAAGTACGTGCTCTTCCCCCTGACGGTCCTGTCAGGGGGTCACCTCTGAACGACTGGGATGTGCGGCACGTGCGTTTCCTCAATGACATCCAGCCCGCGTACGACCTGACCTACGACGACGTCTTCATGGTCCCGAGCCGTAGCGCCGTCGGATCGCGGCAGGGCGTCGACCTGGCCTCCCCGGACGGCACGGGCACCACCATCCCGCTGGTCGTGGCCAACATGACGGCCATCGCCGGCCGCCGCATGGCCGAGACGGTCGCCCGCCGCGGCGGGCTCGTGGTCATCCCGCAGGACATCCCGATCGAGGTCGTCACCGACGTCATCTCCTGGGTGAAGAGCCGCCACCTCGTCCTCGACACCCCGATCGTGCTCAACCCGCACCAGACCGTCGCCGACGCGCTCGCCCTGCTGCCGAAGCGCGCCCACAACGCGGGCGTCGTGGTCGACGACCAGCTGCGGCCCGTCGGCGTCGTCACCGACCAGGACCTGACCGGGGTCGACCGCTTCACCCAGCTCGAAGTCGTCATGTCCAAGGACCTGTTGCTCCTCGACGCGGACATCGACCCCCGCGAGGCGTTCAACCGCCTCGACCACGCCAACCGCCGCTACGCGCCCGCCGTGGACAAGGACGGCCGTCTCGCCGGCATCCTGACCCGCAAGGGCGCCCTGCGCGCCACGCTCTACACCCCGGCCGTCGACGCGCACGGCAGGCTGCGCGTCGCCGCCGCCGTCGGTATCAACGGCGACTTCGAGGGCAAGGCGAAGCAGCTGCTCGACGCCGGAGTCGACACCCTCGTCATCGACACCGCGCACGGGCACCAGGAGTCGATGATCAACGCGATCAAGCTGGTGCGGGACCTCGACCCCCGGGTGCCGATCGCCGCGGGCAACATCGTCGCGGCGGAGGGCGTCCGCGATCTGATCGAGGCGGGCGCCGACATCGTCAAGGTCGGTGTCGGACCCGGCGCCATGTGCACGACCCGGATGATGACCGGCGTGGGGCGGCCCCAGTTCTCGGCGGTCCTGGAGTGCGCGGCCGAGGCCAGGAAGTACGGCAAGCACGTGTGGGCCGACGGCGGTGTCCGGCACCCGCGTGACGTCGCCATGGCGCTGGCCGCGGGCGCGTCCAACGTGATGATCGGCTCGTGGTTCGCGGGGACGTACGAGTCGCCGGGCGACCTTCAGCAGGACGCCGACGGCCGGCTGTACAAGGAGTCGTTCGGCATGGCCTCGGCGCGGGCGGTACGCAACCGCACGAGCGAGGAGTCCGCCTACGACCGGGCCCGCAAGGCGCTGTTCGAGGAGGGCATCTCCACGTCGCGGATGTTCCTGGACCCGGCCAGGCCGGGCGTCGAGGACCTGATCGACTCGATCATCGCGGGCGTGCGGTCCTCGTGCACCTACGCCGGTGCCGGCTCCCTGGAGGAGTTCGCGGAGCGGGCCGTCGTCGGGATCCAGAGCGCGGCCGGGTACGCGGAGGGAAAGCCGCTGCACGCCAGCTGGAGCTGACGGCCGCCCGACGTTCCGCTGAGCGCGGGGTGACTTCGTTGCGCGCACGCCGGCCCGAAAAGACACCGTTCGCAACGGTGTGAAGCGGGCGTGCAACGAACACACGCCCCTCCCGGAGGAACGCAACGATCTTGCGTGGCTGCGCAAGGTTGCCGCATTACGCACGTAAAGCCCTGGCTCATAGGGTCGTGCGCTGTACGTGGCGTGGCGGGGACCTCCTGCTCGGTGGCCCTCGGTTCCCCGGTGCTGTCGGTCCTCTCTCGCCCTGAGTTTCATTCGAAGAAGGAGCCGGCGCGTGCTCGACCAAGGCGCACCCCCGCAGCAGCAGAGTCACCCCGTCCCGCCCCCCGGCGGTGTCGCCGGACGGCTGCTGCGCCGTAAGCCCGTGGAACGCCTGGTCGCGGAGGGTGGGCAGGGCGAGGGAGGCTCGCTGCGGCGCTCCCTCGGGATGTGGCGGCTGACGATGATCAGCATCGGCGCCACCCTCGGCACCGGCATCTTCGTCGTCCTCGGCGAGGCCGTCCCCAAGGCCGGGCCGGCCGTCACCCTCTCCTTCGTGATCGCCGGTCTCACCGCCCTGTTCTCGGCCCTCTCCTACGCGGAGCTGGCCGGCAGCATCCCCGTCTCCGGGTCCTCCTACTCGTACGCGTACGCAACGATGGGCGAGCTGATCGCCTGGGTCTGCGGCTGGTGCCTGGTCCTGGAGTACGGCGTCTCGGTGTCGGCCGTCGCGGTCGGCTGGGGCGAGTACCTCAACGAACTGCTCGACGGGACGATCGGCGTGACCATCCCGGACGCGCTGTCGGCGCCGCCCGGAGACGGCGGGATCTTCAACCTGCCCGCGCTCATCGTGGTCCTGCTCGCCATGGCGTTCCTGCTCGGCGGTGCCCGTGAGTCCGCCCGCGCCAACACGATCATGGTGGCCGTGAAGATCGCCGCGCTGCTGCTGTTCTGCCTGATCGGCCTCCAGGGCTTCCGCTCCGGCAACTACGAGAACTTCATGCCGCTCGGCATGGCCGGCGTCAGCGCCGCCGGGGCCACGCTGTTCTTCTCGTACATCGGGTTCGACGCCGCCTCCACCGCCGGTGAGGAGGCGAAGAACGCGCAGCGGGACCTGCCGCGGGCCATCATGCTGTCGCTGGTCATCGTCACCGCGCTGTACGTCCTGGTCGCCGCCGTCGCCATCGGGGCCCGGCCCTGGAAGAGCTTCGACGGCTCGGAGGCCGCGCTCGCCGGGATCATGAAGGACGTCACCGGCGACGCGTTCTGGGGGACGCTGCTGGCCGCCGGCGCGGTCATCGCCATCGCCAGTGTCGTGCTGACCGTGCTCTACGGGCAGACGCGCATCCTCTTCGCCATGTCGCGCGACGGGCTCGTGCCGAAGGTGTTCTCGCGGGTCAACCCGAAGACGGGGACGCCTCGGGTGAACACCGTCATCGTGTCGCTGTTCTGCGGTGTGCTCGCCGCCGCCATTCCGCTCGGGGAGCTCGCCAACGCCACCAGCATCGGCACGCTGTTCGCGTTCGCGCTGGTCAACGTGGCGGTCGTGGTGCTGCGGCGGACCCGGCCCGACATGCCGCGCACCTTCCGGGTGCCGCTGTCGCCGGTGCTGCCCGCCCTCGGGTGCGCGTTCTGTGTGTGGATGATGGGCAGCCTCGACACCATCACGTGGGTCGTCTTCGGGGTCTGGATGGCCGTCGGGCTCGTGTTCTACTTCAGTTACGGCTATCGCCGCTCCCGTCTCGCAACTCCAGAGAAGTGATCCACCCGCAGTGCTGAACGATCTCGACGAACGCATCGTGCACGCCCTCGCCGAGGACGCCCGCCGCTCCTTTGCCGACATCGGCCAACTCGTCGGCCTGTCCGCCCCCGCGGTCAAGCGGCGCGTGGACCGGCTGCGGGCGACCGGGGCCATCACCGGGTTCACGGTCCGGGTGGACCCCGCCGCGCTCGGCTGGGAGACCGAGGGGTTCGTCGAGATCTACTGCCGGCGCAACACGTCGCCGGAGACCATCCAACGGGGGCTGGAGCGCTACCAGGAGGTCGTCGCCGCGTCCACGGTCACCGGCGAGGCCGACGCCGTGGTGCAGGTCTTCGCCTCGGACATGCGGCACTTCGAGCGGGTGCTGGAGCGGATCGCGGGGGAGCCGTTCGTGGAGCGGACGAAGTCCGTGCTCGTTCTCTCTCCTTTGCTGCGGCGGTTCTCCTCCGGGGCGCCCGCCTGAGAGCTCGGGGCGTGCGGTTGAGGGCTCGGGGCGTGCGGTGGAGAGCATCGGGGCGTGCGGTGCCTCGGGAGCTCCACGTCACTCCGCGGTCTTCCTGGCCAGCGCGTTGTTGCCGATCGAGTTGTGGACGCTGAAGCTCACCGCGTCCGGGCGGTAGCGGTCGTCGGACCACTCCACCGGGCGGCCCTCGCGGGTGGTGGTGACGCGTCGGACGCGCAGGAGGGGGCTGGTGCGGCGTACGGCGAGGAGTTCGGCGTCCCGGGCACCCGCGGCCACCGCGTCGATGACGTGCTCGCCGTAGGCGAAGACCAGCCCGGTGTCGTCCAGCAGACGCTGCGTGACCGACGGGCAGTCCGCCTCGATGTGCTCGACGGCGGGGGAGATCCAGTCCGCGTAGACCGTGCGCTCCAGCAGGACCGGCTGTCCGTCGAGACCGCGCAGCCGCAGAACGTGCAGGACGCGGGCGCCCGGGTCGAGCTGGAGGCGGACCCGGTCCTCGGCGGTGGCCGTCCGCCACTCCTGGGTGATCACCCGGCCCGTCGCCTCTCGGCCCATCGCCCGCGCCCACTGCGCGAAACTGCGCAGCTCCGCGAAACTCTGACTGCGCCGGCCGGCCAGCACCACCCGGCGGGCGCCCTGGCGTGAGCCGATGAGGCCCTCGGCGGTCAGCGTCGCCACCGCCTGGCGGACCGTGCCCCGCGAGACGCCGTAGCGGGCCGCGAGTTCGGTCTCCGGGGGCAGCAGACTCCCCACCGTGTAGTCCTCACGGTCGATCGCCCGCCGCAGCGCCTCGGCGATCTCCTCGTGTCGGGCCGCCATGGTCCCCCTCCGTCGTCCGCGTCGTGACCGGTCATCGGCTGTCTACAGCGCGACCAGCCTAACGAGCCGGGGAGGAGACCGCTGAACAAGACCGTCCGCCGGTGATTGTGCGGGAAAACGTGCACGAGTATTTCGCGGGAGTTTACGCGCGTGATATGAAGCGCGGACCTAATGAGGCCAACTTGTTCAGACAAGTGCTCCACCCAGATCGTCCCCTGCGCGTACCCCTGGAGAGCCAGTGAACCTCTTCCCGCCGAGAACCGCCGTCATCGGCGGTGCCCTCGCCGCCGCCGTCCTCACCCTCGGCGCCTGTGGCGCGGCACCCGAGACCACCACCACCGGCGACGGCGTCGACGCGGCCACCGCGACCTCGGCCGAGGACTTCGGCGGCATGGACGCGCTGGTCGCGGCGGCCAAGCGGGAGGGCAAGCTCAACGCGATCGCCCTGCCCCGCGACTGGGCCAACTACGGCGCGCTGATCGACGGCTTCCAGAAGAAGTACGGCATCAAGATCGAGGTGGAGAACCCGGACGGGGCCAGCCAGGACGAGATCAACGCCGTCACCTCCCGCAAGGGGCAGGACCGCGCGCCCGACGTGCTCGACCTCGGCAGCTCCTTCGCTCTGAGCGCCGCCCAGCAGGGACTGCTGGCGCCCTACAAGGTCGCCTCGTTCGCCGACATCCCCGAGGGCCAGAAGGACCCAAAGGCCCGCTGGTACAACGACTACGGCGGCTACATATCCATCGGGTGCGACGCGGGGCGCGTGAAGGAGTGCCCGGAGACCTTCGCCGACCTGCTGAAGCCGAAGTACAAGGGCCAGGTCGCCCTCAACGGCAACCCCACCAAGTCGGGCTCCGCCTTCGGCGGCGTATGGGCGGCGTCCCTGGCGAGCGGCGGCTCCTTCGACGACATCCAGCCCGGCCTCGACTTCTTCGCCAAGCTGAAGAAGAACGGCAACTACACGCCGGTCGAGTCCACCCCTGCCACCGTCGAGAAGGGCGAGACGCCCATCAGCATCGACTGGGACTACCTGAACGCCGGGTACGCCGACGAGTTCAAGTCCAAGGGCGTCGACTGGAAGGTCGTCGTCCCGAAGGACGGCAAGTTCTCCCAGTACTACTCCCAGGCCATCAACAAGGACGCGCCGCACCCAGCTGCCGCCCGGCTGTGGCAGGAGTACCTCTACAGCGCCGAGGGCCAGAACCTGTGGCTCGCCGGATACGCCCGCCCGGCCCTGATGCCCGCCATGGAGAAGGCCGGCACCCTCGACAAGGCGGCCGCGGCCAAGCTGCCCAGGGTCGACGGCACCCCCGAGTTCCCGACCGAGGACCAGCAGACCAAGGCCAAGGACGTGCTCGGACAGGGCTGGGGCAAGGCGGTCTCCGGGTGACCGCCGTCGTCACCGAGGCCGACACCCCGCTGGTGGCCGCCGCTTCCCCCAAGCGGCGGCCCCGCGCCGGCGGCTGGCTCGCCGTCCTCCCCCTGCTCGCCTTCGTCGCCGTCGCGTTCGGACTGCCCGCCCTCGCCATGCTGAACGGCGCGTTCACCGTCAAGGACCAGACGACCGGCGCCACGTCGTACACCACGGCGAACATGACGGCCTCCGTGCAGGGGGCCTACCTCACGGCCATGGTCGGCAGCGTGAAGCTGTCAGCCGTCTCGGCGGGGCTCGCCGCCCTCCTGGGGCTGCCGCTCGCCCAGGCCGTCGTGACCTCCCGCTTCCCGGCGCTGCGCGAGGCCGTGCTCACCGCCTCCGGGGTGCTCGCCAACTTCGGCGGCGTCCCGCTCGCGTTCGCGTTCGTCGCCACCCTCGGCAACTCCGGTGTGCTGACCCGGCAGCTGGGCCTCACGGACAAGGGCTGGGACCTCTACAGCTTCTGGGGTCTGGTCATCGTCTACCTGTACTTCCTCATCCCGCTGATGGTCCTCACCATCACCCCCGCCCTCGACGGACTGCGCGTCCAGTGGCGGGAGGCCGCCCAGAACAACGGCGCCACCGGCCTCCAGTACTGGCTCCACGTGGCCCTGCCCGTGCTCGCGCCCTCCCTGCTCGGCGGGCTCGTGCTCCTCTTCGGCAGCGCCTTCGCCGCGTACGCCACCGCCGCGGCCATGGTGGGCAGCTCCATCCCCTTGGTCACGCTCCAGATCGCCGACGCCATCTCCGGCAACGTCCTCGTCGGCCAGGAGAACGTGGCACTCGCCCTCAGCCTCGACATGGTCCTCATCGCCGGACTGGTCATGGCCGTCTACCTGCCCCTGCAACGTCGGAGCGCCCGATGGCTGGCCTGAACCCCGGCCGCGCGGCGCGGCGCCCCGCCCTGTGGCGCCCGCTCGTCCTCGCCTGCGCCGGGCTGTACTTCCTCGTTCCGCTCGCCGCCTCCGTGATCTTCACGGTCGACGTGCCGGGCGAAGGGGTCACCTTCGACGCGTACACGCGGATCCTCGGCACCGACGGCTTCGTCTCCAGCCTGCTGCTGTCGCTGGAGCTGGCCGCCGCGACCATCGCCGTCGTCCTGCTGCTGATGGTGCCCGCCATGGTCGCGCTGCGGCTCGGCGCGCCCCGGCTGCGGCCGGTCGTGGAGGTGGTGTGCTCCCTGCCGCTGGTGGTGCCGCCGATCGCGTTCGTCGCCGGGCTCGGCACCGTGCTCAAGTGGGGGCCCGAGCAGCTCTCCCGCACCCCGCTGTTCCAGACCTTCGTGGCGATCCAGAACCCCGACTTCCCCGTGGTGCTGGTCCTCGCCTACGTGGTGATGGCGCTGCCCTTCGTGTACCGGGCCCTCGACGCCGGCCTGCGCGCCATGGACGTCCGCACCCTCGTCGAGGCCGCCCGCAGCTGCGGGGCGAGCTGGCCGCAGGCGCTGGTGCGGGCGGTGCTGCCCAATCTGCGCGGGGCCCTGCTGAACTCCGCGTTCCTCACGCTGGCGCTCGTCCTCGGCGAGTTCACCGTCGCCCAGCTGCTGGGCTTCCGGCCCTTCGCGGTGTGGATCGTCAACGTCAGCGGCTCGCAGGCCCAGCTCTCCGTCGCCGTCTCGGTGCTCAGCCTGCTCGTCACCTGGGCCCTGCTCCTCGCGCTCGCCTCCTCCGGCGGACGCACCCGAACCGCTTTCGCCTCACGGGGATGAACGATGACCGTGCTTGAGACCACCGCCACCATCGCCACCGACACCGCCGCCACCGTCGAGTTCCGGGGCCTGCGCCGGGAGTTCGGGACGACCGTCGCCCTCGACGGACTCGACCTCACCGTACGGCCCGGCGAACTGCTCGCCCTGCTGGGACCCTCCGGCTGCGGCAAGACCACCGCGCTGCGGATGCTCGCCGGGTTCGAACACCCCGACGCCGGCGAGGTGCTGGTCGACGGGGAGGACGTCACCCGCGTTCCGGCCCACCGGCGCGACGCCGGCATGGTCTTCCAGTCGTACAGCCTCTTCCCTCACCTCAGCGCCCTCGACAACGTGGCGTTCGGGCTGCGCATGCGCAAGGTGCGCACGGCCGAACGGCGGTACCGCGCGGCCGAGTTGCTGGACCTCGTGGGTCTCGCCGACAAGGGCGACCGGTACCCGCACCAGCTCTCCGGCGGCCAGCAGCAGCGCGTGGCCCTCGCCCGGGCGCTGGCCCTGCGGCCCCGCGTCCTGCTGCTCGACGAACCCCTCTCCGCCCTCGACGCCAAGGTGCGGCTCACGCTCCGCGAGGAGATCCGCCGGCTCCAGCAGGAGCTGGGCATCACCACCCTCTTCGTGACCCACGACCAGGAGGAGGCCCTGTCCATGGCCGACCGGGTCGCCGTGATGCACGCCGGGCGCCTCGAACAGTGCGCGGCCCCGGTCGAGTTGTACGGGCGTCCGGCCACCGCGTTCGTCGCCGAGTTCGTGGGCACGATGAGCCGTGTCCCCGGGCGGCTGGACGGCACGACGGTCGAGGTGCTGGGCCGGCGGCTCCCGGTGGACGGGACGGCGCCCGCCGCCGACGAGGTGGACGTCCTCGTCCGGCCGGAGGCGGTCGGGGTACGGCCCGACGACACGGGCGACGCCCGCGTAGTGGCCTCCGCGTTCCTCGGCGCCGCGACCCGCCTCACCGTACGGCTCGCCGACGGCACCGAGGTCAAGGCCGACCTGCCCACCCACGAGGCGGCGCGCCTCGGCGCCGGCACGGCCGTGGCGGTGAGCCTCCCGGACCGACCGGTGCTGGTCGCTCCACGAGCCACGCGCTGACCACCCGGTCGTGGGGGCCATGCGCTGATCGCCGGGCCTTGCCGGGCCTTGCGGGGCATGCGCCGGCCGTGCGCGCCACGCGCTGACCGCACCGGCCTGCGGGCCACGGGCTGACCAGCCCGCCCGCATGCCACCCACCCACCGACCCCCTGGCCTGCGGGCCCCCGGCTGACCACCCCGTCCCCCTGCCACCCACCGACCGTCCCGCCCGGCCCCCGCGGCCGGGCACAGCCCCGGCACCCCCACGGAAAGGGAGACCCTTGTCCCGACCCCCGCTCCAGGCCGCCCTGTTCGACATGGACGGCACGCTCGTCGACACCGAGCGGCTCTGGTGGGAGGCGGTGGAAGAGGTGGCCGCCGGCCTCGGCCGCACGCTCACCCCGGCCGACCAGCCGGACGTCCTGGGCCGCCCGGTCGAGCACACCGCCGCCTGGCTCGCCGGGATCACGGACGCGGCCCCCGGCGATCTCGGCGTCGCGCTCCACCGGGAGTTCGCCGACCGGGTCCGCACCGGGATCGTGCCCCGGCCGGGCGCACTGGAACTGCTGCGGACCCTGGCCCGCGAGGGCGTCCCCACCGCCCTGGTCACCGCCTCGCCGCGCGCCGTCGCCGACACCGTCCTCGACGTCCTCGGCCGCGACCTGTTCGCCGTCTCCGTCACCGCCGACGACACCGAGCACACCAAGCCCGCCCCCGACCCCTACCTCGCCGCCTGCCGCGCCCTCGGCGTCGACCCCGCCGCCTGCGTGGCCGTCGAGGACACCGAGACCGGTGTCGCCTCGGCCGAGGCGGCGGGCTGCGTGGTCCTCGCCGTGCCCTCGCTCGCGCCGATCGACGAGGCGCCGGGCCGCACCGTGCGGCAGAGCCTGGAGGACGTGACCCCGGCGAGCCTGCGCCGGCTGGTCGCCCCCGAAGGACCCACCCTGCGCGTGATGACCTGGAACCTCTGGCACGGCGGCACCAAGGTCCGCGACCACCGGGCCAAACAGCTCGCGGTGATCGCCGAGACCGGTGCCGACGTGGTGGGCCTCCAGGAGACGTACGGTACCGCCGCCGAGGAACTCGCCGAGGCCCTCGGCTGGCACCACCACCGGGCCGGCGACAACCTCGGCGTCATCAGCCGCCACCCGATCACGGCCCGCCTCGGCGACCCGGACGTCGGCTTCTACGGGGCGGCGGGCGTCCGGGTCAGGACCGGCACCGGCACCGAGGTGGACGTGTGGACCGTCCACCTCGACTACAAGCCGTACGGCCCGTACGAGGCCGCCTTCGACGGGCTGGGCGCCGACGAGCTGATCGCCCACGAGGGGGTCCGCCTCGCCCAGATGCGGGACTGCCTGAGCCGACTCGACGACACCGTGCCGGTGGTCGTGGTGGGCGACTTCAACAGCCCCTCGCACCTCGACCGGCCCGAGGTCGACTGGCCGGTGACCCGGGCCGCCGAGGCGGCCGGCCTGCGCGACTCCTACCGCGAGGCCCACCCCGACCCCGAGCGGGACCCCGGCCACACCTGGTCGCCGATACACGCCGAGCACGAGGACGGCAGCGGCCGACCGGAGCCGCAGGACCGCATCGACTTCGTCCTGCACCGGGGCCTCACGGTCCTCGGCTCCCGCACCTACGTCCGCGGCACGCCCCGCCCCTGGCCGGACGTCGAGGACAACGACTGGCCGTCGGACCACGCGGCCGTCATCACGACGTTCGCGCTGCGCCCGGCCGACGGGCAGTGACGACCGATATCCAGTGGGCCGGGCGGGACGGCCCGGCTAGCATCGGTGCCATGACCTGGCGACATTGATCCACCGGCCATGCCTCCCGAGGGCCGCCTCGGACGCCGTACCCCGGACGTCCGAATCGCCCCTGCGGGAAGGCCCCATGACACTCTCACCTGCGCGCGCGCCCCGCGCCGCGGACTCCCGGACCACCGGAGTCCGACGGCTGACGGCCACGCTGTACGGCTACGCGTTCCTCGACGACTTCGTGCTGCTCTACCCGGTGTACGCGCTGCTGTTCAGCGACACCGGTCTGACCCTCTGGCAGATCTCCTCGCTCTTCGCCCTGTGGTCGATCACCGGGATCCTGCTGGAGGTCCCCTCCGGCGCCCTGGCCGACGCCGTCTCCCGACGGCTGCTGCTGTGGCTCGGCCCGCTGCTCACCGCCACCGGCTTCGCCCTGTGGGTGATCGTCCCGTCGTACGGGGCGTTCGCCCTCGGCTTCGTGCTGTGGGGGGTGCGCGGAGCGCTCGGCTCCGGCGCGCTGGAGGCGCTGGTCTACGACGAACTGGACCGCCTCGGCGCAGCCGACCGGTACGCGCGGGTGATCGGCCGCGCCCAGGTGGCCGGCATGATCGCCGTGATGGCGGCCATGGGACTGGCCGGGCCCGTGCTCGACCTCGGCGGCTACCCGGCCGTCGGCGCGGCGAGCGTCCTGGTGTGTGTGCTGACCTCGGCGCTGGCGACACGGTTCCCCGAGCACCGGCCGGCGACGGCCGCGGGCGCCGACGGGACGACCACCCTGCGGAACGGGCTCGCCGAGGCCCGTCGGAACCGTTCCGTGCGCGGGGCCCTGCTCCTCGTCCCGGCGGTCGGAGCCGTGTGGGGCGCCCTCGACGAGTACACCCCGCTGCTGGTCCGCGACACCGGCGTGGCCGAGCAGACGGTGCCCTACCTGCTGCTGATCTGGGCCGGACCCATGATCGGCAGCCTGCTGACCGGCGCCGCCGAGCGCCTGGGCACGACCGGGCTCGCAGTGGTCCTCGCCGTCTCGGCGTTCGCCCTCGCCGGGGGCGCCCTGACGTCCAGCCCGGCCGGTGTCGCCCTCGTGGGCGTCGCCTTCGGCGGCTTCCAGCTGGTCACCGTGCTCGCCGACGCCCGGCTCCAGGACCGCATCGAGGGGGAGCGGCGGGCCACTCTCACCTCGGTCGCGAGCATGGGCACCGAGGTCGCCACGGTCGCCGTCTTCGCCGGGTACGCCGCGCTCGGCGCACACCACCCCCACAGCACCGTCTTCGCGGTGCTCGCGGTGCCCTACCTGGTGACGGCGCTGGTCCTGGCGGCGAGGAAGGGGACGCCCACGGCACGCGCCTGACCCCCGCCCGAGGTGCGCAACGAATCGCCGCGGATCCCGCCCAGGACGCAACGAACCGCTCACCGGCGCGCAACGGCTCCTCCTTGTCCGGCCTGGTCAGCCGCCCGTACCGTCTACATGACCCCCAGACCCCCTCCTTCCGGTGAGGAACGCGCATGCGCATCGCCCTGCTCCAGAGCTCCGGCCGCCCCGGCTCGGTCGTCGAGAACCTCAAGGTGCTCGACGAAGCCGCGGGCCGCGCCGCCGCTGCCGGGGCGGGGCTGCTGGTGGCCCCCGAGATGTTCCTGACGGGGTACGCGATCGGCGACGACATCGCCCGGCTCGCCGAGCCCGCCGACGGCGACTCGGCGGACGCGGTCGCGGAGATCGCCGGACGCCACGGGCTCGCGGTCGCCTACGGATACCCGGAGCGGTCCGGCGAGGTCGTCTTCAACGCGGCGCAGCTCGTCTCCGCCGACGGCACCCGGCTCGCCAACTACCGCAAGACGCACCTCTTCGGCTGCTTCGAGCGGGACCACTTCACCCCGGGCGAGCAGCCCGTCGTCCAGACCGAGCTGGACGGCGTCCGCGTCGGGATCATGATCTGCTACGACGTGGAGTTCCCGGAGAACGTCCGCGCCCACGCCCTCGCCGGCACCGACCTGCTCGTGGTGCCCACGGCCCAGATGCATCCGTTCCAGTTCGTCGCCGAGTCGATGATCCCGGTGCGGGCCTTCGAGAACCAGATGTACGTCGCGTACGTCAACCGGGTCGGCCGCGAAGGGGAGTTCGAGTTCGTCGGACTCTCCACCCTGGCCGGGCCCGACGGGGTCGCGCGCACCCGCGCCGGACGCGACGAGGACCTCGTCCTCGCCGACGTCGACCCCGCGTTCGTCGCGGCGAACCCGTATCTGACGGACCGCCGCCCCGGTCTCTACGGGTCCCTCGTCTGACCCTCCCGCCAGCCCCGCCCCGCCGCTTTCCCGCAAGGAGTCCGTACCCCATGACGTCCACCGTGCCCAACGCCATCGAGCACGCAGACGAGCAGCAGCCGCCGATCACCATGTTCGGCCCGGACTTCCCGTACGCGTACGACGACTTCCTGGCCCACCCGGCGGGCCTCGGCCAGATCCCGGCGACCGAGCACGGCACCGAGGTCGCCGTCATCGGCGGCGGGCTGTCCGGCATCGTGGCGGCGTACGAGCTGATGAAGATGGGCCTCAAGCCGGTCGTGTACGAGGCCGACCGGATCGGCGGACGGCTGCGGACGGTGGGCTTCGAGGGCTGCGACCCCTCGCTCACCGCCGAGATGGGCGCCATGCGCTTCCCGCCGTCCTCCACCGCCCTCCAGCACTACATCGACCTGGTCGGCCTGGAGACGCGGCCCTTCCCCAACCCCCTCGCCGAGACGACGCCCTCGACCGTCGTCGACCTCAAGGGCGAGTCCCACTACGCCGAGACCATCGACGACCTGCCGCAGGTCTACCGCGATGTCGCCGACGCCTGGAACAAGTGCCTCGAAGAGGGCGCCGACTTCTCCGACATGAACCGGGCCATGCGCGAGCGGGACGTCCCGCGCATCCGCGAGATCTGGGCGCGGCTCGTGGAGAAGCTCGACAACCAGACCTTCTACGGCTTCCTCTGCGACTCCGAGGCGTTCAAGTCCTTCCGGCACCGCGAGATCTTCGGCCAGGTCGGCTTCGGCACCGGCGGCTGGGACACCGACTTCCCGAACTCCATCCTGGAGATCCTGCGCGTCGTCTACACCGAGGCCGACGACCACCACCGCGGCATCGTCGGCGGCAGCCAGCAGCTCCCGCTCCGCCTCTGGGAGCGCGAGCCCGAGAAGATCGTGCACTGGGCGTACGGCACGTCCCTCGCCACGCTGCACGAGAACGGCGAGCCCCGCCCGGCCGTGACCCGGCTGCACCGCACGGCCGGCAACCGCATCACCGTGACGGACGCCCACGGCGAGATCCGCACCTACAAGGCGGCCGTCTTCACCGCCCAGTCCTGGATGCTGCTGTCGAAGATCGACTGCGACGACTCGCTCTTCCCGATCGACCACTGGACGGCGATCGAGCGCACCCACTACATGGAGAGCTCCAAGCTCTTCGTGCCCGTCGACCGGCCCTTCTGGCTGGACAAGGACGAGGAGACCGGGCGGGACGTCATGTCGATGACCCTCACCGACCGGATGACGCGCGGCACCTACCTCCTCGACGACGGCCCGGACAAGCCCGCCGTCATCTGCCTCTCCTACACGTGGTGCGACGACAGCCTGAAGTGGCTGCCGCTGTCCGCGAACGAGCGGATGGAGGTCATGCTGAAGTCGCTCGGCGAGATCTACCCGAAGGTCGACATCCGCAAGCACATCATCGGTAGCCCCGTCACCGTCTCCTGGGAGAACGAGCCCTACTTCATGGGCGCGTTCAAGGCCAACCTGCCCGGCCACTACCGCTACCAGCGGCGTCTGTTCACCCACTTCATGCAGGACCGGCTGCCCGAGGACAAGCGCGGCATCTTCCTCGCCGGCGACGACATCTCCTGGACGGCCGGCTGGGCCGAGGGCGCGATCCAGACCGCACTCAACGCCGTCTGGGGCGTCATGCGCCACCTCGGCGGCACCACCGACGCGACCAACCCCGGCCCCGGCGACCTGTACGACGAGATCGCGCCCGTGGAACTCCCGGAGGACTGAGCCCTCCGCCGACCAGCCGGCGGGGGCTTCGGAACTCCGCGGATCAGTTTGGCAGCGGCGTCAGGAGCATCCGTCCCGAGAAGCCCACCGCCGCGTCCAGGCGGTGGGCCAACTCCTCCGCGAGATCGGGGAGTCCGCGCAGCGCCCACAGCGCCCGGGCCGCCGCCCAGGTGGCCTCGCGGGCCCGCTCCAGGCTCCACGACCCGAGCAGATGCGTGAGCGGATCGGCGACCTGGAGAAGGTCGGGACCCGGCATCAGCTCCTCGCGGACGCGCTCCTCCAGCGATACGAGGAGATCGCCCACGTGCTCGAACTCGTCCTCCAGGTCGGCGGGTTCGCAGCCGAGGGTACGACAGGCGTCCACGACGGCGAGCGCGAGGTCGTGCCCGATGTGCGCGTTGATGCCCGAGAGGGCGAACTGCAGCGGACGTACGCCGGGATGGCGCCGGAGCTGCAGCAGCGGCCGCCAGCAGGCGGGCGCGCAACGGCCCTCCGCCACCCGCAGGTACCGCTCCGCGAAGCGCACGTCGAGGGCGGTCGCCGCCTCGGGATCCGGGAAGCAGCCGGTGTCGATGCGCCGGCCGACGGCCTCCGTGACGGTGAGGTAGACACGGTTGAAGACCGCGATCCCGTCCCGCTCGGGCAGGGTGGCGTCGAGGGCCCGCATACGGGCGACGACGGTGTCCACCGAGTCCACGGAATTGGTGAAATGTTCCAACTGCGCCATAGGGGGCAGGGTCCCAGTCCTAGGCTGACACCGACACCGCCGTGCCCGGCGCGTCCCCGGAACGGGGGAACGCGGGCCCGGCGGGGAGTACCGGGAGGCCGGTGGGCCCCGGTCCGGGGAGCAGGGGGGAGCACCACGTGTCAGGGTCACGCGCCCAGCGACTGGCGGCACGCCGAGCCGCACACAGGCGCAAGGTGCGACGCGGCGCCATGATCGCCGTCGCGTCGATCGTGGCCGTCGCCGGAACCGTCTCCGGCGCGATGGCCGGGCTGAGCGGCGACGGGGGAGCCGCCGAGGCGCGGACCCTGTCCGGCGGCTCACCCGCCCCCACGGCCCATCCGAGCCCGGCCACACCCTCACCGGCGCGGACCTCGCCCTCGCCCTCGTCCCCCTCGTCCCCCTCGTCCCCCTCGTCCTCCGCGTCGACCGATCCGTCCGGGACGGCCGACGCCCGACCCTCGGCGGACGGGACCGGCCGGCACACCGGGCCGGACGAGCCCGTCGGCCTCTACCGGCACCCCGAGTCCCAGGTCCGCGACTGGGTGCGGGCCCACCCCGACGACCCGCGCAGCGCCGTCATCGAGTCCCGTATCGCCGACCGCCCGGCCGCCGTCTGGTTCACCGACCCGAACCCGGCCACCGTCACCTCGGAGGTCGCCGAGGTCGCCTCCGCAGGCGCCCGGCACGACCGGGTGCCGGTCCTCGTCGCCTACGCGATCCCCGACCGCGACTGCGGCGGAGCCTCCCAGGGCGGTGCCCGGAGCCTGGACGCGTACGACGCCTGGATCGACGCGTTCGCCGCCGGGCTGGGCCGGGACGAGGTCATCGTCATCCTGGAACCGGACGCGATCGCCCAGTCCGGCTGTCTCTCCGCCGACGCGCGGGCCGACCGGTTCACCTCGCTCGTCCGCGCCGGCCGCGTCCTGAAGGAGGCGAACCCCGAGGCCCGCGTCTACTACGACGCCGGCCACTCGGAATGGAACGCGCCGGACAAACAGGCCACCCTGCTCCGTCTGGCGGGCGCTGCCTCACCGGACTCCTCCGACGGCGTCTTCAGCAACGTGTCCAACTTCAACCGCACCGACGCCGAGATCACCTACACCCGGAAGGTCCTGGACGGCCTCGGCGGTCCGGCGGACCTCGGCGCCGTCATCGACACCAGCCGCAACGGCAAGGGCGCCCCGTCCGACGGAGCCTGGTGCGACCCCTCAGGACGGGGCCTCGGTCGCCCGCCGACGCTCACCACCGGCGAGCCCCGCATCGACGCCTACCTGTGGGTGAAACTGCCGGGGGAGTCCGACGGATGCCGGGGCAGGGCCGGGAAGTTCTCGCCGGGGTACGCGTACGAACTGGCGCGAGGCTGAGGGCTCACGCCCCGCCGGGGCCGGGCGTCGGCACCGTGCCCACCGCCCGCACTGAGCGGTTGCTTAGGATGAGGGCGTCCCGTCAGCGCCCACTTCCCCAGGAGCACCACCCGTGACCGCCGAAGCTGCGACAGCCCCCGCCCTCGCCTACGGCAGGCTCGTCCCCGTCACCGTGCACTTCGACGACCTGGACGCCCTCGGCATGCTGCACAACGCCCGCTACCCGCTGATGGTCGAGCGCGCCTGGACCCAGCACTGGCGGGAGCAGGGCTACGGCTTCGACGGCGACTGGGCCGCGGCCGGCGACTTCTGCAACGTCGTCAAGGAACTGCGGATCAGCTACGAGGCGCCGGTCACCCAGCCCGGCACCTACGCCGTGCACCTGTGGCTGGAACGGCTCGGCACCACCGGTCTGACCTACGGCTTCCGCTTCTGCTCGCCCGACGGTGCGCGGACCTACGCGCAGGGCACCCGCGTCCTCGTGCGGCTGGACGCGGACACCCTGCGGCCCACCGCGTGGACCGACGGCTTCAGGGCTTCGGGTCGGGAACTGCTGCGTCCTGCCGACTGACGCGCGGCCGGTCGCCCTCCCCGGCCCGCAGGACCCCGGCGAACACAACGAGCCCGGACGCCAGCAGCGTCACCAGACCGAACGACACCACCAGGCTGGTCAGCTGCGCCAGACCGCCGATCGCGCTCGGCGCGATCAGCCCCGAGGTGTAGGTGATCGTCGCGACACCCGCGATGGCCTGGCTCGGGTTCGGACCGCTGCGGCCCGCGGCGGCGAAGCAGAGCGGTACGACCACGGCGATGCCCAGCCCCATCAGAGCGAACCCGGCCATGGCGGCCGCCGGGTGGTTGGCGACGACGATCAGCACACCGCCGAGCGTCGCGAGGACGCCGCTCGCCCGCACGGTGCGTACCGTGCCGAAGCGGTTGACCACGGCGTCACCCGTCAGCCGGGCCGCCGCCATGGTGAGCATGAACCCGGTGGTGCACGCCGCCGCGAGGCCCGCCGAGGTCGCCAGCTCGTCCCGCAGATAGACCGCGGACCAGTCCAGGGCCGCCCCCTCCGCGAACACCGCGCAGAACCCGATCGCGCCGATGAGCAACGCCGACCTGGGCGGCAACGCGAACCGGGGCGGCGGCTCCTCGTCCTCGGTGGCCCGGATGTCCAGCACCCACTGACAGGCGGCCAGACCGAGGACGGTGAGGGTGGCCGCCGCCAGCGCGTGGTGCAGCCGGGCGTCCGAGCCGATGTGCGCGGCGAGCGTGCCGGCCGCCGAGCCGATCAGGGCGCCCGCGCTCCACATGCCGTGCAGGCCCGACATGATCGACTTGCCGAGGCGGGTCTCGACCTCCACACCGAGCGCGTTCATCGCGACGTCGGCCATGCCGGCCGTCGCGCCGTAGACGAACAGGGCGACGCAGAGCGTCCACAGGTTCGGCGCGAGGGACGGCAGGATCAGGGCGAGCGTCCACAGCGCGATCAGGGCACGCATCGCCGTTCGGGCGCCGAGCCGGTGGCTCACCCAGCCGGCGAGCGGCATCGCCACGGACGCGCCGATCGCCGGGAACGCCAGGGCCAGCCCCAGCTGACCCGCGCTGAGCTGGGCATGGTCCTGGATCCAGGGCACCCGGGTCGCGAACGAGCCGGTCACCGCTCCGTGCACGGCGAAGACGGCGGCCACGGCGTACCGGGCCCGCCGCACATCGCGCCGCTCGTAGACCACTGCGGTCATTCTCCGCCCTCCCTGGTGTTCCCGGGTGCCTCGGGAATCCGACGTCCAGCCGCTCCGGACCTCCTTCCCGGCCGGGGCGTGCGCCGCCGTAAACTATCAGGAACCCTGCCTGATAGATAGAGAGCGCTGTCCGTACGGTGTCGCGGGCTCGGTGGCCGGTGCCGTGCGCCCGGCCGCCCAGGGCCGGCAACCGTACGCGTCGTCGATCTGGGAGGATCCCGGCATGCCCGCATCACCCAGCACCGCCCGGGCCATCAACGACCGGCTCGCCCTGCGGCTGCTGCAGGAGGAAGGGCCGTTGACGGCGGGGCAGTTGAAGCAGCTCACCGGACTGTCCCGGCCCACCGTCGCCGACCTCGTGGAGCGACTGACCGAGGCCGGACTGATCTCGGTCGTGGGGGAGTCGGGCGAGCAGCGGCGCGGCCCGAACGCCCGCCTCTACGGCATCGTCGCCGACCGCGCGCACCTCGCCGCGCTCGACGTGCGCACCGAGGGCGTGACCGTCGTCGTCGCCGATCTGCTCGGAGCGGAACTGGCGCGGGCGTCCGTGCCGATCGCGGACGGCACGGGTACGGGGCCCGCGGTCGAGCAGGCCGTCGGCCTCGTGGAGCGCGCCGCGAAGGAGGCGGGCGCCGACCGGCTGCACACCGTGGGGATCGGCGCCCCCGGGCTCATCGACCCGGTCACCGGCGAACTGCGCGACAGCACCGGGCTGCCCGCTTGGCACCGCCGGCTGGCCGCCGCCCTCGGGGAACGCCTCCCGGCCCGGGTCCTCGTCGAGAACGAGACCAACCTGGCCGCGCTCGCCGAACAGCGCGACGGCGCCGCCCGCGACCGCGACACCTTCGTCCTCCTCTGGCTCGGCCTCGGCACCGGCGCCGCCGTCGTCCTCGACGGCACCCTCCGCCGCGGCGCCTCCGGCGGCACCGGCGAGATCGGCTTCCTCCCGGTCCCGGGCACCGCGACCCTGCCCTCGGCCACCGACTGCGAGGGCGGCTTCCACTCGCTGGGCGGCGCCGCGGCGATCGCGTCCCTGGCGGCCGAGCACGACCTGACGGCCGCACCCGCGAGCCCCGAGCCACACGCCGCGGCCCTGGTGAGGGCGGCCGCGGAAGCGCTGACCGCCGCACCCGACCCCACGGCGGACGAAAGCGCGACCGCACCGGCCGAGGCGGACGCGCCCGAGGCGGACGCGCCCGAGGCGGCAGACGGTGTGGCCGTCGCGACCGGGCGTGTGGTCATGGCGACAGGCGGGACGGGTGCCCGGGCGCCGTCCGCAGGGCCCCCGGCCGATGCCCACGCGGAGCCGGCGACGCGCCCGCCGACCGGCGCGCACGCCCGTTTCCTCGACGCCCTGGCCGATCGTCTCGCCATCGGCGCCGCCTCCGTCGTCGCCGTCCTCGACCCCGGCTGTGTGGTCCTCGGGGGTGAGGTCGGGCAGGCCGGCGGCGAGGTGCTCGCCGCCCGCGTCGAGGCCCGGCTGGCGGCCCTGTCGCCGCTGCCCACCGAGGTCCGCCCGAGCGCCCTCGGCGGCGCCGCCGTCCTGCGCGGGGCCCTCCTCATGGCAAGGGACGCAGCCCAGGACGACCTGTTCGCACCGCCACCTCGCTAGGCCCTGTCGTCACATTCCCACCTACCCCGCGACGCCATGCACGCGCTCTCGACGCACCGGGCCCCGACCCGAGTACGTCCAGTACACGGGTCAGGGCCCGGCACGGCGGGATTCTGACGACAGGGCCGAGGGCCCTCCGTCTCGGCCGCTCGCGTCGAACCCTTCGCTCACCCCGTCCTCCGCTGTCCACCGAAGCGTTCGGCCACGTGCTGCCCGAACGTCCCCTTGCCCACCGCCCTTTCCGGCGCCAGGTGACCCCCGGCCCGGAACCCCGCGTACGCCTTGCCGACCAGGGGCACCGTCAGGAGGGCGCGGCGGCGGCCGGTGGCGGTCAGGTAGACCCGGGCCAGGGAGCCGAGGCTCAGGATCTCGGGGCCGGCCAGGTCGGGGACGCGGCCGGCGGGGGCGGACACGGCCAGTTCGGCCAGCCGGGCGGCGACCTCGGCGACGGCGACAGGCTGGTCGCTCACGCCGGCGGGCACCGGCATCACCGGGGACTTCGACAGGCCCTCGAAGAGGGTCACGAGCAGGTCGTGGAACTGCGTCGCCCGCAGAATCGTCCAGCCGAGCCCCGATTCCTCGACCATCCGCTCGACGGCCAGCTTGCTCCGGTAGTAGCCGAGCGGCACCCGGTCGACGCCCACGATCGAGATGTACACGAGGTGCCCCACCCCCGCCCGCCGTGCCGCGGCGATCAGATGCGCCGCCGCCTTCTCGTCGCCCCCGCGCGGCGAGGACGCGCAGTGCACGACCGTGTCCACCCCCGCCACCGCCGCGTCCGGCCCGCCCCCGCCCGCGAGCAGATCGACGGCGTACGGCTGCGCGCGCCGGCTCAGCACCCGCACCTCGTGCCCGTCGGCCCGCAGCCGCTCGGTGACGAGCCGGCCGAGGACACCGGTCCCGCCGGTCACCAGGATCGCGGTCATGGGTCCCACCCTTCGACGCCGGCTTCCCCCCACGGGAACGCCTCTCGGTACCCATGACCGGACAGCGCCCGCGGAATGTGACATCGGGGAACGGCCCCCCCGGCGGGGGAAAGGGGACCCGGCGGCGGGGCAAGGGCCGTCGTCACCGCCGCCGGGCCGACTGAGGGCGGCCAGCGCGCCTTCGGGACGAGTAACCGCGATCGCCGACCTTAAAAGGACTAGACCAAACTGGTCAATGGTCCGGAGCACCGTCCGACGCGGTTCGACTGGGGCGGAGGGGGCGGGAATTGACTCGTGGTCAGT
Source organism: Streptomyces sp. NPDC030183 (assembly GCF_055573455.1). Taxonomy (NCBI): domain Bacteria; kingdom Bacillati; phylum Actinomycetota; class Actinomycetes; order Kitasatosporales; family Streptomycetaceae; genus Streptomyces; species Streptomyces sp. NPDC030183. Next base: position 55,057 of record NZ_JBVIBK010000027.1, read on the forward strand.
CAAGGGTGGGTCCAGGCGTCACTCGCCGTGGAAGTCCAGTGACACCTTCTGTGAGCCACCCCACAGTCATCACCCGCATGGGTGCCGATCAGGCGTGGCACACTGGCCCTGTACCAGAAGCAGCGCACTCCGGGGTCGGTGAAAGTCCGAACCGGCGGTTACAGTCCGCGACCCGGTCGCTTCCAGCGGCCGGTTGACCAGGTGAAATTCCTGGACCGACGGTTAAAGTCCGGATGGGAGGCAGTGCGCGGCGGGCGGGCATGCGTGCGCGCCGCCGACTGTTGTCGGCCTGCTCCAGGAGGAGTGGGTCCTTCACACGGCGTCGCCCCCTGTGCCGTTGTCCGCTGATCTCTGTCGTCTTCGACAGCCCCGGAGTCCACGCCCTACGAGGCAGGAGGACCCGGGAAGTGTTCACCGGAATCGTCGAAGAGCTGGGTGAGGTCACCGCCGTCGAGAACCTCGGCGACTCCTCCCGCTTCCGACTGCGTGGCCCCGTCGTCACCCAGGGGGCGAAGCACGGCGACTCCATCGCCGTCAACGGCGTCTGTCTCACGGTCGTGGAGCACGAGGACGACTGGTTCACCGCCGACGTCATGGCGGAGACCCTCGACCGCTCCAGCCTCGGCGCCCTCACCGTCGGCTCCCGCGTCAACCTCGAACGCCCCATGGCCGTCGGCGAACGCCTCGGCGGGCACATCGTGCAGGGCCACGTCGACGGCACCGGCCAGGTCATCGAGCGCAAGCCCTCCGAGAACTGGGAGATCGTCAAGATCTCGCTCCCCGCCGACCTCAGCCGGTACGTCGTCGAGAAGGGCTCCATCACCGTCGACGGCATCAGCCTCACCGTCGTCGAGGCCGGCTCCGACCACTTCACCGTCAGCCTCATCCCCACCACCCTCGACCTGACCACCCTCGGCCGCAAGCAGCCCGGCGACCCGGTCAACCTCGAGGTCGACGTCATCGCCAAGTACGTCGAGCGGCTCCTCGGATCGCAAGGGGCCACGCGATGAACTCGCTGAACTCGGTCGCCTTCACCGTGTTCGACCAGCAGATCCGCTGGTCGGACATGATCGGGAACATCTTCGGCCTGATCGCCCTCGCACTCGGCGCCGTGCGCTCCCTGTGGAACTGGCCCGTGCAGTTCCTCTCCGGGCTCATCCTCTTCGGTGCCTTCGTCGGCCACCTCACCGGCAGCGCCGGCAAGCAGGTCATCGTCATGGCCGTCGCCGCGTACGGCTGGTGGCAGTGGAACCGCACCAAGGGGCAGTCGACGGACGGCGCGATCGCCCCGCGCTTCGCCACCTGGCGCGAGCGCGGCTACCTCATCGCCGGCGCCGTCCTCGGCACCCTCGCCGTCGGCGGACTCTTCACCGCGTTCCCCACCCTGTCCTGGGACCCCTGGCCGGACGCGTACATCTTCACCGGCACCGTCGTCGCCATGTACGCCCAGGCGCGCGGCATGGTCGAGTTCTGGTTCGCCTGGCTGCTGGTCGACCTCGTGGGCGTACCGCTCAACTTCGCCAACGGCTACGCCTTCTCCGGTTTCGTCTACATCATCTACGGCGCGCTCGTCCTGTGGGGCATGCGCGACTGGTGGCTGCGGTCCCGCAAGCCCGCCCTGGAAGGAGCCCCGGCATGACCATGGCGCCGATTCTCTACAGCACCGACGGCATCGAGAACTTCGGGCTCGACCCGGTGGAGCAGGCCATCGCGGACATCGCGGCAGGCCGCCCCGTCGTGGTCGTCGACGACGAGGACCGGGAGAACGAGGGAGACCTCGTCATCGCCGCCGAGAAGGCCACCCCGGAGATCGTCGCCTTCATGATGAGCGAATGCCGGGGCATGATCTGCGCCCCCATGGAGGGCGACGAACTGGACCGGCTCGAACTGCCGCAGATGGTGCAGCAGAACACCGAGTCCATGCGCACCGCCTTCACCGTCACCGTCGACGCCGCCCCCGAGCACGGAGTGACCACCGGCATCTCCGCCGCCGACCGCTCCACCACGCTCCAGCTGCTGGCGAGCGGCACCGCCCGGCCCACCGACTTCGTCCGCCCCGGCCACATCTTCCCGCTGCGCGCCCGCACCGGCGGCGTCCTCGTACGCAACGGCCACACCGAGGCCGCCGTCGACCTCGCCCGCCTCGCGGGCCTGCGCCCGGCCGGCGCGATCGTCGAGATCGCCGGCGAGGACGGCCGCATGCTGCGCCTGCCCGAGCTGATCCCCTTCGCGCGCAAGCACGGCCTGACGATCATCTCCATCGAGGACCTGATCGCCTACCGCCGCTCCTCCGAGCCCACCGTCAAGCGTGAGGCGAAGACCCAGCTGCCCACCGCCTTCGGTGACTTCACCGCCTACGGCTACCGTTCCCCCGTCGACGGCGTCGAGCACGTCGCCCTCGTCCACGGCGAGATCGGCGACGGCGAGGACGTCCTCGTCCGCGTCCACTCCGAATGCCTCACCGGCGACGTCTTCCACTCCCTGCGCTGCGACTGCGGCCCCCAGCTGGAGACCTCCCTCGAACGCATCGCCGCCGAGGGCCGGGGGGTCGTCGTCTACCTGCGCGGCCACGAGGGACGCGGCATCGGCCTGCTGTCCAAGCTGCGCGCCTACGAACTCCAGGAACGCGGCCGCGACACCCTCGACGCCAACCTCGAACTGGGCCTGCCCGCCGACGCCCGGGACTACGGCGCCGGCGCCCAGATCCTCCGCGACCTCGGCGTCCGCGGCCTGCGGCTGCTGACCAACAACCCCGAGAAGACCGACGCCCTCGTCCGGCACGGCCTCACGGTCACCGGCCGCGAGCCGATGCCCGTCCGCGCGGGCGAGCACAACCTCCGCTACCTGCGCACCAAGCGGGACCGGATGGGCCACGACCTGCCCTGGCTGGACACGGCCACCGTGACCACCTGCGGCGAGCAGTAACAAGCCGGACCACAAGAACCACCAGAACCACAGCACGACCGTCTCGTACCGAGATTCAGGAACCAAGGAGCAACGTGAGCGGCAAGGGCGCACCCGAACTGTCCGTCAGCAACGTCGGCGACCTGCGCGTCGCGGTCATCGCGGCCCAGTGGCACGAGAAGGTGATGGACGGCCTCGTCGACGGCGCCCTGCGCGCCCTGCACGACCTGGGCATCGACGAGCCGACCCTCCTGCGCGTCCCCGGCAGCTGGGAGCTCCCGGTCGTCGCCAAGGTCCTCGCCGGCCGCGGCTACGACGCCATCGTCGCCCTCGGCGTCGTCATCCGCGGCGGCACCCCCCACTTCGAGTACGTGTGCCAGGGCGTCACCCAGGGCCTCACCCAGGTCTCCGTCGACACCGGGGTCCCCGTCGGCTTCGGCGTACTGACCTGCGACACCGAGGAGCAGGCCCTGGACCGCGCCGGCATCGAGGGCTCCAACGAGGACAAGGGGCACGAGGCGGTGACCGCGGCCGTGGCGACCGCGGCCACGCTCCGCTCAGTATCTGAACCCTGGCGCTGAGGCAGGCCCGTGACGGCGTAGTGTGGGGCCCACCATGTCCAAGAAGACGTTCGAGGAGCTCTTCACCGAGCTCCAGCACAAGGCTGCCAACGGCGACCCCGCCACCTCCCGCACCGCCGAACTGGTCGGGAAGGGCGTCCATGCCATCGGCAAGAAGGTCGTCGAAGAGGCCGCCGAGGTCTGGATGGCCGCCGAGTACGAGGGCAAGGAAGCGGCCGCCGAGGAGATCTCGCAGCTGCTGTACCACGTCCAGGTGATGATGGTCGCCCGCGGCATCACCCTGGACGACGTGTACGCCCACCTCTGAGCCGTACCCCGCACACCCCTCCGCACCCACGAGAACGAAGGAAGCCCGCCTCATGCTGCGCATCGCCGTCCCCAACAAGGGTTCCCTGTCCGGCCCTGCGGGGGAGATGCTGCATGAGGCCGGCTACCTCCAGCGCCGGGAGTCCAAGGAACTGCGGATCGTGGACCCGGAGAACGAGGTCGAGTTCTTCTACCTCCGCCCCCGCGACATCGCGATCTACGTCTCCTCCGGCCGCCTCGACATCGGCATCACCGGCCGTGACCTGCTGATCGACTCCGGCGCCAACGCCGAGGAGATCCTGCCGCTCGGCTTCGCCCGCTCCACCTTCCGCTTCGCCGCCAAGCCGGGCACGGCGGGCGGCATCGCGGACCTCAAGGGCAAGACGGTCGCCACCTCGTACGAGGGGATCGTCGCGGGGCACCTCGCCGACCACGGCATCGACGCCTCCGTCGTCCACCTCGACGGCGCCGTCGAGACGGCCATCGAACTGGGTGTCGCCGAGGTCATCGCCGACGTCGTCGAGACCGGGACCTCCCTGCGCAACGCGGGCCTGGAGGTCTTCGGCGAGCCCATCATGAAGTCCGAGGCTGTCGTCATCCGCCGCGTCGACGCCGACACCTCCTCGGAGAACGAGCCCAAGGTCCAGCAGTTCCTGCGCCGCCTCCAGGGCGTCCTCGTGGCCCGCACCTACGTGATGATGGACTACGACTGCCGCGTCGAGCAGTTGGAGAAGGCCGTCGCCCTCACCCCCGGCCTGGAGTCGCCGACCGTCTCGCCGCTGCACAACGAGGGCTGGGTCGCCGTACGCGCCATGGTCCCGGCCAAGGAGGCCCAGCGGATCATGGACGACCTGTACGACATCGGCGCCCGGGCCATCCTGACCACCGCCATCCACGCCTGCCGCCTCTGAGTTCCGGGGAGTCGTACGCGATGTCGGATCTGCCCGCCCTGCCGGTCACCTTCCGGCCGGGGCGCACCCGGGCCGTCCTGCTGACCGCCGCCGCCGCGATCTTCGTGGTCATCACGGTGGTCGCCATGCTGCTGCCGACGCTCGGCCCGGGGGAGCGGCTCAGCTTCGTCTTCACGGCGGCCCTGCTCGCCGGGGTGCTGTGCCTGCTCTCCCGGCCCAAGGTGGTCGCCGACGAGTCCGGCGTGACCGTCGTCAACATCGCCGGCCGGCGCCGGCTCGGCTGGGCGGAGATCGTCCAGGTCAACCTGCGGGTCGGCGACCCCTGGGTCTTCCTCGACCTCACCGACGGCACCAGCCTGCCCGCGCTCGGCATCCAGCCCGGCATCGCCAAGCAGCACGCCATCGACGACGCCCGCACCCTCAGCGCGCTGGTCGAGGCCCGCTCCGCCACCGGGCCCGAGCAGTCCCGGGGCTGACACCGAGTGACCTCCGGCTGACAGGGAGCGCACCGGGGGCGACTCCGAGCCGGATCAGGACCCGCCCCGGGCAAGATCCGGGCCGACTCAGGGTGGTCGCCCCTGCCGTACCGGCCCATGTCTTGATTAATCTGTTGGCGGAGGCGTTTTCGTTGCGCCTCCGCCACTGTTGTGCCACCGGGTACGCCAGTGGCCCCCTGCTACTTCGAGGAGTGACTCCTTCCAGCGATGGACGGATCGTCCTGTAGTACCTGCGCCGCCCCCTCCCGACATATCGAGGTGGCGGCATGACCATCCCTCTGCTGCTGCTCGCAGCCGCCTTCCTGCTGATCCTCGCCAACGGCTTCTTCGTGGCCGCCGAGTTCGGCCTCGTGACGGTCGAGCGACCGGACGCCGAGAAGGCCGCGGCCGACGGCGACCGCCGGGCCCACAAGGTGGTGGACGCGCTGAAGGAGCTGTCCTTCCAGCTCTCCGGCACCCAGCTCGGCATCACCATCACGTCCCTCGTCGTCGGCATGCTCGCCGAACCGGCGCTGGCGGAACTGCTGCACGGCCCGTTCACCGCGATCGGCATCCCCGAGGGCGCGGTCTCCGGTGTCTCCGTCGTCGTCGGCATGCTGCTGGCCTCCGCCGTGCAGATGGTGATCGGCGAACTGGTGCCCAAGAACTGGGCGGTGTCGAGGCCGATGCAGGTCGCCCGCTTCGTCGCGGGCCCCCAGCATGTCTTCTCCCGTCTGTTCCGCCCGGTCATCGCCAGCCTCAACGCGGTCGCGAACCGGCTCGTCCGCGCCCTGGGCGTCGAACCGGCCGAGGAACTGGCCTCCGCCCGCACCCCCGACGAACTGGTCTCCCTGGCCCGCCACTCCGCGCAGGCCGGCGCCCTGGAACAGGACACGGCCGACCTCTTCGTCCGGACGCTGTCCCTCGGCGAGCTGACCGCGGAGAACGTGATGACTCCGCGCGTGAAGGTCAGCGCCCTGCAGTCCTCGGCCACCGCCGAGGACGTGGTCAACCTGACCCGCGCCACCGGTCTGTCCCGCTTCCCCGTCTACCGGGAACGGATCGACGAGATCGTCGGCATGGTCCACCTCAAGGACGCCCTCGCCGTCCCCGCCCACAACCGGCTGCACACCCCGGTCGGCCATATCGCCAAGGCCCCGCTGCTCGTGCCCGAGACGCTGCCCGTGCAGCCGCTCCTGGCCCGGCTGCGCAGCGAACAGCCCATCGCCGTCGTCGTCGACGAGTACGGCGGCACGGCCGGCGTGGTGACCCTGGAGGACATCGTCGAGGAACTGGTCGGCGAGGTGCGCGACGAACACGACGGGCAGGACCTGCCCGAACTCGCCGTGGCCCCGCCCGAGGACGGGCGCCCCGCCTGGGACGTCGACGGCAGCTGCCGGGTCGACGTCCTCCAGCGCATAGGCCTCGACGTCCCCGAGGGCCCCTACGAGACGGTCGCGGGCCTCGTCGCGGACCTGCTCGGCCGGATCCCCGCGCCGGGCGACAAGGCGGAGCTGCCCGGCTGGCGGCTGGCGGTGCGCCAGGTCGGGCACTACCGCGCCGAACGAGTGCGCCTCGTGCGCACCGCCACCGCCACCGAATCCCTCACCATGGCGGAGGCGGCCCGATGAGCCTGCTCCAACTCCTGTTCGCCCTGCTCCTCGTGCTCGCCAACGGGTTCTTCGTCGGCGCCGAGTTCGCCCTGGTCTCGGTCCGCCGCAGCCAGATCGAACCGCTCGGCACGGCACGGGCCCGGCAGGTCCTCCACGGCCTGGAGAACCTGCCGCGGATGATGGCGGCGGCCCAGTTCGGCATCACGATCTGCTCGCTGACGCTCGGCGCGGTCGCGGAACCGACCGTGGCGAAGCTGCTGGAGCCGGTGTTCGAGGCGATCCATCTGCCGCACGGCATGATCCACCCGCTGGGATATGTCATCGCGCTGGCCGTGGTGGTCTTCCTGCACCTCGTGATCGGCGAGATGCTGCCGAAGAACCTGGCGATGGCGGCGCCCGAGAAGACGGCGCTGTGGCTGAGCCCCGGCCTCGTGGCCTTCGCGCGCGTCTGCGGACCGGTCACGGTGGGCCTCGGCGCCTGCGCCCGCGTCATCCTGAAGCTGTTCAGCGTCGAGCCCAAGGACGAGGTGGAGGCGGTCTTCACCAGCGTCCAGCTCGGCCGGCTGGTCGAGGACTCGGGCCAGGCGGGACTGCTGGACCCCGAGGAGCAGGAACGCCTGGAGGACGCGCTGGAGCTGGGCTCCCGCCCGGTCACGGACGTCCTGCTCAAACGGGACTCGCTGGTGACGGTGGGCCCCTCGGTCACCCCCGCCCAGGTGGTGGCCCTGACGGCTCGCACCGGCTACTCCCGCTTCCCGGTGGTCGCGGAGACCGGCGCGTTCATGGGCCGCTACCTCCACGTCAAGGACGTCCTGGACGTGGAGGACTCCGACCGGGCCGTCCCCCAGCAGGTCTGGCGCCCCATGACCACGCTCCGCTCGGAGCTCCCGCTGGACGACGCGCTCACCGTCATGCGCCGCGCGGCCACGCACCTCGCGCAGGTCGTCGACGCGTCCGGCAAGGTACTCGGCCTGGTCGCCCTGGAGGACGTCCTCGAACTCCTCGTCGGCGAGGTCCGCGACCCGGCCCACCGTCAGGCTCCGCCGGTACGCCTGGCAGAACCGAGGACGACGGGATCCCCGGAGAACGTCCTGGCGAGCTGAGGGCAGAGCGCGGGTGCGGGTGCGTTGTGGTTTCTCGCGCAGTTCCCCGCGCCCCTGAAAAGCGACCGGGGCTGCGCCCCGTGCTTTTCAGGATGAAGTGCGGGCCGCAGGCCCGTTCCCTTCAGGGGCGCGGGGAACTGCGCGACCAGCCCCCCACGCACCCGCACCCGCCAACGAACCGCGCGCCCCCGAGCTACTAGGCACCCCAGCCCGCCCCGGAGGTCACCGGCCTGAAGGATCCTGCGGCCCCCGCCCCGACAAGACCTCCCCGTACGCCTGCATGAGATCCGGCAACCGCAACGTCGACAGGTCGTCCCGCGTCGGCACACTCGGATACCCCGACAACCGAAGATCCCGGTACGCGCAGCTCTTCTCGTACAGCGTCCGCAGGAACCGCCCGTTGCCCAGCTCGTCGATCCACCCCTGCTCGACGACATGCCCGGCGATCGAGCGCAGCTCCTCCAGCGCCTCCTCGTCCCACACGTCCCCGTTCTCCGCGGCGAGCACCTCACCGATCGCGGTGAGCTCCAGCGGCCGGTACGAGGGGAAGTCGACCCGCGTCGTGAACCGCGACGACAGTCCGGGGTTCGCGGCGAGCAGCCGGTCCATCCCCTCCGGGTACCCCGCGAGGATCACCACGAGATGGTCCCGGTTGTCCTCGGCCCGCTTCAGCAGCACCTGGAGCGCCTCGTCGCCGTACGCGTCGCCCTTGCCGTACCCGGAGTTGGACAACGAGTACGCCTCGTCGACGAACAGCACGCCGCCGATCGCCGAGTCGATCAGCTCGTTGGCCTTCACGGCGGTCTGGCCCAGGTACTCGCCGACGAGGTCCGCCCGCTGGGCCTCCACGAGGTGGTCGCCGCCCAGCAGTCCGAGTGCGTAGAAGACCCGGCCCAGTATTCGGGCGACGGTCGTCTTGCCCGTCCCGGACGGCCCGGAGAAGACGAAGTGACGCTTGGGGGGCTGCACGGGCAACCCCTGGCCGGCCCGCAACCGCGCCATGTTCAGCTGCGCGGACAACGCCTTGACCTGCCGCTTCACCGGCTCCAGCCCGACCATCCGCTCCAGCTCGGCGAGTGCCTCCTCCAGCAGCTCGGGATCGGTCGGCCCGGCCGGCAGCGGATCCACCCGCACCACGGACTTCTGCCGTACGAACGTGTCGCCCGCCTCGGGCGGCAGCCCGCCCGGCGGCACCGGGTCCGGGTCGGAGACCTTCAGGTCCCGACCGTCGGTGTCGAAGAGCGGGTCGAGACCGTCGCCCCCGTCGAGCGTGTCCTGCCCGATCCCGGCGAGCGCGATCGCCGCGAGGTCGGCCGCGTCGTCGTACCCGTCTCCCTCGGCGATGGCCGCGAGCCGCGCGGAGGTGTCCATGAAGGCCGGGTCGACCCGGTGCACGGCCCGGTACAGCGGCAGGGCGGCGGCGCTGCGCCCGGTGCCCTCGTGCGCCCGGGCCAGCCAGTACCGCAGTTCCTTGCGCTGCGGCTGCTCGCTGCGACAGCGCATCAGCGCCGCGGACAGCAGCGGCTCGGCCTGGCCGTACGTCTCCAGCCGGACCCGGGCCATCCCGCCGAAGAGGCCCGCCTCGATCCCGAGCAGGGGATCGTCGAGCAGGGGGTCGGTGTGCCGGACCAACTGCTCCCAGTCCTTGACGAGGTAGGCGCGGCATGCGTGCAGAAAGCGCACCTGGGAGTCGGCGTCCACCGGCGGCAGCCCCGCGAGGGCCCGGTCCAGTTCGGGGACGTGCCGTCCGTCCAGCCAGTGCGACGCATGGGCGAGGAGCAGGTCACGCGGGGTCTCCAGGACCGGCTGGACCCACCAGCCGAGCCAGTACCAGGAGTTGAGGGTGCGCCGATGGCGGGCGCGCTGCTCCCCGAAGCGCTCCCGGTGCCGGAACATCCGCAGGAGGGCGGTCGTCGTGTCCACCCGCAGTGCGTGCAGCCCCAGCCAGCCGTCGGCCATGCCCGGATCCATCCGCACCGCCGCGCGGAACTCCTCCTCCGCCTGCGGATACGCGCCCATGGTGTAGGCGTCCACGCCTCGCAGCCAGGCGAGGTCGGCCGGAGCCTCGGGGCCCCGCGAGCCGAAGTCCATCACGTCCCCCACAAACCGTGCCCCCGTGTGGAAACCGTACGGGCCGGTGCCCGTCGGCAGCCTTCTCGAACCGCTGTGCCGCGGACGGGAGTTGCGTGGTCACGTTGCCGCAACCGTCCGAAGGTCGCACCCAGGGCATCGTACCCGCGGGTCGGGCGCCCATCGAAGGGTGCCGCAGGGCTCGAATTGCGAGGTGGGAGCGGACGGGGCGCATAGCGCACGGTGACCGAGGGTGAAGGAATCGTGCTCCGCGGGGGCCCGGAACGCCGGATCAGGGCAGAACGAAGCCCCCGATCACGGGGGAACAACCGGGGGCTTCGCGTAGAGGGGCGGCTCTCATAGTCCGCACATTGAGAACGTAAGACCTGTACGGCCCCCCGGTCAAGCCGAGTTGAAGCACTCGGGGAACTTCTCCGGCAAGGCTCTTCACAAGTTCAGCACATTGCCGATGGGTCGTCACCCTGAGTGATGTCGGGCCTCGAACGTGCAGCTGTCCCGGGTCCCGCCAGCATCTCGTATCCCGTCCTTCCCCCGCGAACCAGAAGATCCGCGAAGGGCCGGGACGGGTCCGAGGCGAAGTGCCGGCGTTCCGCCCGGACCCATCCGGCCCAGAACTCACTCTGCTCCGCCCCGTCCCGCTGCCGCCCCCGCGCCCATGCCTCCTCGTCGGGCAGCTCCATCCACACCAGGCCCGCCAGATACGGCCGCAGCGCCCGGCGGCCCGCGCCGACCCCCTCGACGACGATCACGGGCTCCGGCGGCAGGGTGACGGCGGGGCCGAAGGCCCGCTCCCGCCAGTCGTACGGGGCGTAGCGCGCGGTTCCGCCGGTCCGCAGCGGTTCGACCACCTGGTCCAGCAGTCGACCGGTCCACGCGAACAGCTCCTCGTGGGTGGCGATGTCGTCCAGATGGAGCACCGGGGCGCCCCCCAGCGCGCGGGACAGCCGGCCGGCGAACGTGGTCTTCCCGGAGCCCGCGTGTCCGTCGACCCCGATCAGCCGGACCGGACCGCAGGAGGGCGGCAGCCCTCGCAGCCGGTCGGCCAGGTCGCGGACGGCGGGGTCCTCGGGGGTGGGGGAGGTGCGCATGGGGCGATTGAACACCGGGACGGGCGATACCGGAACGTGCCAGTGGTATCGACCAATATTGGAGGGCGTGGCGCGACGCGAGGTGCTGGCAGAAGTCCCCGTCCGGCGTCCATAGTTGGCGAACAGTCGTGCGTCTGAACTGTCTTTCCCGGACCACTGGGGGTCACCCGCCCATGTCGAGACTTTCCGAGCCGTCCCGCAGGACCGTCCTGACCGCAGCCGTCGCCACCGCCGCCGCGGCGGTCGGCGCGGCCGCCGTCCCGGCCACCGCCGCACCGCCGGTCCGCACCGAGGCCCCGGCGCGCGCGCCGGAGCGCCTCGTCGACCACCGCGGCTGGACGTCGTACGCCGACTGGTGCGGCGGCAGCGCCGAGGGCACCCGGGCGAAGGCGGGGAAGCGGCCCGGGCTGGTGATCGGCTCACCGGCCGGCATCACCGACTACACCGACCCGCACACCGGCCGCACGGCCACCTGGGAGTACGCGACCTGGACGTCGCCCGAGCACCGGCTCGCCGTGCCCGCCACCGAGGTCATCCCCTCCTGGAACGCGCACACCCCGGACGGCACCTGGATCCAGATCGAGCTGCGGGGCACCTACTCCGACGGCACCGACACGCCCTGGTACGTCATGGGGCGGTGGGCGGCGGGCGACCAGGACATCCGGCGGACCTCCGTCGACGGCCAGAAGGACGGCAGGAGCAGCGTCTGGACGGACACCTTCGCCATCGACGACCCGGCCACGGGCCTGCGCCTGGCCTCCTACCGGCTGCGTCTCACCCTCCACCGCACGCCCGGCACCCGTCTGACCCCCATGGTCTGGCGGGTCGGCGCCATGGGCTCCGACATCCCCGACCGCTTCACCGTCCCGGCCTCCACGCCCGGGCTCGCCCGTGAACTGGACGTCCCGCGCTACTCGCAGGAGACCCACAAGGGCCAGTACCCGGAGTACGACAACGGCGGCGAGGCATGGTGCAGCCCCACCTCCTCCCAGATGATCATCGAGTACTGGGGGCGGAAGCCCAGCGCCGAGGACCTGGCCTGGGTCAATCCGGAGTACGCGGACCCCCAGGTGTGCCACGCCGCCCGGTTCACCTACGACTACGCCTACGAGGGCTGCGGCAACTGGCCCTTCAACGCCGCGTACGCCGCCACCTACCGCGACCTCCAGGGTGTGGTGACCCGGCTGGGCTCGCTCACGGACCTGGAGAAGCTGATCGCGGCGGGCATCCCGGTGATCACCTCCCAGTCGTTCCTCGCCACCGAGCTGACCGGGGCGGGCTACGGCACGCCCGGCCACCTGATGACCGTGATCGGCTTCACCGCCGACGGGGACGTCGTCGCCAACGACCCGAACTCCCCGACCAACGAGGCGGTGCGCCGCGTCTACCGGCGGCGCGAGTGGGAGAACATCTGGCTGCGGACCAAGCGGTACAACGCCTCCGGCAAGGTCGTCTCCGGCACCGGCGGTGTCTGCTACCTCTACTTCCCGGCGCGGCCCACCGCCCGCCAGCGCGCGGCGCTCGCGGCGGTCGGGGTGCGTGTGTGACCAAGCTCTCGGCCGCGACCGCCCCGGCCGGTGGCAAGGTGGACGGACGGTAGGGGGGAAGTCCACCGCACAGCGATCACACCAGCGAGCTGCCATGACCGCGACCTCTGCCACCGCCGGCGTCCGTACCCGCACGGGCGGCCCCCAGGACGACGGCCCCGAGATCGTCGAACACATCATGGGCTGGACCCTCGTCGTGGTCGTCGCGATGCTGGTGGCTCAGCTGGGTCTGCTGTGACCCGCCCCCCTGCCGATCCCGAGGCCTGATCCACCGCCCGACCCTGTCGATTCGGAGTCGAACAAGCTGGTGGTGCGGGTCTGCCATACTGCGGGTTGTCCCGCTGGCAGTTGGAGACCAGGACCGAAATTGAATAGCAGTCAACAGCGTGGGATCGAACGTCCGCGGGCCCGGGGCACCGACCGATCCCTAGCGCGCCGCGCCGAACTCATCTCCATCGGGCGCAAGTTGTTCGCCGACACGTCGTACGACACGCTGTCGATGGACGACATCGCGAAGCAGGCGCATGTGGCCAAGGGACTGATCTACTACTACTTCAAGTCCAAGCGCGGCTACTACCTCGCGATCGTCGAGGACTCGGTGGCCGATCTCATCACCCACGCGGCCAGCGGTCTCCAACTGCCCCCGGTGGAGCGGGTGCAGCGCACCATCGACTGCTATCTGCGCTACGCCCAGGACAACCAGGCCGCCTACCGCACGATCGTCAGCGGAGGCGTCGGCTTCGACACCCAGGTGCACGCCATCCGCGACGGTGTCCGCGAGGCCATCGTCGCCACCATCGCCGAGGGCGCCTACGGCAGGAGCGACATAGCCCCCGTGGTCCGCATGGGCCTGTTCGGCTGGGTCTGCGGGGTCGAGGGCGCCACCCTCGACTGGATCGACCGCCCGACGCTGGACCGCGACACGATGCGCGAGCTGCTGGTCAAGATGCTGGGCGGGGCGCTGCGCGCCATCGAGGAGATCGACCCCGCCTACGCCGCCCCGGCGCCCGCCCGCCGCGACGGCTGACCCGCCGGACCCCGAGGACGGGGCGGAGGCCCCTGTCGGCCCTCCGCCCCCGGGTTCGGCGCCGTGGAGGTCACCTGATCGCCCTGATCAGCTCACCGTCCGGGGTGTCTCCGCTGAGCTCCCAGAAGAAGGTGCCGCCGAGCCCCTGTGCCTTCCTGTACTTCATCTTCCCCTTGATCGTCGCCGGGGTGTCGTAGCTCCACCACTCGTCCCCGCACGTGGCGTAGGCGGTGCCGCCCACCCTGCCGTTCGCCGGGCACCTGGCCTTGAGCACCTTGTAGTCCTCGTAGCCCGCCTCGTAGGTGCCCGGGGCGGGGCCGGTGGCGGTGCCGCCGGGCGTCGATGCGGTGACCCCCCTCCAGCCCCGCCCGTAGAAGCCGAGGCCGAGCAGCAGCTTGGAGGACGGGATGCCGAGGCTCTTGAGCTTGGCGATGGTCGACGCGGTGTTGAAGACCGGGTTCGCGATGCCGGGGTACGGATACAGCGGCGAGTGCGGGGCGGTGGTCGCGTCCCAGGCGCCGAAGTAGTCGTACGTCATCGGGTTGTACCAGTCGACGTACTTCGCGGCGCCCGCGTAGTCGGCCGCGTCGATCCTGCCGCCCTTCGAGGCGTCGGCCGTGATCGCGGCGGTGACCAGCTCCTTCTTGCCGAATCGTGTGCGCAGCGCCGCCATCAGCTCCGCGAAGGACTCCCTGCCGCTGGTGTCGCAGGTCAGGCCGCAGGCGTTGGGGTACTCCCAGTCGATGTCGATGCCGTCGAAGACATCCTTCCACCTGGAGTTCTCGACGAGGTCGTAGCAGGAGTCCGCGAACGTCTCGGGGTCCTTCGCGGCCTCGCCGAAGCCGCCGGACCAGGTCCAGCCGCCGAACGACCAGACGATCTTGAGGTTCGGGTGGAGCTTCTTGAGCTTGCGGAGCTGGTTGAAGCTGCCGCTCAGGGGCTGGTCGGCGGTGTCCGCGACGCCGTCCACGGACTCCTCGGCGGAGAACGGCTTGTCCGTGTCGGCCCAGGGGTCGCCGAGTGCGCACTTGCCGTCGACGACGTTGCCGAAGGCGTAGTTGATGTGGGTGAGCCGGTCCGCCGAACCGGATGTCTCGATGTTCTTGACGTAGTACTGGCGGCCGTAGATGCCCCAGTCGATGAAGTATCCGACGACCTTGGAGCGGAAGGCGGCCTGCCGAGCGGCCGCACCGGCCGTCGTTCCACCGGCGGACGCGGGCCCCGCGCCGGCCAGGAGCCCCGCGCCGAGGGCGGCGCAACACGCGGTGGAGATCAGCGCCCGGGATCGGGTGCGGGGGCGGGACGGTCCGAGCATGGGGTCTCCTCGTGAGGGAGCGGGGAGCGGGGAGCGGGGAGCGGGGAACGGGGAGCGAGCGGGGAGGTATGCCGACCTGCGGGTGCCGCGCAGGCGCCGCCCTCGCGCCGTCGACGGGGGCCCCGGCTTGGCATGGACGCGCCGGCGCGTTCCCGGAACAGTAGGAGGACTAGACCAATGGGTCAATGGTTTGGACCACCTGACTTGCGCGGATCGCGCGTCGGCGTTTCTTTTAATTAGCGGTCGTTAACTGGTGACTCGGTGCCGCCGATCGGGCATACTCCAAGCGCCACAGCCGCTGACCAGCACACTTCCGAGATCCGGAGGGGCAGCATCGGCCGCGGCCGTAAGACCCGGCGGAGCCACCCCATCCCTGGTGTGCGCCGCCGCAGTGCCCGACAGGGAGGAGAGCGTCGCCATGCCCGACCGCGCCCCGCAGCCGGTGGACCGTCAACTGCCCACGGAAGAGGCCCGGGATCTGATCTCGCTCGTCCGTGAGATCGCGCAGCGGGAGATCGCCCCGTACGCGGCCGAGGAGGAGGACGCCGGTCGCTTCCCCCGCGAACTCTTCGGCCTGCTCTCGGAGTCGGGACTTCTCGGCCTGCCCTACGACTCCGAGCACGGCGGCGGCGACCAGCCGTACGAGGTCTATCTGCAGGTCCTGGAGGAGCTGGCCGCGGCCCGCCTCACCGTCGGCCTCGGGGTGAGCGTCCACTCCCTCGCCTGCCACGCGCTCGCCACGTACGGCACCAAGGAGCAGCAGGTCGAGCACCTCCCGGCGATGCTCGGCGGCGGTCTGCTCGGCGCCTACTGCCTCTCCGAGCCCTCCTCCGGTTCGGACGCCGCGTCGCTGCGGACGAAGGCCGTACGCGACGGCGACGACTGGGTGATCACCGGTACCAAGGCCTGGATCACACACGGCGGGATCGCCGACTTCTACACGGTCATGGCCCGTACGGGCGGGGCGGGCGCACGCGGCATCACGGCCTTCCTGGTGCCC
Source organism: Streptomyces sp. NPDC030183 (assembly GCF_055573455.1). NCBI lineage: Bacteria > Bacillati > Actinomycetota > Actinomycetes > Kitasatosporales > Streptomycetaceae > Streptomyces > Streptomyces sp. NPDC030183. Next base: position 71,019 of record NZ_JBVIBK010000027.1, read on the forward strand.
GGCGACGCCGAGGGCCTGAGCGCGGCGGCGCCCGAGAAGAAGATGGGCATGAAGGGCTCACCCACCGCGCAGGTCCACTTCGACGGGGTGCGGGTCCCCGACAGCCGGCGCATCGGCGAGGAGGGTCAGGGCTTCGCCATCGCCCTCGCCGCGCTCGACTCCGGGCGGCTCGGCATCGCGGCGTGCGCCATCGGCGTGGCCCAGGCGGCACTGGACGAGGCGGTCGCCTACGCCACGTCGCGGCAGCAGTTCGGGCGTCCGATCGCGGACTTCCAGGGGCTGCGCTTCATGCTCGCCGACATGGCGACCCGGATAGAGGCGGGCCGGGCCCTGTATCTCTCCGCCGCCCGGCTGCGGGACGCGGGCCGGCCGTTCTCCAAGCAGGCGGCCATGGCGAAGCTGCTCTGCACGGACAACGCGATGAAGGTGACCACGGACGCCGTCCAGATCCTCGGCGGGTACGGCTACACGGCCGACTTCCCGGCCGAGCGGTACATGCGCGAGGCCAAGGTGCTCCAGATCGTCGAGGGCACCAATCAGATCCAGCGCATGGTCATCGCCCGTCACCTCGCGGGTCCCGAGTCACGCTGAACGAATTGACGAAACCGGCGGACGAGACGTCGAAGGGGCCGTGGAACCCGAGGGCCGAGCTGCCGTAGGAGCTGCTCGTGGCGAACGGGTCCGCGGCGGCACCGAACTGTCCGAGGCCGCTCGGCGGCGCCGCCAGTCGCACCCACTCCGGGTCATGACGGCCCGGCAGGGTGCGGCCCCCGTCGGCCCACGTCCGCATCAGGGCCCGGTAGATGGGCGGGTCCTGAGGTGACGCCGCCCCTGGGGAACCGATTCTGCCGGGGCCGGGACGAAGATGTGGTGGCGACGTCCGGCCGCCGGATACGTAGGGGTCATACCGGGTCAACGCGACGCTGGGCTCAGCGGTCACCGCTCAGGTGAATCGTGCCTGCGTTCGCGAGGGTCCCGGCGGGTGGTATGTGTCCCCCCGCTCGACGTCGTCCCTCGCCGGCACCCTTCCAGGTCAGCGGGGAGCCCGCGGACGGTGAGCGCCGGCGGAGGGCCGGGACGGCTCGTGGATCAGGCGGCCTGGCGCCGCGTCATCGGCACCCGCATCGGGCGCGAACCCGGGCCGCCGACGTGCGAGAAGGGCTGGGTCCGCCAGTCGAGTCCCTGCGGGAGCGTCAACAGAAGGGCGGTGTCCTGCTCCTGCGGCTCCACGGACTCGTCCGCGGACCGGGCGTCGGCGGCCGAACGGCCCGTACCGGCGCAGACCGTGAGCCCGAACGGGTTCCACGGCGACACGACCTGAGCGTGCTCCGGCAGGGCGTCCTCGTCGGACAGCAGGGCGATGGGCTGAGCGCAGTCCGGGCAGATGACCCGGTACATCTCGAAGGTGTCGTACGCGTCGAACTCGTCGTCCGGTTCGACGCCCTCCGGCTCGGGCTCGATGACCGACTGGAGCCGCTTGGGCGCGGTACGACCAGGGCGCTTAAGACTCTGCATGGGATTCTCCCCCTCGGGCTGGGCCGTTCGGGCACTGCGGCCTCGACCACAGCAAGCACTTCCCGCCCCGTCTCGGCGGTAATCACGAGATCATCACGAAGCCTATTCGGTTACTGTGGTCTTCGTCACATGCCGCTCGCAGATGCTCCGCCCACCGGCCCGATCACCCCGACGGCTCACGGTGGGCCCGCAGCCACATCACGAACCGGGCATGACCTGCGCCGCTGAGGTATCCGAGGAGATCAACCGCCCTGTAGGTTCTTGCGTCATGGAGGAGCTGGACCGACAAATCGTGCAGCTGCTCGTCGCGGACGGGCGGATGAGCTACACCGACCTGGGCAAGGCCACGGGCCTGTCCACGTCGGCCGTGCATCAGCGCGTGCGCCGACTCGAGCAGCGCGGTGTCATCCGGGGCTATGCCGCGGTCGTGGACCCGGAGGCCGTCGGGCTGCCGATGACCGCGTTCATCTCGGTGAAACCGTTCGACCCCAGCGCCCCCGACGACATCGCGGAACGCCTCGCGGGTGTGCCCGAGATCGAGGCGTGCCACAGCGTCGCCGGCGACGAGAACTACATCCTGAAGGTCCGTGTCGCCACGCCTCACGAGCTGGAGGAACTGCTGGCCCGGCTGCGCTCCCTCGCGGGCGTCTCCACCCGCACGACCGTGGTGCTGTCCACCCCCTACGAGGCCAGGCCGCCGAGGATCTGACCAGGGGTCGGCCGACGCGGGCCTGTGCGTGATCCACACGACAGGCCCTCGGTGCGGCCGGGTCGGCGGCAGGCGCGAGACTGTCTCCATGAGTGAACGCACCGCCTCGTCGGAAACCGTGTTGCTGCGCGGGGGAGAGGTCCACAGCCCCGCCGACCCGTTCGCCACCGCGATGGTCGTGGAACACGGACAGATCGCCTGGGTCGGCTCCGAGGGCGCCGCCGACGCCTTCGCGGAGGGCGTCGACGAGGTGATCGACCTCGAAGGCGCCCTGGTCACCCCGGCGTTCACCGACGCCCATGTGCACACCACCTCCACCGGTCTCGCGCTCACCGGCCTCGACCTCTCGGCCGCCCCCACCCTGGAGGCCGCACTCGTTCTCGTCCGGGAATTCGCGGCCGCGCGTCCCGCCGACCGCGTCCTGCTCGGCCACGGCTGGGACGCCGCCCGCTGGCCCGGCGGCCGCCCTCCGACCCGCGCCGAACTCGACGAGGCCACCGGCGAACGCCCGCTGTACCTGAGCCGTATCGACGTCCACTCGGCGGTCGTCACCACGGCCCTGCTCGACCTCGTCCCGGGCGCCGACCGCTTCGACGACGGTCCGCTCACCCGGGACGCCCACCACGCCGTACGGGCCACCGCGCTCGGCGCCATCACCCCCGCCCAGCGCACCGAGGCGCAGCGCGCCGCCCTCGCCCGCGCGGCCTCGCTCGGCATCGGCTCGGTCCATGAGTGCGCGGGCCCGGAGATCTCCTCCGAGGACGACTTCACCGGCCTGCTGCGGCTCGCCGCCGAGGAGCCGGGACCCCGGGTCGTCGGCTACTGGGCCGAGCGTGACGTCACCAAGGCGCGGGCGCTCGGCGCCGTGGGCGCCGCGGGCGACCTTTTCGTCGACGGCGCCCTCGGCTCGCACACCGCGTGCCTGCACGAGCCGTACGCCGACGCCCCGCACACCGGCACCGCGTACCTCGACGCCGACGCCGTCGCCGCCCATGTGGTCGCGTGCACCGAGGCGGGTCTCCAGGCGGGCTTCCACGCCATCGGGGACGCCGCCGTGACCGCCGTGGTCGAGGGAGTGCGGGCAGCCGCGGAGAAGGTCGGCCTGCCCCGGGTGCGGGCCGCCCGCCACCGGGTCGAACACGCGGAGATGCTCACCCCCGACACGGTCGCCGCCTTCGCCGAACTCGGCCTCACGGCCTCCGTGCAGCCCGCCTTCGACGCCCTGTGGGGCGGCGAGGAGGGCATGTACGCCCAGCGCCTGGGCGCCGAGCGGGCCCGCGCCCTCAACCCGTTCGCCGCCCTCCTGCGGGCCGGTGTGCCGCTGGCCTTCGGCTCCGACAGCCCGGTCACCCCTCTCGACCCGTGGGGCACGGTCAGGGCGGCGGCGTTCCACCGCACGCCGGAGCACCGGGTGTCCGTGCGCGCGGCGTTCACGGCCCACACGCGGGGCGGCTGGCGGGCGATCGGACGGGACGACGCCGGCGTCCTCGTTCCGGGAGCGCCCGCCGACTACGCGGTCTGGCGCACCGGCGAGCTGGTCGTCCAGGCCCCCGACGACCGGGTCGCCCGCTGGTCCACCGACCCGCGCTCCGGCACCCCCGGACTGCCCGATCTCAGCCCCGGCTCCGACCTGCCCGTCTGCCTGCGGACCGTGGTGGCGGGACGCACCGTCTTCGTACGGCCGGGCGAGTGATCTCCACGTCGGGCGCGGGCCCGGGGGCGGCCCTCCCCGGCGCCGCACGACCTGCGCATCCTCGGCGCTGACCAGGCGATAGAGGAAAAAACCGCAGTTCAGGCGGCAGTTGACAGCGGGCGGCCGGGGGCCGGTAGGTTCGGCCGGGTCCACCACCGGACGTCCGACCGACGAGCTTCCGCGCGGTCGCCGAAGCGCCGCTGGGTCAGGGGTGGTGCGCCGCACCGGCGCACCGCCGCTGGCAGCCAGGCCCAGGGTCAGCGCTCGGCGAGGGAACGTTCCGGCCCGGTCGGGTAGGTGTGACCCGGGTGGGGCCCGGGAGCTCAGTAGACAACGGCTTTCGGTCGACCCGCAGCCAGCGGGTCCCAGGTCGGCCCGAAGGGCACCGGGCCCCCATCCGCCGCGGCGGACGCACACCCGGTCGCGCGGCGCCAAGGCCAAGACAGGGCGCGCTCCCGCACACCCCCCGTTCGAATCGACACTCCTCTGGACAGGAGGCGACACTCCAGCGCAGACCGCGGCCACTATGGTGGACCCCTGCGTACGGACTTGAAGGGGCAGCAGTGAACGACGGCGACGGGACCCTCGCGGCAGCAGGCCAGGAGAGGCGCTTCGGCCCGCTCGGCACGGCCTTGGTGATCATTCCGACCTACAACGAGGCGGAGAACATCAAGGCCATCGTCGGCCGGGTGCGCAAGGCCGTTCCCGAGGCGCACGTCCTGGTCGCCGACGACAACAGCCCCGACGGCACCGGCAAGCTCGCCGACGAGCTGGCCGCCGAGGACGAGCAGGTCCAGGTGCTGCACCGCAAGGGCAAGGAAGGACTCGGCGCGGCGTACCTCGCGGGCTTCCGCTGGGGCATGGAGCACGGCTACGGCGTCCTGATCGAGATGGACGCGGACGGCTCGCACCAGCCCGAGGAACTGCCCCGGCTGCTGACCGCGCTCAAGGGCGCCGACCTCGTCCTCGGGTCCCGGTGGGTGCCGGGCGGGCGCGTGGTGAACTGGCCCAAGTCCCGCGAGTTCATCTCCCGCGGGGGCAGCCTCTACTCCCGGGTCCTGCTGGACGTCCCCGTCCGTGACGTGACCGGTGGCTACCGGGCGTTCCGCCGCGAGACCCTCGAAGGGCTCGGCCTCGACGAGGTCGCCTCCCAGGGCTACTGCTTCCAGGTCGACCTCGCCCGCCGGGCGATCAAGGCCGGCTACCACGTCGTCGAGGTGCCCATCACCTTCGTCGAGCGGGAGCTGGGCGACTCCAAGATGAGCCGCGACATCCTCGTCGAGGCGCTGTGGCGGGTCACCGCCTGGGGCGTGGGCGAACGGGTCGGCAAGGTCCTCGGCCGCGACGGCAGGAGCGTGGACCCGGACGGGAAGAGCTGATCGTTCCCTTATCCCGTCCTGAGACGGCGGCAGGCACACTGGGGGCATGACGACTGGCACTTCGACTCCGACCTACCCCGCCCGGCCTCGGCGCTCCCGGCTGCGCACGTTCCTGCCCCTGGGGGTCGCCGCCTGGGTCGTGCTGGAGATCTGGCTGCTCACGCTGGTCGCGGGCGCGGCCGGGGGGCTCGCGGTGGTCGTGCTGCTGGTCGCCGGGTTCCTCGCCGGGTCCGCGGTGGTCAAGCGGGCCGGGCGGCGGGCGTTCCGGTCGCTGGCCGAGACACTGCAACGGCAGCAGGCCGGCGGCGGTGCGGCGTCGGGGACCGAGGCCGGCACGAACGAGGGCAACGGCTTCCTGATGCTGGGCGGGCTGCTGCTGATGCTGCCGGGCCTCGTCTCGGACGTGGTCGGGCTGGTGCTGTTGGTGCCGCCGGTGCAGAAGGCCCTCGGGCAGTACGCGGAGCGCACCTTCGAGCGGAAGCTTCGGGAGGCGGGGGCCGGAGGGCTCGGGGACGCGTACGCCCAGGCGCGGATCCACCGGCCCGACGGCAAGGTCGTCCCGGGCGAGGTCATCAGGGACGGGGCGCCGGGTAGCGCCGACGAGCCGAGGGACGCGCGACCGCCTCTCGGGTACTGAGGGTTCAGGCAGGCAGCGCACAAAGACCGCGGGCGCCGTACGTGATGTACGGCGCCCGCGGTCTTCAGTCGCGCTGGGTATGCCGCCCAGCCCCCATGGGGGCTACGCGGACTTGCGGCTGTCTCGCGGATGGACCGCGATGTTCATCGCGCCGGAGCGGAGGACGGCCAGGCGCTCCTCGAGGACCTCTTCGAGTTCCTCACGGGTGCGCCGCTCCATCAGCATGTCCCAATGCGTACGCGCGGGCTTGGCCTTCTTCTCCTCGGGGCCGTCGCCGTCCACGAGGAGGGCCTGGGCCCCGCAGACCTTGCACTCCCACTCCGGCGGGATCTCCGCCTCCACCGAGAAGGGCATCTCGAAGCGGTGCCCCTTCTCGCATGCGTACTCCACGGCCTGGCGCGGAGCCAAGTCGATGCCGCGGTCCGTCTCGTAGCTGGTCACCACGAGGCGCGTGCCGCGAAGAGCTCGCTCACTCATGAATCGTGCCTCCCGGGCTTGTCGCCCACAGGACAGGTGTCGCTGTCGTCGTCATCCGGTCAACGTCCGGTCGGCGGTAAAGATTCCCGTTCCGTGTCCCGTTCCGGGTCATGCGTCGCCGTCGTAGCCGCAGCCTTGTCAACCAGTGCAGTACCCACCGGCGCCCGGTTTGTCACATCTGACAGCAGATGTCACCCAGCGTTTCGGCATCTTTGACGCGCAGTAACGGTACGCCTGGCAGGCCAAACGCGTACACTACAGCCCTTTCGCCCCCGGTGCTAAATCCTCTCGGGCACGGGATTGCCCGCGTCGCTGATCGCCCGGCGCACCGGAACCCTCGCGAGCAGGGCGAACCCGAGGACGAAGAAGAGGACCAGGGAGATGATCGCGTCGCGATAACTTCCGGTCAGCTGGTAGGTCAGACCGAACAGCAGAGGGCCGAGCCAGCTCATCCCGCGGTCGCTCATCTCGTAGGCCGAGAAGTACTCGGCCTCCTTGCCGGGCGGGACGAGGTGGGAGAAGAGGGAGCGGGACAGGGCCTGGCTGCCGCCGAGGACCAGGCCGATGCCGGCGGCCAGGACGAAGAACCAGACGGGGGCTCCCGCCGGGAGGAAGTAGCCGACGGAAAGGATCAGCGTCCAGGCGATCAGGGAGCCGAGGATCGTGCGCTTGGCGCCGTACCGCCGGGCCAGCCGGCCCATGCCGAGGGCGCCGCACACCGCGAGCACCTGCACCAGCAGCACCGCCACGATCAGCGTGGACTGCCCGAGGTCCAGCTCCTCGGAGCCGTAGACCGAGGCCTGGGAGATCACCGTCTGGATGCCGTCGTTGTAGATCAGGTACGCCAGGAGGAAGGCGAGCGTCAGGGGATGGCGGCGCATGTCCCGTACCGTCGCCGCCAGCTGGCGCAGGCCGGGGGCGGTCGCCTCGCCGGTGTCCGCCACCGGATTGCGGCGGTCCCGCAGACGGCGCAGCGGGATCAGGGCGAAGGCGCCCCACCACAGGCCCGCCGAGGCCAGGCAGACGCGGACGGCCATGCCCTCGGAGATGCCGAAGCTGTCGTGCGAGGTGAACAGGACCAGGTTCGCCACGAGGACCAGGGAGCCCGACGCGTAGCCGAAGGCCCAGCCCCGGGAGGAGACGGCGTCGCGTTCCTCGGGCGGCGCGATCTGGGGGAGGTAGGAGTTGTAGAGCATCATCGCGACGGACTGCGCCGCGTTGGCGACGACGAGCAGCACGCCGCCGAGGAGATAGCGGTCGCCGTCCAGGAAGAACATCCCGGCGGTGGCGGTGGCGCCCAGATAGGCGGCCGCGCCCAGGAGGGGCTTCTTGCGGCCTGTGCGGTCGGCGGCGGCCCCCACCAGGGGCATGATCACCACGGCGACGATCACCGACAGGGACACCGAGTACGCGAAGAACGAGCCGGCGCGGACCGGGATGCCCAGCGGATGCACGTAACCGTCGGTGTCGGCGGCGGTCTTGGCGACCTCGGTCAGATAGGGGCCGAGGAACACGGTGAGGACGCTGGTCGAGTAGACGGAGCAGGCCCAGTCGTAGAAGTACCAGCCGCGCTGTTCGCGTCGCCGGTCCGCGGCCTCGTCGGCCTCGTCCGTCCGCACGGTGTCGGTGCCCACCCGTGCCCCCTCGCTTCCCCGGGAAGGGCCGCGCGACGGCTCAGACCCAGGTCCCCCGGTCTTCGAGCACCGTGCGCAGCGTGTCGATGTGATCGGTCATGATGCCATCGACGCCGAGGTCCAGGAGACGGTGCATACGTTGCGGTTCGTTCACGGTCCAGACGTGGACCTGGAGGCCGCGCGCGTGGGCGGCCCGCACGAACCGCTGGTCGACGACCGGCACCCCCGACTGCGACTCCGGCACCTGCGCGGCGATCGCCGAGCGGCGCAGCGGGGCGGGGAGCCCCCACGAGCGCAGCCGCAGCCCGAGGACGCCGCCGGTGCCGTACGAGGTGGCCAGGCGGGGGCCGGCCAGGCGCTGGGCGCGGGCCACGCGCGGCTCGGAGAAGGAGCCGACACAGACGCGGTCCCAGGAGTCGGTGCGGGCGATCAGGTTGAGCAGGGGGTGGAGCGCCGACTCCGCCTTGACGTCCACGTTCCAGCGGACGTCGGGGAAGGTCTCCAGGAGTTCCTCGAAGAGGGGGACCGGTTCGGCGCCCGCCACGCGCGCGTGCCGCACCTCCTTCCACGGCAGGTCCGCTATCCGGCCCGCTCCGTCGGTCACCCGGTCCAGGGTCGCGTCGTGGAAGGCGACGAGCTTGCCGTCGAGCGTGGCGTGCACGTCGGTCTCGATGTACCGGTAGCCCGACTCCACCGCCCGCCGGAACTGGACGGTGGTGTTCTCCAGGCCGTCCGCCGCCCCGCCCCGGTGGGCGAAGGCGATCGGGCCCGGATGGTCGAGGTACGGGTGGCGTATCAGGGCGGTCACCCGGGAAGTATGGCCCGCTCCGATGGACCGGTGGCAACGACCGTGCTGCCGGATGCCGAGGGAACGGCGAACAGGCGCAGGAACAGCTGGGCGAGCGGGCCGATGGAGACGGCGTAGAGGAGGGTGCCGACGCCGACCGTGCCGCCGAGGACGAACCCGGTCGCGACCACCGTCAGTTCGATGCCGGTGCGGACGAGGCGGATCGACAGGCCGGTGACCCGGTTGAGGCCCGTCATCAGCCCGTCGCGGGGGCCGGGGCCGAAGCGGGCGGCGATGTAGAGCCCGGTCGCGGCGCCGTTGAGGACGATCCCGACGACCATCAGGGCGGTGCGGGCGGCCCACGTCCGGGCGTCCGGCGTCAGGGCGAGCGTCGCGTCCATGGCGGCGCCGATCACCAGGACGTTGGAGACGGTGCCGAGGCCGGGGCGCTGGCGCAGCGGGATCCACAGGAGCAGGATCGCGGCGCCCAGCATGGTCAGGACGACCCCCATCGACAGGCCGGTCCGCTCGGAGAGCCCTTGGTGGAGCACGTTCCACGGCTCCAGACCGAGGCCCGACCGGACGAGGAGCGCGGAGCTGACGCCGTACAGGGTGAGACCGACGTAGAGCTGAAGCAGGCGCCGCGTGAGATGCCCTTGTGCGGACACGAGAATGCCCCCCTTGTTGGTGGTAGTGGCCTGTCGCATGTCACCCTGTGGCTTGAGGGGGCACGTCCTCCATGGCCAATTCGGGGAAGGTGGACTGGAAAACATGTCTCAGTGGACTTCCGCGGTCGGGGCCGCGCAGCTCGCTCGCATGCTCAACTCCCAGCAGGACCGCCCCAGTGGGCCCGGCAGCAAGCGCCCGCCCGCCTACCGCGCCCTCGCCGACGGCGTACGGCTGCTGGTCCTCGAAGGCCGGGTGCCGGTGGCGGCCCGGCTGCCCGCCGAGCGGGAGCTGGCGCTCGCGCTGTCCGTGAGCCGTACGACCGTCGCGGCGGCGTACGAGGCGCTGCGCACCGAGGGGTTCCTGGAGTCCCGGCGCGGTGCGGGCAGCTGGACCGCCGTACCGGCCGGGAAGCCGCTGCCGGCCCGTGGTCTGGAGCCCCTGCCCCCGGAGGCGCTCGGTTCGATGATCGACCTGGGGTGCGCGGCGCTGCCGGCCCCCGAGCCCTGGCTGACCCGGGCCGTGCGGGGAGCCCTGGAGGAGCTGCCGCCGTACGCCCACACGCACGGCGACTATCCGGCCGGACTGCCCGCGCTCCGCTCGATGCTCGCCGACCGGTACACCGCGCGCGGCATTCCCACGATGCCCGAGCAGATCATGGTGACCACGGGGGCCATGGGCGCCATGGACGCCATCTGCCACCTCTTCGCCGGGCGTGGCGAACGGATCGCCGTGGAGTCGCCCTCGTACGCCAACATCCTCCAGCTGATGCGGGAGGCCGGGGCCCGGCTGGTGCCGGTCGCCATGGCCGAGGGGCTCGCCGGGTGGGACATGGACCGCTGGCGCCAGGTGCTGCGGGAGGCGGCGCCGCGGCTCGCGTACGTCGTCGCGGACTTCCACAATCCGACCGGGGCGCTCGCCGACGAGGACCGGCGGCGGGGGCTCGTCGACGCGGCCCGGGCCGCCGGGACGGTGCTGGTCGTGGACGAGACCATGGCCGAGCTGCACCTCGACGAGGAGGTGGAGATGCCCCGGCCCGTCTGCGCGTTCGATCCGGCGGGGTCCACGGTGATCACGGTCGGCTCTGCCAGCAAGGCGTTCTGGGCGGGGATGCGGATCGGGTGGGTACGGGCGGCGCCCGAGGTGATCCGCAGCCTGGTGGCGGCTCGGGCGTACGCGGACCTGGGGACGCCGGTGCTGGAGCAGCTGGGCGTGAACTGGTTGATGAGCACGGGCGGCTGGGAGCAGGCCGTGGGGATACGGCGGGAGCAGGCGCGGGAGAACCGGGACGCGCTCGTCGCCGCCGTGCGCAGGGAGCTGCCGGACTGGGAGTTCACCGAGCCGCGGGGCGGGCTGACCCTGTGGGTCCGTACGGGTGGTCTGTCCGGCTCGCGGCTCGCGGAGGTGGGGGAGCGGGTCGGCGTCCGGGTGCCGTCCGGCCCGCGGTTCGGGGTCGACGGGGCGTTCGAAGGGTACGTCCGGCTGCCGTTCACCGTGGGTGGGGCGGTCGCGGAGGAGGCGGCGGTGCGGCTGGCCGCGGCGGCACGGCTGGTACGGAGCGGGGCGTCCGGGGGGAACGAGGGGCCGCGCACGTTCGTCGCGTGAGGGGGATGGGCGTGAGGGGCGTGGGTTCCGCCGCGCGGCGGTGACGAGGCGCCGCCGCACCCACCCGTGCCGGCCCAGCGGTGCGGATGCCGGGCCGCCGTGCGGTCAGTTGTCCGCTGGCGCCAGGTCCTTCATCTCGTCCGCCGGGGTCGTGTGGGGCGGGAGGAGGGCGAGGACGGACTCGCGGTGGGGCTCGGGGGTGTCGGGGTCGTGGGGGTCGGGCGTCGCGGGGACCTGGAGGCGGAGGACGGGGGCCGTGCCCAGGCGGGCGTAGCCGCGGCCCGGAGGGACGTCGGTCGTGGGCGTCGTGGGAGGTGGGGCCCCCAGGACGGATTCCAGCTGCTCGGCGGTGGTGGGGCCGAGGACGACTCGGGCGCGGGTATGGCGCAGCACGGCCTCGCCGAGGGTGTCCAGGTGGTCGAACTGCTCGGCCACGACGACCGTGACGTTAGCGGCCCGCCCGTGGCGCAGGGGGACCTGGAGGAGGGACTGCGGGTCGCGCCCGCCGTCGGCCGCCGCCAGATGTGCCAGCACGGTCGGGCGGTCGAGGAGCAGCCACAGGGGGCGCTTGGTGTCCTCCGGGGGCGGATGCCCGGCCTGGCGGGCGCGGTTCATGGCGATCAGACGGCGTTCCGTCTCCTGGGAGGCCCACTCCAGGCTCGCCAGCGCCCCGGAGAGGCCGCTCTCCACGGCCAGGACGCCGTCCCGGCCGGTCAGGCACGCGTGGTCGCCGCTGCCGGCGCCGTCGACGATGACGACGTCGCCGTGCTCCAGCGCCTGGAGGGCGATGGAACGCAGCAGCGTCGTCGTACCGCTGCCCGGTTCGCCGACGGCCAGCAGATGGGGTTCGGTGGAGCGGACGCCGGTGCGCCAGACGACCGGCGGTACGTCGCGCCGCTCCTCCCCGAAGGAGAGGGGGAGCGTGCGCTGCACCTGGGCCGGGTCGGTGAAACCGAGGACCGTCTCGCCCGGAGCCGTCACGAAGCGCTGGGCGGCGATGTCCGTGGCGAGGGGCGGCAGGACGCTGACGGACAGGGTGTTGCCCTCCTCGTCCCAGTCGAAGCGGTACTCGCGGCCGCGGCCGGCCTTGGCGTGCAGCAGGTGCTCGACGCGTGCCCGGGACTCGGCCTCACCGTCGGCGAAGTACGCCGGGTACTGGATCAGCAGTTGGCTGATCCGGCCGGTGCCGTCGAACGCGTAGGTGGGAAATGCCTTGTCCCAGGGGCCGCCGTGCGCGTAGAGCGGTTCGGGGTCCTCGGCGGCCGAGAAGCAGGGGACCAGGGCCTCGTAGAGGGAGCGCAGCCGCTGGGTCTGGGACTCGTCGGGGCCGGTGGGCTCGGGGATCGCGCCGTCGCGGCCCGCCCAAGCTGCCGCCGCCATCAGGGCGATGACGGCGAGCAGCGCTCCGTACGGCACGAGGGTCACCACCAGGACCACCGAGGCGGCGAGGAAGAGCAGTGATCCGCGCCGGTCCTTCGGTGTCTCCACCCATCTGCGCCGGCCGGCCGCGGCCAGTCGGCGCAGTCCACGGGTGATCGTGATCAGTGGGTGGAGGACGTCGGTGGCACCGTCGGCCGCCGTCCGGGCCAGCTCCCGGCTCTTGGCGATGTGCGCGCCGCCGCTGGTCAGAATGCGGGGGAGGGTGACCCGGGCCACGGCTGTCTCCTGGAGGTGCGTACGGATGGGGACGGGGTCAGAACTTGATCCCGCCGAGGAGGCTCGCGAGGCTTTCGCCGCCCGCCGTGATGCTCGGGGCGATACCCGTACTGGCCAGGTAGAAGCCGAAGAGCGTGACGACGATGGCGTGCGAGGCCTTGAGCCCGTCCTTGCGGAAGAAGAGGAAGACGATGACGCCGAGCAGGACGACGCCGGAGATGTTCAGGATCATGTGGGTTCTCCTGGTTGGTGGGGACAATCACCATGAGTTCTTCCAAGGTCACAGCATGTATCCATACGATTAAAGGTGCAAATGAGAGAAATTCTGGCGTTTTCACCTGGGTGGGGGAGCGGCCGTTGCGCCGTCCGAGCTGGGCTGTTGCGCCGCGCGTGACTCGATGTGATCTTTGCCTCGGCCAGGACCGCTCAGGTGGGCGAGAAGCCAGTACTCTGGCGATTCACCCGTACGGCGGCGTTGTCGTACGCTCCGGAAGCAGTGAGAGGTGGACCCGGCGATGAGCGAAGCCCCCGACCCCGAGGTCGTGGAGCTGGCGACCAAGATCTTCGATCTGGCCCGGCGGGGCGAGACCGAGGCGCTCGTGGCGTACGTCGACGCGGGTGTTCCGGCCGGTCTCACCAACGACCGCGGCGACTCGCTGGTGATGCTGGCCGCGTACCACGGCCACGCCGACGCCGTACGGGAGTTGCTCGCGCGCGGCGCCGAGGCGGGCCGCGTCAACGACCGGGGCCAGACCCCCCTCGCGGGGGCGGTCTTCAAGGGGGAGGCGGGTGTCATCCGGGTTCTTCTGGAGGGCGGCGCCGACCCGCTGGAGGGCACGCCGAACGCCGTCGACACGGCGCGGATGTTCGGCAGGACGGAGCTGCTCGAACTGTTCGGCGCACACTGATCCACATGTTCTGACCAGGTAAAACAGCACAGACGGGGGAGGCGGTAAAGGGCCGCCGGAAATATCGGTCGCGGCAGGAAGAACCGCCGGGTCATCATGACGTCGTGATTCACGGACGCGATGGCTGGGCAGGTGATGCCGCACCACGTGGACCGTGATGCGGTCCGCATGGGCCACTGACGAGAGGCAGAGGAAGATGGTCTACAGCAAGCAGGAAACGGCGGGCGCCCCGACGTGTTGTCACGCGGCCAGGTAGAGCAAGATCCCGGTTGCGTCGACGCTTGATGTGAGGCTGTTTCCCATGTTCGAACCGTTCATAGCGCCCAGCGGTACGCTGCTCGGCCTGCTGCAGCGGGGCCGTGGCGACGGCACGCTGCACGCGCTCACCGCCCCGCGGGCCGAGGCGCTCGCGGCACTGAACACCTGTGTGCTGAGCGACCCCCGCCATGACTGGCAGGTGGAGAACCGCTCGCTCTACTACGCCCGGCTCTACCTCGACCTGCACGGCGAACTCGACGAGATCGAACGACACCTGTTCGACGCCGAGGACGTGCTGGACACCGAGGAGTCCCGCACCGGACTCGCCCTCGCGGTCCTCGGGCATCTCGCCTCCTACGGCAGGCGGGACGCGCTCGAACTGCTGCGCAGGTACGCCGCCACGGGCACCAACTGGGCGTGGGCCCTGGACGAACTGGCCCTCAGGGACGACGACGAAGGGCTGCGCGCCCTCGCCGAACCCGTCCTCGCCCGCTTCACAACCGACCCGGAGGGCGAGGCCGAACTCGCCGCCACCGTCCGGGACGCCTTCGAACCCCGGCCCTGGCGGCTGTGGGCCGACGACCCCCGTGTGACGATCGCGGCACGCGTGCGTGCCGCCCAGGAGACCGGCTCCTTCGACCGCTGGCAGCGGCAGATGCGGCCCAGCGGACCCCGGCCGGGCTGGAGCGTCAGCGCCGTCTTCGAATGGGCCCGCCAAGGCATCGAACGCGGAGCCGTCCTCCATGTGCCGGCCGCGCGCTGCCTCACGGCCGTCGCCGGCCCCGAGGACCGGCCGGAGATCATCGAGGCCGCCCGGTCCGGCGACGACGCCGCCCGCTGTACCGCCTTGCGCTATCTCGCCGACGGCAACGATCCCGACGCCCTCGATCTCATCGAGGGCGCGGTGGCCGACGGCACCACGATGGTCGTGGAGGCCGCCGTCGACGCCTTCGAACGGATGCGCAGCGTGGCCGCCGTCGACCGGGCGCGCGGCTGGGTGCACCGGCCCGACGCGCTGGGCGCGGCCGCCGGGCGCATGCTCGCCTGCCGGGGCGGCGCACAGGACAGCGACCTGGTGCTGGGTGCCCTGCGCGAGGCCGTACGCGGCGAGGGCCCCGACGCGCCCACCCTGTGGACCCTCGTCGACGGCACCGGACGCCTCGGCATCGCCTGCGCGGCCCCCGTGCTGCGCCACATCTACCGGGAGACCGCCTCCTCCCACCTGCGGGGCCGCGCCGCCCGCGCGCTCGCCGCCACAGACCCCTCCTTCCCGGCCGGCTTCGCCGTCGAATGCCTCTGGGACTGCGAGGAGACCACCCGCGAGATCGCCGCCCGGCACGCCGAGACGGGCGACACGCGCGTCGTCGACCAGCTCCGCCGACTGGCCGCCGACCCGGCCGAGGAGGCCGAGGTCCAGACAGCCGTACGCAGCCGAATCGGTCCTGACATGCCCGCAATGTGAACAGCCCGTGACCCGGAGGTCAGGAGGGCATGGACACGGTCTGACCTGGACATGTGTGCAGCGCAACGCTCATGGGACGTTCCTCGTCCGGAAAGATCCACGTTGACGCGGCCACGTCCGGTACGACGACAACACCGGTATGCGTGTCGTCATCGTGACCGAGTCCTTTCCCCCCGATGTGAACGGCGTGGCCCACTGCGCCCTGCAGACCGCGCGGCACCTCGTCGCGCGCGGTCACTCGCCGCTCGTCGTGGCCCCGGCCACCGCCTCGGGAACGGGAGCGGGCGCCGACCTCCAGGCGCCGTGCCCCGTCGTCCGTGTCCCCTCCCTCCCGCTCCCGGGCTACCCCCAGGTCCGCGTCGCCCTGCCCAGCCGCCGGGTCGCCGGGGCGATCGTCGAGCACCGGGCCGACATCGTCCACCTGGCCAGCCCCTTCGTCCTCGGGGTGCGCGGCATGGCCGCCGCCGCGCGCCTCGGGGTGCCCGCCGTCGCCATCTACCAGACCGACCTCGCCGGCTACGCCCGCACCTATGTGCACGCCGGCGAGGCGGCCGCCTGGCGGCGCATCCGCTCCGTGCACGCCGCCGCCGACCTCACCCTCGCCCCGTCCGGTGTCGCCCTGCGTGACCTGGAGGCACACGGGGTGCCCCGGGTGAAGCTGTGGCAGCGCGGCGTGGACACCGTCCGCTTCCGGCCCGCCCTGCGCGACGAGGCGCTGCGCCGCGAGCTGGCGCCGAACGGCGAGCTGATCGTCGGCTACGTCGGCCGCCTCGCCCCCGAGAAGCAGGTCGAACTGCTGGCCGGGGTGTGCGGTCTGGACGGCGTACGCGTCGTCGTCGTGGGCGACGGGCCCAGCGAACCGGGGCTGCGCGAGGCCCTGCCCGGCGCCCTCTTCCTGGGCCGCCGCACCGGCGACGACCTCGCCCGGATCTTCGCCTCCCTGGACGTCTTCGCCCACACCGGCCCCTTCGAGACCTTCTGCCAGACCGTGCAGGAGGCCATGGCCAGCGGCGTACCCGTCGTCGCCCCCGCGGCCGGCGGACCGCTGGACCTCGTGGCACACGGACGTACCGGGCTGCTGGTGCCGCCGCGCGACGCCGCCGCCGTATGGGACGCGGTGTCGTCGCTGGCCGGCGATCCGGCGCTGCGGGCGGCCTACGGGGCCGCCGGGCGGGCCATGGTCGAGGGGCGCACCTGGGCGGCCGTCGGCGACCAGCTCATCGGGCACTACGCCGATGTCCTCGCGGCGCGGACGGCGGTGGCGGCATGAACGGGCCCACCTCCGGAGGAACCCGGAACGACGCCGCCCGCACGGGTCTGCGGATCGTCCGGCTCGCCAACTTCGTGGCACCCGCCTCGGGCGGACTGCGGACCGCCCTGCGGGAGCTGGGGCAGGGATACAAGGCGGCGGGCCACCACCCCGTGCTCGTCGTGCCCGGCGAGCGGTACACCGACCGCGAGACCGAGCAGGGCCGCGTCATCACCCTCCCCGGCCCGCTGCTGCCCGGCACCGGCGGCTACCGCGTCCTCACCGACAAGCGGCGGGTCGCGTCGCTCCTCGAATCCCTCGGCCCCGACCGGCTGGAGGTCTCCGACCGCACCACCCTGCGCTGGACCGGGGCATGGGCGCGACGGGCCCGGGTGCCCGCGGTGATGGTCTCCCACGAGACCGCCGACGGCGTCCTGCGGACCTGGGGGCTCTCCGAGGGGCTGGCCCGGCGGGCCGCCGACGCCCTCAACCTCCGTACCGCCCACACCTACTCGCGGGTGGTGTGCACCACCGAGTTCGCCGAGCGGGAGTTCGTACGGATCGGCGCCCGGAACGTCGTCCGCGCCCCGCTCGGCGTGGACCTCGTCGGCCGGAACCCCGCACTCCGGGGCCCGGGGCTGCGCGAGCGGCACGCGCGCGGGGACGAGGTGCTGCTGGTGATGTGCTCCCGGCTGTCGGTGGAGAAACGTCCCGGCATGGCGCTCGACGCCTTGGAGGCGCTGCTGCGGCGCGGGCGGCGGGCGGTGCTGGTGGTCGCCGGGGACGGACCTCTGCGCGGCCGGCTCGAACAGCGGGCCCGCGGGCTGCCCGTGACCTTCCTCGGCCATGTCGCCGACCGCCGTCTGCTCGGCGCCCTCCAGGCATCCGCCGACGTGTGCCTGGCGCCCGGGCCCGCGGAGACGTTCGGGCTCGCCGCGCTGGAGGCGATGGCCTGCGGTACGCCGGTCGTGGCCAGCTCCTCGTCGGCGCTGCCCGAGGTCGTCGGGTCTGCCGGGGCCACGGCGGCGGACAGCGGCGCGTCCTTCGCGGACGCCGTCGAGTCGCTTCTCGAGCGTCCCGAGCTGGAGCGCAGGGACGCGGCACGCGCGCGTGCCGAATGCTTCGGCTGGCAGACCGCCGTGGACGCCTTCCTCGCCGCCCACGACGCGAGCGTCGGCCGCCCGGCATGGGAGGGCGTCGGATGAGACCCCTGCGCTTCGTGGCCCTCGGCGACTCCCTCACGGAAGGCGTCGGGGACCCCGTCGCGGACGGCGGTCGGCGGGGCTGGGCCGCGCTGCTCGCCGACGGACTCGCCCCGGACGTGGAGTTCACCAACCTCGCCGTCAGCGGCTCCCAGACGCGCGACGTCCTGGAACGCCAGCTGTCCGCCGCGCTCGCGTTCCGCCCGGACATCGTCTCCGTCGTCATCGGCGTCAACGACACCCTGCGCTGCACCTTCGACATCCACGCCGTGGCCGCCCGCCTGGACGAGGTGTACGGAGCCTTCCGGGCCCAGGGTGCCGAGCTGCTCACCGCGTGTCTGCCCGACCCCGGCGCGATGCTCGGCCTGCCCGGAGCCCTCGCCCGTCCGCTCGCCCGGCGGCAGCGGGCCGTCAACACCGTCGTGCACGCCCTGTCCGCACGCCATGGAGCGGTCCACCTCCACGCCTGCGAGGGCGCGTGGCTGGCGGACCGCGCGATGTGGAGCGCGGACCGGCTGCACCCCGGCGAGCGGGGACACCGGCAGCTCGCCGTCCGCTTCCACGCGCTGCTCACGGAGGCCGGGCTCGCGACGGGCCCGGCGCCCTCGCCGGAACCCGGTTCCCCCGCGCCCACCCGCGCCGCCGGCCTGTGGTGGCTGGCCACGGCGGGCACGGGATGGGTGGCCCGGCGGTGCACCGATCTGCTGCCGCAGCTCCTCACCCTCGCCGCCGCCGAGGTGCGCCACAAGGCACGCGGCACCAGCGCCCGACTCGACCTGACCGCGTCCCACGCGGTGGCGTCGGCCCTCGCCGCGCTGACGGTCTCCGAGCAGCGGCCGGAGGTGGCGTGAGGCGACCGCGCCGACGTGCGGCGACCGCGCCGAGGAGAGCGGCTTCAGCTGCGGTGTCGTACCGCGATGAACCGCACGGGGGTGCCCGGTGTGGCCTGGGCCGCGGCCGGGAGGTCCGCCGGGTCGACGACCGCGATCACGGGATAGCCCCCGGTGGTCGGATGGTCGGCGAGGAAGACGACGGGGCGGCCGTCCGGCGGCACCTGGACGGCCCCCAGCACCATGCCCTCACTGGGCAGCTCACCGGGCCGCGCCCGTTCCAGGGCGGGGCCTTCCGTGCGCAGCCCGATGCGGTTGCTCGCCGACGACACGGCGTAGGGACGGGCGGTGAGGGTGCGGAGCGCCGCGTCCGTGAACCAGTCGTGCCGGGGCCCGAGGGTGACCCGCAGGACCAGCTCCGAGGGCGGCGCCGGATGCGGAACGACGTCCACGCACGCGTGCGCCACCGCCGGCCGCCCCAGGGGGAGCACGGTGCCGTCCGTCAGCGGGGGAGGCCCCAGACCCGACAGCAGGTCGGTGGAGCGGCTGCCGAGGACCGGCTCGACGGCCACACCACCGGAGACGGCGAGATAGGCGCGTACCCCCGCGCGTGCGGCCCCGAGGTCCAGCAGCGCGCCGCCGGGCACCCGTACGGGCGCTCCCCAGGCCGCCGGGCGGCCGTCCACGGTGACGGGGCAGGGCGCGCCTCCGACCGCGACGGTGACCGTCGCGCGGGGCCGTACGGAGCAGCCGTTGAGGGTGGTCTCCAGGACCGCCGCGTCCGGGGAGTTGCCCACCAGGCGGTTGACCAGGGCGGCGGCGGGCGCGTCCAGCGCTCCCGAGCGGGGAACGCCGAGGTGCGCGTGGCCGGGCCGCCCCCGGTCCTGGACGGTGGTCAGGGCACCGGCCCGGACGACGGCGAGGGCACGGTCGCTCACGGCGCCGCCACCGGTGTGAAGCGGACCCGGGTGCCCGGCGTCAGCAGCGCGGCCGGCACGCGCGCGGGGTCCCACAGCACCAGGTCCGTCGTACCGATCAGCTGCCAGCCGCCCGGCGAGGAGCGCGGGTAGACGCCGGTGTACGGGCCGGCCAGGGCCACGGAGCCCGCCGGGACGGCGGTGCGCGGCGTCGCCCGTCGCGGCACCTCGCGCGGCAGCCCGGTGAGGTAGCCGAAGCCGGGCGCGAACCCGCAGAAGGCCACCCGGAACTCGGCCGCCGCGTGGATGCGCGCGACCTCCGCCTCGTCGACGCCCCAGTGCGCGGCGACATCGGCGAGGTCGGGGCCGTCGTACCGCACGGGGATCTCGACGACGTCCTGCGTGCGCGGCGGGACGGGCGGCACCTCCCAGGAGACGAGCCGCTCGGCGAGCCGGGAGGGGGCGTCCAGGCCGTCCAGGAGGACCGTACGGGCCGCGGGGACCAGCTCCTCCACCGCCAGCTCACCCGTGGCCCGCCGGCGCAGCAGCTCGGCGTGCAGGGCCTCGGCCTCCTGGCCCGAGTCCACCTCGATCAGCAGCGCCCGATCGCCGACCGGCAGCGCCCTCATGCGAACGACTCCACGCGCACCCCCGCCGCCGCCAGCTCGGCCCGCACCCGGCGGGCCAGCTCCACGGCCCCCGGTGTGTCCCCGTGCAGGCACAGCGAGCGGGCGCGCACCGGGATGCGCTCGCCCGAGTGCGCGACGACCGTGCCGGTGCGGGCCAGTTCCACGGAGCGGCCGACCACCGCGTCGGCGTCCGTGATCACCGCGCCGTCCTCGCCGCGCGGCACGAGGGTGCCCCGCGCGGTGTACGCGCGGTCGGCGAACGCCTCGGTGACCGTCGGCAGTCCCGCCTTCGCCGCCAGGTCGAGGAAGCGGGAGCCGGGCAGGCCCAGGACCGGCAGCGAGGCGTCGGCGAGGACCACCCCGTCGACCACCGCCGCCGCCTGCGCCTCGTCGTGCACGACACGGTTGTAGAGCGCGCCGTGCGGCTTCACGTACGACACGCGTGTGCCCGCGGCGCGAGCGAAGACCTCCAGGGCGCCGATCTGGTAGGCCACCTCGGCCGCCAGCTCGGCGGGCGGCACGTCCATCGCGCGCCGCCCGAACCCCGCCAGATCGCGGTACGAGACCTGGGCGCCGACCCGCACGCCGCGCTCGGCCGCCAGTTCGCAGACCCGGCGCATGGTGGCCGCGTCCCCGGCGTGGAAGCCGCAGGCCACATTGGCGCTGGTGACGACGGTGAGCAACTGCTCGTCGTCGGTCAGCCGCCAGCGGCCGAAGCCCTCGCCCAGGTCGGCGTTGAGGTCGATCGAGGTCATGGTTCCCATTCTGCTCGTTCCGGGCTCTCGGTCGGGCCGCGCGGTACCGCTCGTCCTCAGGCCACGCGGTACTGCTCGTCGCGGGCGTCGGTCAGGAACATCCGCCCCGGCGCGTGGGTGATCGCGAACGGTGGGCGCGAGGCCGTCACGGCGGCCTGCGGGGTGACCCCGCACGCCCAGAACACCGGGATGTCGTCGGGCTCCATGGCGACGGCCTCGCCGAAGTCCGGGCGGGACAGGTCGGTGATGCCGAGGCCGGCCGGCTCCCCGCAGTGCACCGGGCCGCCGTGCACCGCGGGGAGCAGACTGCTCTCCCGGATCGCGGTGGCGAGGTGCTCGGGCGGTATCGGGCGCATCGACACCACCATCGGGCCGCGCAGCCGCCCCGCCGGACGGCACGGGCGGCCGGTGACGTACATGGGGACGTTGCGGCCCTGCTCGATGTGGCGCATCGGGACGCCGGCCTCGGTGAGCGCCCACTCGAAGGTGAAGCTGCATCCGATGAGGAACGACACCAGGTCGTCGCGCCAGACGTCGACCACGTCCGTCGGTTCGGCCACCAGGTCGCCGCGCTCCCACACGCGGTAGCGGGGGAGGTCGGTGCGCAGGTCGGCGCCCCGCGCGAGCGGGGTGGTCCAGGAGCCCGCGTCCGTCACGTCGAGCACCGGGCAGGGCTTCGGGTTGCGCTGGCAGAACAGCAGCATGTCGTACGCCCAGTCGGCGGGCACCGAGATCAGGTTGGCCTGGGTGTGGCCCGCGGCGACCCCGGCGGTGGGTCCCGACAGGCCGGCGCGGAACCGGGCGCGGGCCTCACCGGGGCTCCACGCGTGCGCGTGCGGCTCGACCAGGGGCACGGGACGGTCCTGTGCGGTCGCGGGGTTCATGCGAGCTCCTTCCCGCGCGTCTCCGGCAGGCCGAGGAGGGCGACGGCCGCCAGGGCGTAGCCGATCGCTCCGAAGACCAGCGCGCCGCCCACGCCCCAGCTGTCCGCCAGGAAGCCGACCGTCGTCGGGAAGACGGCGCCCACCGCGCGCCCGGTGTTGTAGGTGAAGCCCTGCCCGGTGCCGCGCACGGCCGCCGGGTACAGCTCGCTCAGGAACGACCCGAAACCGCTGAAGATCGCCGACATGCAGAACCCGAGCGGGAAACCGAGCACCAGGAGGAGGCCGTTGGCGCCGCTCGGTATGTTCGCGTACGCCAGGATGCACAGCGCCGACAGCACCGCGAAGAGCCAGATGTTCCGCCTGCGGCCCAGCCGGTCGGTGAGATGGCCGCCGGTGAGGTAGCCGACGAAGGCCCCGGAGATCAGGAACGTGAGATAGCCGCCGGTGCCGACGACGGACAGGTCGCGCTCGGTCTTCAGATACGTCGGCACCCAGGTCGCCAGCGTGTAGTAGCCGCCCTGGACGCCCGTGGACAGCAGCACGGCGAACAGCGTCGTGCGCAGCAGGCCGGGAGCGTCAGCGGTGCCGGGCCGGAAGATCGCGGCGAACGAGCCCTTCTCGGTGCTCCTCTCGCGCGCGGCGGCCGCCTCCGGGGCGTCCTCGACCGAGCGGCGCACCCAGACGACGAGCAGCGCGGGCAGGGCGCCGGTCCAGAACATCACCCGCCAGGCGAGGTCGTCGCCGAAGACGGAGAAGACCACTGTGTAGACGATCACGGCCAGCCCCCAGCCGACGGCCCAGGAGCTCTGGATCGCGCCGAGGGTGCGCCCCCGGTGCCGGGCGCTCGCGTACTCGGCGACCAGGATCGCGCCGACCGCCCACTCGCCGCCGAAGCCGAGGCCCTGGAGGGCCCGGAAGACCAGCAGAGTCTCGTAGTTGGGCGCGAAGCCGCAGGCCACGGTGAAGACCGCGTAGGTGATCACCGTGATCATCAGGGCCTTGACCCGGCCGATCCGGTCCGCGAGGACACCCGCGGCGGCGCCGCCGATCGCCGAGACGACCAGCGTGACCGTGGTGAACAGGCCCGTCTGGCCGCTGTCCAGCCCGAAGTAGGCCGCGAGCGCGACCATGCTCAGCGGCAGGGTGAAGTAGTCGTACGAGTCGAGGGCGTAACCGCCGAACGCGCCGCCGAAGGCGCGGCGGCCGCGCGGGCCGAGGGCGCGCAGCCAGCCGAACGGACCGTCGTCCGCGGCCTGTGCGCCCGCTGGGGGCCGAGCCCCCGCGGTCGTGGGGGTGGGTGAGGCCGAGGGGGTGGGGGAGGGAGGGGTCGAGCTCATGGGCACCTCGCAGTGAGAGAAACGGAGGGTGCGTGAGGGGTGAGCCGTGCCGTTGTGCCATGGGGTCGTGCCGTGCCGCCGTCGGTCGTGCCGTGCCGCCGTCGTGCGGTTCGGGGGCGCCTGTCCATGCAAGGTAGAGGATCGTTGAACGATCCTTCAATACCCATGTTGTTTCGTTCTGATGACTGGGGTTGAATCGCCGCATGGCCGCCGAACTGACGGGACTTGCCGACGACCGGGCCCTGCTGGGCCGCACCAGCACCGCCGAGCGGGTTTCGGACATCCTCCGGAGCCGGATCGCCGAGGGCTTCTTCCCGCCGGGCACTCGGCTGTCGGAGGACAGCATCGGCGGCGCCCTCGGTGTCTCCCGCAACACCCTCCGGGAGGCGTTCCGCCTGCTCACCCATGAACGGCTCCTCGTCCACGAGCTCAACCGAGGGGTCTTCGTGCGGGTGCTCACCGTCGAGGACGTCGAGGACATCTACCGCACCCGCCGACTCGTCGAGTGCGCCGTCGTCCGCGGGCTCGGCGAGCCGCCGTACGACCTCGACCGGCTCGCCGAGGCGGTCGACGACGGTCAGCGGCTGGCCCGGGAGGGCGACTGGAAGGGCGTCTCCACCGCCAACATCCACTTCCACCGGGAACTGGTCGCCCTCGCGGGCAGTGCCCGCACCGACGAGCTGATGCGCAGCGTCTTCGCCGAACTGCGGCTCGCGTTCCACGTCGTGGACAACCCGCGCAAGCTGTACGAGCCCTACCTGGCGCGGAACCTGCTGATCCTCCAGACACTCCAGCGGGGGGAACGCGACCGGGCCGAGGACATGCTCGCCGGGTACCTCGACGACTCGCTGAGGGGACTGGTCGAGGTCTACGGCCGCCGGGTGGCCGACGTCTCCTGACGGTGGAACGATTTGGGCCGCTGTCAGACCCAGGACCTAATCTGTGCACCGTGACTTCACCCGTATCGACGGACAGTGTTCCGCCCCAGCTCAGCGCGGGGTCGCGCCCGGCGCCGGGCCCGGCCGCCGACGAGGGGCTGGCGCGGCGGCTGCGCGCGCTCGCCTGCACCGCGCCGCTGCACGACCTGGACGCGCGCAAGGCCAACCTCGCGGGTGAGTACTCGGTGTACGGCATGGCGGAGGTCGCCCTCGCCGCCATCGACCTGGTCACGCTCAACATGGACTTCGACACCGGCGCCGACCACGACCAGATCGTCGCCCGGCTCGTCCCCCGCATCGCCGCCCAGGCCCCGCAGCGCCCCGTCGAGGAGCACGAGCGGGTGGCCCGCTGGGTCCTGGAGAACCTGATCAACGTCGGCAGCGTCGACCGCGGCTTCCGGGCGGTCTACGGCACCTTCGCCTCCGACGGCACCTATGTCCGCCGGGACTACGACTTCAAGCTGATCGAGGAGGTCCCCGGCTACGGGGGCGGGGTCTACCTCCGTACGACCGACGAGGCCGTCAACGTCCTCGTGGGCGCCCTCGACACCGACGTCACCAGCGCCCAGATCGCCGCCGAGGTCAAGCTGGAGGTCCTGATCAGCCGGGGCCGGCTCGCCGACGCCCAGCTCGCCGCCGAACAGGCGCGCTACCGGACCGTGCAGTACTCCGAGACGCTCCGCAAGGCCCTGGACGCCACCCGGCGCAATGTCCGCGCGGTGGACTGGCTCCAGGCCGTCCCCGACATGATCGCCGAGGCCCTCGACCACGTCGCCGACCGCTACCGCCACGAGAACGCCATCCTCACCAACATCCGCAAGGCCCGCGACGAGTCCGAGGACCCCGAGCAGAAGCGGCGCGCCGCCGAGCTCGTCGACATCGTCAAGGACTGCATCCGGCGGCACACCCAGTTGCAGTCCCGGCTGCTGGAGGCCGGGCCGCTGTTCCGCGCCGAGCAGGACCGGCAGGCCTTCGCCACCCCCATGACGACGTCGGGGACCGACCTCTACGGCCATCTGCTGGCACCGCTGCTGCCGCTGCCCGTGGAGCAGGCCCGGCGGGTGACCGACGCGTTCTTCGCGCGCGGGACGGGGCTGCGCACGCCCGGGTCGGTACGGATCGGGGATCTCGTCGACCTCCTGTTCACGCCCCCCGTGGAGCGGGAGCACCTGGGTGCGGAGATGCCGGAGCCGGACCTGATCGCCACCCCGGACGACAGCCGGTTCAGCGAGGAGCAGCTGGCCGCGGCGATGCGGCTGCTGGACCTGCCCGCGGACGCGCCCCGACGGCTGTCCGGACTGCTCGCGGAGGCGCGGCGTTCCGACCCCGAACTGCCCTACCTCGTCGCCCTGCTGGCCGTGCACGCGGCCAGCCCCCCGGTCGGCACGGCCTACCGGCAGGGGGAGGAGAAGCTGCTCTTCGCCGTGGACGACGGGACGGAGCTGGACGATCCGGAGTTCGGCGGCGCCGACCTCATCGTGGGGACCGCGCTGCTGGACGCCGCCGGAATGGCGGCGGACCGTTCGGAGGCGGCATGAGACCGCCGCCGGCCCCCCGGACGGGCCCCGGCCGAGGGCGGCCCGCGGCCGGTCGCAGACCTCCCCGCCTACCTGAACCTGCTGCCGCTGCCGCTGCCGCAGTCACTGTCCCCTGTTCCGAGACCGAGGAGTCCTTGCCGTGAGCGAGCACGTCGAGTGGAGTGAGCCGGAAGTCGCCGCCGCTCCGGTGGCCGCCGCCGCCACTCCCGCCGACGCCGCCGACGCGGCGCGGCTCGTCGCCTTCGGGCTCCAGCCCAAGCTCCAGCCCGCCCGCGACCAGGAGTACGGCGATCTGCTGCGCCGCTACCGCGAGGACCCGGCGTTCGCCCGGCTCGCCGACGCCGTCGCCACCGGACTCGGCCTGGTGGTGCTGGAGGTGTCACCGCGCGCCGGGATGGCGGTGACGGCCGCCGAGGACTCCGTCTTCGCCGTGCGGATGGGCGACTACGCGCGGCGCACCTCGGCCGACTCGGTGGACCGGTTCCTGCACGGGCTCGCCCACCTCGCGGTCGCCGCGATGGCCTTCCCCCGGCCCGAGGACCTCGCGGACGACGGATACATCGGGCGCGTGTCGGTCAACGGCGTCGACTCGTTCGTACGGCAGGCCTGCCGGCGGCTGGAGGAGCGCGCCGAGGAGCAGGGCGAGAACACCGACCCGGCGACGGACGCGCCCGGACTGGAGGCCGCCTGGCGGATCTGGGCCAGGCGCAGCTCCACCGGGGCCACCAAGGACGCCCGCAGGCTGGCCGGTTCCACCACCGGCATCGTCGGCAAGGCGGTGGGCTTCCTCACCGACTCCGGCTTCCTCCAGCGCACGGGCGACGACAACGGCGGCACGTACCGCACGACCGCGCGCTACCAGCTCCAGGTGCGGGACATGGCGGGCAGTGCCGCGATGGCCGAGCTGCTCGAGCTGGGGATCGTCCCGGTCACCGACGGCACGGCCACCCTGCTGCCCCCCGAGGACACCGACGACCTGGAGCTGGTGGCCGACGCCGGGTTGCCGTTCCACTCCTGACCCGCCCGCACCCGCCCCGACCCGCAGAGCGCCCGCACCCGCCCCGACCCGCAGAGCGCCCGCACCCGCCCCACAGACACCGCCCGCACCGACACCGCCCTCGCCCGCCCCGACCGGTTTCCACCGCCCGCACCACGTCTCCGCACGAACCACCCTCACGACCGCGAAAGTCCCCCACCATGTACGAGCTGTCCCGGGTCCGCCTCTACTCCATCGGGCCGGCCGGTGCGCGTTACGCCGACACCGTGCTGGACCTGAGGGGTGTCGGCGAGCCCGTGCCCGACCCGGCGCCGCAGCAGGCGGAGTTCTTCGAGGAGGAGCCCACCGGGCCGCCGCGCCGGCCCGCGCCCGCGGGCGTGCTCTTCCTGGAGAACGGCGGCGGCAAGTCGGTGCTGCTCAAGCTGATCTTCTCGGTGATGCTGCCGGGCCACCGCAACACCCTGGGCGGGGCCAGCTCGGGCGTGCTGCGCAAGTTCCTGCTCGCCGACGACTGCGGACACGTCGCGCTGGAGTGGCAGCACACGCTCACCGGCGAGTGCGTGGTCGTGGGCAAGGTGAGCGAGTGGCGCGGGCGCCAGGTCTCCAACGACCCCCGGAAGTTCGCCGAGGCGTGGTACTCCTTCCGGCCCGGCCCCGGCCTCAGCCTCGACAACCTTCCCGTCGCCGAGTCCACCGCCGTCCGGCCGTCCGTCGAGGGCGCCTCCGGCGCGCAGGGCCGGCGGCGGACCATGAAGGGCTTCAGGGACGCCCTCACCGAGGCGGGCAAGGCGTACCCGCACCTCGAAGTGCACTGGGAGGAGATCCACGACCGCTGGAACGAGCATCTGACGGACCTCGGGCTCGACCCCGAACTCTTCCGCTACCAGCGGGAGATGAACGCCGACGAGGGCGAGGCCGCCGGTCTGTTCGCGGTGAAGAAGGACTCCGACTTCACCGACCTGCTGCTGCGCGCGGTCACGGACACCCGGGACACCGACGGGCTCGCCGACCTCGTCGGCGGATTCGGCAACAAGCTCGGACGGCGGGCCGAGCTGATCGCCGAACGCGACTTCACCGCCGGGTCCGTGGACCTGCTCGGCCGGATCGTGGAGGCCGCCGAGGCGCGGTCACGCGCGCGTGACATCCACACGGCGGCCGAGCGGCGGACCCGCACCCTGGCCCGGCGGCTCTCCGCGCGGGCCACCCAGGAACGGGTCAGGGGCACCGACCTGGCCCAGCGGGTCACGGCCGCCGCGTACGCGGTCACCCACGCCGAGGGCGCCCGGGAGCGCAGCGCGCTGATCGCGGCGGAACTCGCCTACCGGCACGCCTCCCTCGCGCTGGCCGCGGCCGAGAAGTCGGCCGCCGCCCAGAAGCGGGAACTGGCCGACGCGCGCACCCTGCTCTCCGCCTGGCAGGCCGCCGAGGCCGTCCTCAGACACCGCGCCGCCGCCGACCGCGTGGCGCGTGTGGCCGCCGCGATCCAGGAGGCCGAGCGGGACGCGGCCCCCGCGCTCGCCGCCCGCGCCAAGGCCGCCGTCGACCTCGTACGGGCCCTGCACGCGGCCGCCGAGAGCGCCGAGAACCTCGCCAACGAGGGCGAGGAGCGGTCGGCCACCCTCCAGGAGGCCGGCGAGGCCGCCCACCGGGACGCCACCGCCGCCGCCACCGAGGCCCAGCGCGCCCGCAGCGAGATCGGGCACCTGAAGCAGCGGCTCAGCGAGGTCGAGCAGGAGACCGCCGAGGCCGTCCGGGCCGGTTGGCTCGACGACAGCGCGCCCGACGCCGACCCGGCCCGGGCCGCCCTCGCCGCCAGCGACGCCGAGAAGAGTGCCGTCGCCGCCTGGGACACCGCCCGGGAGGCGTCACGACGCGCCTCCGAGCACGCCCGGGAGGCGGCCTCCGCCGAGTCCCGCGCGGAGCTGACCGCCGCCCGTGCCGCGGACGCCGCCCTCGCCGCCGAGCGTGCTCATGACGGGGAGCGGCGCACCGCCGAGGCTCTCGCGGCGGAGGAGCGCCTCGCCGAGCTGCTGAGCCTGCCGGGCGCGTCCCGCAGGAACCGCGCCGGCGTCCCCGTGCCCCGCGCCGCCGGCGACGACCCGGGGAGCGCGACGGCCGGGTCCGCCGAACCGGAGCGGCGGGGACCGGCGGCCGGCGCGACCGACGGCCCCGGCGCCTCCGGGGCCACGGGCGATGCCCCCCTCACCGCCGAGGAGCTGGACCGCTTCGCGGACGAGCTGCGCGAACTGCTCGACGAGAACGTGGCCTCCGCCGAGCGCCACCTCTTCGAACTGCGCACTGCCGCAGCCGACGACTCCCGGATCCTCGGCGCCCTCGGCGACGGCGGACTGCTGCCGCCGGGCCCCGACGTGCTGGCCACCGTCGAGTTCCTCGGCGAACACGGCATCCCCGCCCTGCCCGGCTGGCGGTACCTCGCGCAGGCCGTCGATCCCGCCGACCACGCGCGGGTGCTCGCCGCCCGCCCCGAGCTGGTCGACGGCGTCATCATCACCGACCCGGACTCCCACATCCGCGCCCGTGAGGCGCTCGGCGACGCGGCCCTCCTCCCGCGGTCCGCCGTCGCCGTCGGCACGGCCGCCGCCCTGCTGGCCCCCACGCCGCCCCTCGACGCGGGCGACGGCACCTCCTCCGAGGTGTTCCTCGTCCCGCCGAACCCGGCCATGCACGACGAGCGCGCCGCCGACGAGGAGCGCCAGGCCCTGCGCGCCCGCGCCACCGAGCGTGACGAGGAGATCCGCGTCCTCGCGGCACGGCTCGGCAAGGACCGTGAGCTCGCGGCGCGCCTCGCCTCCTGGCGCACGGGCTGCCCGGCGGGCCGGCTCACCGAGCTGGCCACGGCCGCGCGGGAGACCCGCGCGTTCGCCGAGGAGGCCGAGGCGGAGCTGGCCGAGGCCCGTACCGTGCGGGCGGAGGCCGAGGAGGCGGCGGCCGAGGCCGCCCAGGTGCGGGACGAGCGCCAGGAGGCCGCGCAGAAGGCCCGCCGCGCCGCCGACGCCCTCGCCGGACTCGCCTTCCGGCTGCGCGAACGCGCCGGCTGGCAGGTCAAGCTCCGCGAACTCGCCGACGAGGCCGCCGAGTCCGAGGCCCGCGCCCAGGCGTGCCTGGAGCGGGCCCGCGCCGCCGACGAGGACCGCCGCGCCACCCAGCGTGCCGCCGACGACGCCCGCCGCACGGCGCGCGCCCTGCGCGCCGAGCGCGCGGAGATCGCGGGCGCCCCCGACGACGTACCGGAAGCCGAATCCGACGCGCCCAAGCAGCCCCTCGCCGCGCTCCGCGAGGCATACCGCGCCGCCTCCCAGGTGTACGAGAAGGTGGGCGTGGGCGCCGACCTGCGGGCCGAGCAGGCCCGGGCCGAGAGCGACGAGAGCGCCGCCCGGGCGGAACTGGACCGGCTCAGCAACAAGGTCCGCAACCGCGCCGAGCAGCTCCTGCAGTCGCCCGACGGCTCCGACGGCCCCTCCCGGCAGGCCGCGGCGGCCCGCGCGGAGGAGCTGGTGCAGGTCCTGGAGACCCGTGTGTCCACGGCGAGCGAGCAGCTCGGACGGCTGCGCGGCGAGGCCGAGCGGCACGCACCCGAGGACGGCGGGACCCACACCGAACTGCCCGAGGAACTGGTCCCGCGCGACGCCGACCACGCCCAGGCCCTGCTGCGCACCGCCACCGCCGAACTCGCCTCCCGTACCGAGGCGCTGGCCCAGGCCCGCGAGGCCCACGCGGAGCTGCTGACGGCCCACCGCGCCGCCGAGGACGCCGCCGGCGGCTTCGACGAGACCTCCGCCCTGCTCAGGGACCTTCTGCGTGACCACACCCCGGACGACGACCAGGAGGAACCCGAGCCCTACCCCGGCGGCCTCGAAGAGGCCCGCAGGGCCGCCGCCGAGGCCCGCCGCTCCCTGCGCGGCTGCGCCGCCGACCTCTCCGCCGCCGAGGGCGCGGTACGCGAGGCGAGCGACATCCTCGTCCGGCACGCCAACTCCACCCGCTACGAGCAGGTGCGCACCCCGGCCCGTCAGCAGATCCGGGAACTGCCCGCCTCCGCGCTGCCCGAGCACGCCCAGAAGTGGGCGGACGCCTTCGCGCCGCGGCTGCGGGTGCTCACCGACGAGCTGGCGCAGCTGGAGCGCAACCGCGACTCGATCGTGGACCGGCTGCGGGGTCTGGTGGAGTCGGCGCTCGCCACCCTGCGCTCGGCCCAGCGGCTGTCCAGGCTCCCCGAGGGCCTGGGGGAGTGGTCCGGCCAGGAGTTCCTGCGCATCCGCTTCGAGGAACCCGACCAGGCGACGCTCACCGAGCGGCTCGGCGAGGTCATCGACGAGGCGACCCGCGCGGCCGTGAAGAAGAACTCCGACATGCGGCGGGACGGCATGTCCCTGCTGCTGCGCGGGGTCGCCGCCGCCCTCCAGCCCAAGGGCGTCGCCGTCGAGATCCTCAAGCCCGACGCGGTGCTCCGCGCCGAGCGCGTCCCCGTCGGACAGATGGGCGACGTCTTCTCCGGTGGCCAGCTGCTCACCGCCGCCATCGCCCTGTACTGCACGATGGCCGCGCTCCGCAGCAACGACCGGGGCCGCGACAAGCACCGCCACGCCGGCACGCTGTTCCTCGACAACCCCATCGGCCGGGCCAACGCCACCTACCTGCTGGAGCTCCAGCGGGCCGTGTCGGACGCCCTGGGCGTCCAGCTCCTCTACACGACCGGCCTGTTCGACACGACCGCCCTGGCCGAGTTCCCCCTGGTCATCCGCCTCCGCAACGACGCCGACCTCCGGGCCGGCCTGAAGTACATCAGCGTCGAGGAACACCTCCGCCCGGGACTGCCGCAGCAGCCCCGGGCGGGAGAGGCGGTACACAGCGAGATCACGGCGACGAGGATGTACAAGAGGCCCGCGGCGAACCCCGCTTGAAACGCCCTGAGGGGCGCGGGGGACGCCGGGCGGCCACGACGGACACGCGGCCGCCCGGCGTCCCCGGACACCCCACCCCTCAGGAGTCGGCCTTCAGCAGGTCCGCGCACTTCTCGCCGATCATCATCGTCGTGATGCACGGATTGACGGTCACCAGATCCGGCATCACCGACCCGTCGGCCACCCGCACCCCCTCGACCCCCTTGACCCGCAGTCGCGCGTCGAGCGGCGCCGAGGGGTCGTCGTCGGCACCCATCTTCACGGTGCAGGCCGGGTGGTAGACGGTGTTGTGCGTCTTGCGGATGTAGTCGAACAGCTCGTCGTCGGTCCGCACATCGGGCCCGGGCGCCAGTTCGGCCCCCTTCCACCCGCTCAGCGCCGGCTGCGCGGCGATCTCACGGGCCAGCCGCAGCCCGTACGTCATCACCCGCACATCGTGCTCGTGGGTGAAGTACCGCGGGTCGACCTTCGGCTTGTCCCGGTAGTCGCGGGTACGCAGCCGCACCGTGCCCCGCGACTTCGCCCGCGTCACGTTGGGCGTCAGACAGAACGCGTTCTCGGTCGTGGGGTAGCCGTGCCGGGCGGTGTTCATGTCGAACGGCACCGACCCGTAGTGGAACATCAGGTCGGGGCGGTCCAGGCCGGGCTCGGTGTCGTAGAAGATGCCCGCCTCCCACCACTGGTTGGACGTGGTGGGCATCGGCTGCGCGGCCTCCCACATGATGACGCCCTCGGGGTGGTCCTGGAGGTTCTCGCCGACGCCCGCCGAGTCGACGACCACGTCCACGCCCACCTCGCGCAGGTGCTCGGCGGGGCCGATGCCGGAGAGCATCAGGAGCTTCGGCGTGTCGATGGAGCCGCAGGAGACGATGACCTCGCGCCGGGCCCGGACCGTGCGGGTGTGGATCAGGTCAGGGTCCAGGTACTCGGCGCCGACGCAGCGCCGCCCCTCCAGCACCAGCTTCTTGGCGCGGACGCCCGTGCGGACCTCCAGGTTGGGCCGCTTGCCCATGATCGGGTGCAGATACGCCACCGAGGAGGACTGCCGGATGTTGTTCTCGTCGGAGTTGATCTGGAACCAGTTGGCGCCCCGGACCACCGTCGTACCGGTGTTGAAGGGCGTCGTCGGTATCCCGGCCTGGGCGCACGCCTCCAGCAGGGCGGTGCCGCACGGGTCGTCGCTCTTGATCGTGCGGAGTTTGACCGGCCCGCTGCGGCCGTGGTGGTCGCCGGGGGCGTCGTTGTTCTCCAGCCGCTGGTAGAGCGGGAAGAGGTCGGCCGCCGACCAGCCCTTGCAGCCGGCCGCCGCCCAGTCGTCCAGGTCCTCCGCGGGGGCCCAGAAGGCGATGCAGGAGTTGTGTGAGGAGCAGCCGCCGAGGACCTTCGCTCGGGCGTGCCGCATGAAGCTGTTGCCGCTGGACTGCGGCTCGACGGGGTAGTCCCAGTCGTAGCCGGACTCCAGCAGGCCCATCCAGCGTTCCAGTCTCAGGACGGCGTCGTCGCCGACGTCACTGGGCCCCGCCTCCAGGACGCACACCGTGACCGACGGGTCCTCGGAGAGCCGGGCCGCCACCACGTTGCCCGCGGTGCCGCCGCCGACCACGACGTAATCGAACTCTTCTGTGTTCATGGGGAGTTGATCGCTCATGGGGAGGTGTCCTCCTTGCGTTGCATGCGTCCCCGGCGGATCGGCGCCGGGGACCGCGTGGTGCGAGGTGCGTGCTGCGTGCTGCGCCGTTGTGTCAGTCGACGGCGGGGGAGGCGACGGGCGGCGCGGGGGGTGCCGTCGGGCCCGACGGCGCGGTGCCGGCGGCCGTCATCGCGTGCTCGGCGAGCACACCGGTCTTGTGCCGCTGGACGAACCAGTAGTAGGCGAAGCCGCCGCCGGCGATGAGCGCGACGAACAGGACCGCCCCCCAGCGCAGGTACCAGTGGAACGGCTCGGTCGCGTTGTAGACGGACGCCCGGGGCCAGATCAGGTTGAGGGTCATGCCCGTGCCCCACAGGACGGCCAGGGCGTTGACCAGGACGCCCCAGCGGCCCAGGGAGAACCTGCCGTCGCCCGCCGGCTGCCACCTGCCGCGCAGCCGCGCCACCAGCATCGGCACGGTCACGCCGAGGTAGGCGAGGTAGATCATGATGATGCCGATGCTGGTCACCACGGTGAAGATCTGCGGCTGGCGGATGTTCACGAGCAGGATCGAGAGGGCCAGCACACCGATGATCACGGCCGGGAGGACCGGGGTCTGGAAGCGCGGGCTGACCTTGGCCAGCAGCGAGGACGCGGGCAGGTTGTTGTCGCGGGCCATCGCGAAGGCCAGGCGGATCGCCGCCGTGTGCACGGCGAGCGCGCACACCGTGACCGCGATCAGCACGCACCAGAGCATGGCCTTGCCGGCCGTCGGACCGAGCACGTCGAGCACGACGTACTGCAGACCGTCCGTGGACAGCTTCTCGCCCTTCAGGCTGGAGACGCTCATCAGCGCCAGCAGCAGGATCAGACCGCCCAGCACGAAGGAGGCGACGATCGCGCGGATGATGGCGCGCGGCGCGTTCCGGGACGGGTCCAGCGACTCCTCACCGAGCGAGGCGGCCGTGTCGAAGCCGTACATGACGTACGCCGACGCCAGCGACGCCACGAGAAACGCGCCCAGGTACCCGGCGCCGCCGTACCCCTCACCCGTGCCGTTCGTCTCCAGGACGACCTGCGGGCCGCGCGTGATGTGCACGGCGAACAGGGCGATCAGCACGACAGTGGCGATCAACTCGATGAAGACGCCCGCCGTGTTGATCGTGGCCATCAGCTTCACGCCGAAGGCATTCACCAACGTGGTGAACAGGATCAACACCGCGGCCAGGATGACCGCGTTGGTCGCCACGTCATAGGTGCCGGTGCCGTCACCGACGAACTGGAACCAGTCGGAGATCTGCGGCAGGGTCAGCTGGTAGGCGAGCGCCACCGCCGCGATCGACACGATCGACGCGGTCAGCATCATCCATCCGGCGAGCCAGCCCAGATGGGGATTGCCTATCTTCTTGGACCAGTTGTAGACGGAGCCCGCCACCGGGTAGCGCGCCGCCAGCTCGGCGAAGCAGAGGGCGACCATGAACTGGCCGACGAACACCATGGGCCACGACCACCAGTAGGCGGGGCCGCCGCTGCTGTAGCCGAAGTAGAACAGCTGGAAGGTGCCGGTGAGGATCGAGATGTAGCTGATCCCGGCGGCGAAGGTGTGGAAGTTGCCGAGCGTGCGCTTGAGTTCGGGTTTGTAGCCGAACTCGGCGAGCTCGGCGTCGTCGTTCGACTTCTGCGGTCCGTTCGGCGTCTGCGGTCCGTTCGGCGTCTGCGGTCCGGTCGAATCCTGGGGGTCGGTCGAATCCTGTGGTCCGGTCGGTTGCTCGATGGTCGTCATGAGCGGACTCCTGGGGGCCTTGGGGGAAAGGGGGAGCGGCTCTCACGGGTGCCGGGATGGGGTGCCCGTCGGGGCAGGCGGGGGAGGGGGAGGGAAGGGGGTGTGTGCGGGAGAGGGGGCAGGTGCAGGGAGGGGGGCCGCATCCGCGGACGCGGAGGAGGAGTCATACGTACGCCCCAAGTCCCCACGGAAGGAGGGGAGTTACGCGAACCAGCCCTGGGGGGAGGGGTCCGTGTTGCGCCAGATGTGCTTCGTCTCGCGGTACTCGGCGAGCCCCGCGGGCCCGAGCTCACGGCCGAAGCCGGACTGCTTGTAGCCGCCCCACTCCGCCTGCGGGACGTACGGGTGGTAGTCGTTGATCCACACCGTGCCGAGCCGCAGCCGCGCGGCGACCCGCCGGGCCCTGGCCTCGTCCGACGTCCAGACGGCGCCGGCCAGACCGTAGATCGTGTCGTTGGCCAGCCGCACGGCCTCGCTCTCGCCGCTGAACCGCTCCACGGTCAGCACGGGCCCGAAGGACTCGTCCTGGACCACGGACATCGTGCTCGCGCACTCGTCCAGGACGGTCGGCAGATAGTAGAAGCCCTGGTCGTACGCCTCGCCGGACGGCCGCGCGCCGCCGCAGCGCAGTACCGCGCCCTCCGCGAGGCCCTTGGCCACGTACTCCTCGACCTTCGCGCGGTGCGCCGCCGAGATCAGCGGCCCGGTCTGCGCCCGCTCGTCGAACGGGCCGCCCAGCCGGATCCGCTCCGCCCGGCGTACGAGTTCGTCGACGAACCGGTCGTGCAGCGCGTCCTCGACCAGCAGCCGGGCTCCCGCAGAACACACCTGGCCCGAGTGCAGGAAGACGGCGGTGAGGGCCATGTCCACGGCGGCGTCGAAGTCGGCGTCGGCGAAGACGATGTTCGGGTTCTTGCCGCCGAGCTCCAGCGCGACCTTCTTCACGCTCGCGGCGGCGTTGGCCATCAACCGCCGACCGGTCTGGAGGCCGCCGGTGAACGAGACGAGGTCGACGTCCGGGTGTTCCGAGAGGGGGGCGCCCGCCTCGGGACCGGCGCCCAGGACCAGGTTGGCCGCGCCCGGCGGCAGCCCGGCCTCCTCCAGCAGCCGCATCAGATGGATCGCGGTGTGCGGGGTCAGCTCGCTGGGCTTCAGCACGAAGGTGTTGCCGGCCGCGAGGGCGGGGGCGACCTTCCAGGCCGTCTGCAGGAGCGGGTAGTTCCACGGGGTGATGAGCGCGCACACGCCGACCGGCTCGTGCACGACCCGGCTGTCGACACCCTCCTGCCCGGTGTCCACGACCCGGCCCGTCTCGGCGGTGGCCGCGTGACCGAAGTAGCGGAAGCAGTTCGCGATGTCGTCCATGTCGTACTCGCTCTCCACCAGCCGCTTGCCGGTGTCGAGCGACTCGGCGCGGGCCAGCGCGTCCCTGTCGCGTACGAGCAGGTCGGCGACCCGCAGCAGCAGGGCGCCCCGCTCGGCGGCGGGGGTCGTGGGCCACGGGCCCTCGTCGAAGGCGCGACGCGCGGCGGCGATCGCCTCGACGGTGTCCTCGGAGCCGGCCTCGTCGACGACGGCGACCAGGCTGCCGTCGGCGGGACAGCGGATCTCACGGGTCCGCCCGTGGAGCGCGGGGCGCCATGCTCCGCCGATGAAAAGTTCGGGCATGTCTCTCGTTCCTCCTGGTCAGCGCCGTGTCACAGGCGCCCTTGCGGCTGAGCGCATAACCGGAAGGCTGCGTTCTATGCATGGCGTCCGGCCGATGTGACGGTTGACACGCCCGGCCAGGAGGAACGAGAGGACAGGCCGGACCTACGGGTGCGACAGCTGACCGGCGCCGCCCCGGCGGCGTATCCGCGCCTGCGCGCGCTCCGCCACGCGGGCGTCGCGGCGTACCCTCCGCCGCTCACGCCGCAGCGCGCGCGCCGTGCTGCTCGGGGTGGACACCACGCCGTTGCGCTGGCTCCACACCTGCCGGGTCACCCAGACGTCCAGCGCGCCCCAGGTCGCCGCGATCGTACTGCCGACGCTGCTCAGGACCATGGGGAAGGCCAGCCAGGAACCGGCCAGCGTGCACAGCACGGCCACCATCGCCTGAATGAGCGTCACCGCGATGATGAGGACCGCGCGCACCGCCGCCGTCCGCACCGGATCGGGCAGTCGGCGCCTGCGCGCCGGCTCCTCGATCCACAACGGCCGGCCGTACGGTCGCTCCTCGTCCAGGGCGGACAGCTTCTTCTCCTCCACCGCGACACCCCCGTCGGCGCGGAGGCCGCGCTCGGGTGCCCGAACGGCCGTGGCCGCAGCCTGTGGTGTCGCCTCCTCAGGTATCACCTCGTCATTCTCGAGCGTTATCTGCCGCTCCGCCGTGCCCATCAACTTTTGTCACTCCCCACCGCCGGTGGACCAAGAGCTCCGGGATCACGAGACCCGGCCCCCCTCTGGTGCCCGACTTCCTCCGAATTACGCCACCCGGGGGCGGCTTGCGGGGCCTGTCGCCCCTTTCCGTCCCCCATTCCCGTACAGAAAGACGATCGAGGTGCGCGGAAAGATTCCCAAGGAACGCAAAAATCCGGCCAACCGGCCAACTTCTCCGACGGGATGCCATGGGTTCAACTGCCCGACAGGGGGAGGCAATCTCCCCCAATGAACGGACAACTCCCCATGTCTGGTTCGCCATGGGCGACTGGTGCCTGCGGACAGCCCTTCGAGATACCCGCGTGTCGGTAGTAGGCTCACGCCGTTTGTTGACGCACATGTGTGCCCCCGGGCCGGCGGGGGATGAGCTGGGGGAGGCCATGCGCTTTCGCGGGAAATCGATCCGCCGGAAGATCGTGGCGCTGCTGCTCGTGCCCCTGATCGCCCTCACGAGCGTCTGGGCCTTCGCCACGGTGCTCACGGGACGCGCGGCGAGCGACCTCTTCCGAGTGGCCGACATCGTCGAGGAGATCGGCTTCCCCACCGAGGACACCATCCGCGTCCTCCAGCAGGAACGCCGCCAGACCCTCGTCCACCTCGCCGATCCGCGCGGCTCCGACGCCGCCGAGGCCCTGGAACGCAGCCGCGGCGCCACCGACAAGGCCGTCGCGCAGTTCCGCGACCACGCCACGGACACGGAGCTGCGGGAGAAGATGGGCGAGGCCACCTCGCTACGGCTCACCGCCATCCTGGACGCCCTCGACGGCCTCCCGGCCCTGCGCACCGGCGTCGACGACGGCACCGTCACCGTCAGCCAGGGCCTCAAGTTCTACAACGAGCTGGTGGACCCCTGCTTCGCCCTGCTGTCCAACCTCCCCGCCCTGGACAACGTCGAGATGGACAAGCAGGGCCGCGCCCTGGTCAACCTCGGCCGCGCCCGTGAGCTCCTCTCCCGCGAGGACGCGCTGTTCAGCGCCGTCCTCGTCGCCGGCCGGATCACCCGCGACGAGATCCGCGACTTCTCCGACCTCGTGGCACAGCGGACCCTGCTGTACGACATCACCCTGCCGTTGCTGCCCCCCACCGAGCGCGACCGCTTCTCCAGCTACTGGCGGAACGCGAACACCGCGCCCCTGCGCTCGGTCGAGCAGGACGTCATCGGCTCCGTCGCCGGACAGCGCGCGGGCGTCAGCGCCAAGAGCTGGGACAGCGCGGTGGAACCGGTGCTCTCCCACCTCCGCGACCTCAGCATCGAGGCGGGCGACCGCTACCAGGACCGGGTGCGCCCCCTGGCCACCCATGTCATCCTCAGGGCCGTCATCGCGGGGGCCCTCGGTCTCCTCGCCCTCCTGGTCTCGCTGTTCATGTCCGTGCGCATCGGCCGCGTCCTCATCCGCGACCTCCGCCGGCTGCGCCAGGAGGCCCACGAGACGGCCGATGTGCGACTGCCCAGCGTGATGCGCCGGCTCGCCGCGGGCGAACAGGTCGACGTCGAGACCGAAGTGCCCCGCCTGGAGTACGACAAGAACGAGATCGGCGAGGTCAGCCAGGCCCTCAACACCCTCCAGCGGGCCGCCGTCGAGGCCGCCGTCAAGCAGTCGGAGCTCCGCAGCGGCATCTCCGAGGTCTTCGTCAACCTCGCCCGCCGCAGCCAGGTCCTGCTCCACAAGCAGCTCACCCTCCTCGACACCATGGAGCGCCGGACCGACGACACCGAGGAACTCGCCGACCTGTTCCGCCTCGACCACCTGACCACCCGTATGCGCCGGCACGCCGAGGGCCTGGTCATCCTCTCCGGCGCCGCCCCGTCACGTCAGTGGCGCAAGCCCATCCAGCTGATGGACGTCGTCCGCGCCGCCGTCGCCGAGGTCGAGGACTACGAACGCATCGAGGTCCGCCGGCTGCCCCGGGTCGCCGTCACCGGCCCCGCCGTCGCCGACCTCACCCACCTCGTCGCCGAACTCCTTGAGAACGCCACGGTGTTCTCGCCCCCGCACACCGCCGTGCAGGTCCTCGGCGAGCGCGTCGCCAACGGCTTCACCCTGGAGATCCACGACCGGGGCCTCGGCATGGCGGCCGAGGCGCTCCTCGACGCCAACCTGAAGCTCGCCGAGACCCCCGACTTCGAACTGTCCGACACCGACCGGCTCGGCCTCTTCGTGGTCAGCCGGCTCGCCCAGCGGCAGAAGGTCCGCGTCTCCCTCCAGCCCTCGCCGTACGGCGGCACCACGGCCGTGGTCTTCATCCCGGACGCGCTCCTCACCGACGACGTCCCCGACACCAACGGCATCGGCTTCCGCCTCGACCGCGCCCACCCCACCCGGGAGGCCCAGCTGGAGGAGGAGCGCAACGCCGCCCTCTCCCAGGTGCCGGTCCGTCTGCCCGGTCTGTCCGCCGCCATCCTCGACGGCCCCGTGGAGCTGGAGGCACCGGTCGAGCTGGACCCCCTCGGCGGCTTCCCGACCACCCTGGGCGACGACGGCGAGGGCGGCGAACTGTTCCGGCCGCGCCGCCCCCTCACCGGGGTCGAGGGCGACCCACGGACCGCGTACGACGGGGAGGAGCGGCGGACGCCCCTCACCGACCCCGACCCGACGGTCGGCCCCGTACCGCTGCCGCAGCGCCGGACACCCCACCTGGTCAGCTCGCACGGCCGCCCGGTGACGGGACACAAGCCGCGCCGCCCGGAGGACGAGCCACCGCAGGGCAGCGACGCCGAGATCACCGACTCCCGGCCGTTCACCGCCCTGCGCGGGGACCGCGCCGAACCCCCGGCGCTGCCCCAACGCCGACGCACGACCGCGGCCGACGACCCGGCCCCCCGCGCGCCGAGGCCCGTCCCGGGCACGCCCGCCCCCCGTACGGACGTGACGGCCGACCCGGCGGAAGCAGCTCCGAGCCCGCTGCCCCGGCGCGTCCGCCAGGCCAACCTGGCCCCGCAGTTGAAGGACGGCCTCGCCCGGCGGGTCGAGCGCGAGAGGGCTCGGCCCGACCGGCCGGACACCGCCGAACGCGACGCCGACGAAGTACGCAGCCGTATGGCCTCCCTCCAGCGTGGCTGGCGGCGAGGCCGCGAGGAGAACGCCGAGGGCGACGACGCCCGAGACGTCTCAGCACCAAGAGGAACGACAGAGGGGGACGGTCGATGACCGCACCGAAGGCCGAAGGGCCCACCGCGACCGGCACGTCCGGCGAGCTGAACTGGCTCCTGGACGATCTGGTGGAGCGCGTCGCCAGCATCCGCAAGGCACTCGTGCTCTCCGGCGACGGACTGCCCACGGGCGTCTCCAAGGAGTTGACCCGGGAGGACAGCGAGCACCTGGCCGCCGTCTCCTCCGGTTTCCACAGCCTCGCCAAGGGCGTCGGCCGCCACTTCGAGGCGGGCAACGTCCGGCAGACCGTCGTCGAACTCGACGAGGCGTTCCTCTTCGTCACGGCCGCCGGCGACGGCAGCGCCCTCGCCGTCCTCGCCGACGCGGAGGCCGACATCGGGCAGGTCGCCTACGAGATGACGCTGCTGGTCAAGCGGGTCGGCGTACATCTGGGCTCCGCCCCACGCACCGATCTGCCCCAGGGCGGGTAGTGGGATGGCATGAGCCGAGACGGTCAGGGAAGAAGCCACTGGTTCGACGACGAGGCCGGACCGGTGGTCCGTCCGTACGCCATGACGCGTGGCCGGACCAGCCACGCGGTGCAGCACCGCCTCGATCTGATCGCCGTGGTCGTCACGGAACCGCACGTCGACGATCCGGAGGACGACAACTCGCTGTCCCCGGAGCACGTCCGCATCGTGGAGATGTGCCGTGACACCCCGCAGTCGGTGGCCGAACTCGGCGCCGAACTGGACCTGCCCGTCGGAGTGGTCCGGGTCCTCGTCGGCGACCTCGTCGACGAGGAACTGGTCCATGTGAATCGTCCAGTTCCGCCTGCCGAACTGGTGGACGAGAGTATTCTGCGCGACGTGATCAACGGCCTCCGGGCGCTGTGAGCAGGCCGCGGTCCGCCGTCGCGCGACAACCATCCAGCAGGAGAAGAGACCGATGATCCTCGGGCGCACTGAGCGCGGCACACCTCCGGTCGAGCCCGTCACGCTCAAGATCCTCGTGGCCGGCGGCTTCGGCGTGGGCAAGACGACCCTCGTCGGCGCGGTCAGCGAGATCAAGCCGCTGCGCACCGAGGAGGTGCTGACCGAGGCGGGCCGCCCGGTCGACGACACCACCGGTGTGGAGGGCAAGCACACCACCACCGTGGCCATGGACTTCGGTCGCATCACCCTGCGCGAGGACCTCGTCCTGTACCTCTTCGGCACGCCCGGCCAGGACCGCTTCTGGTTCCTCTGGGACGAGTTGGCCTCCGGCGCCCTGGGTGCCGTGGTGCTCGCCGACACCCGCCGCCTGGAGGACTGCTTCGCCGCCGTCGACTACTTCGAGCGCCGCTCGATCCCCTTCGTGATCGGCGTCAACTGCTTCGACACCGCGGCGCATTACCCGGCGGAGACGGTCCGCCAGGCCCTCGACCTCGACCCCGAGGTCCCCGTCGTGCTGTGCGACGCGCGCCGGCGGGAGTCCGTCAAGGACGTCCTGGTCTCCGTCGTCCGGCACGCGATGGCGTACACGGCGGAGCACCGCCAGACCGTCACGACCTGAGCCCGGCCCGAGCACGACCCGTACCCCCGCCGACCGGGGTACGGGCCGTGGCCTCGGGACGCGCGCTCAGCCGGCGTCCTCCTCGTGCCAGCCGAAGCTCTTCTCCACCGCCTTGCGCCAGTTGCGGTACTCGCGGTCCCGGACGGAGTCCTCCATGGCCGGCGTCCACTCGGCGTCCTTGCTCCAGTGCGACTTCAGCTCGTCCAGGTCGTTCCACACCCCGGTCGCGAGCCCGGCCGCGTAGGCGGCGCCCAGACAGGTCGTCTCGGAGACCTGAGGACGGATCACCGGTACACCGAGGACGTCCGCCTGGTGCTGCATCAGCAGATTGTTCTTCGTCATGCCGCCGTCGACCTTGAGGGTGGTGATGCGCACCCCCGAGTCCTGGTACATGGCGTCCACGACCTCGCGCGTCTGCCAACTCGTCGCCTCCAGCACCGCCCGCGCCAGATGCGCCTTGGTGACGTACCGCGTCAACCCGGTGACGACGCCGCGGGCGTCGGAGCGCCAGTACGGCGCGAACAGCCCGGAGAACGCGGGCACGATGTACGCCCCGCCGTTGTCGTCGACGCTCGCGGCCAGCGGTTCGATCTCGTCGGCGCTGCGGATGATGCCCAGCTGGTCGCGGAACCACTGCACCAGGGCGCCCGTGATCGCGATCGACCCCTCCAGGCAGTACACGGGCGCCTCGTCACCGATCTTGTACCCCATGGTCGTGAGCAGTCCGCTCTTCGACGCCACGGGCCGGTTGCCGGTGTTGAGCAGCAGGAAACTGCCGGTGCCGTACGTGTTCTTCGCGGTGCCCACGTCGTAGCAGGCCTGCCCGAACACCGCTGCCTGCTGGTCGCCGAGTGCCGACGCCACGGGGACGCCCGCGAGCTGGCCCACGGCGGTGCCGTACACCTCGGCGGAGGACCTGATCTCCGGGAGGACGGCCTCCGGCACGTCCATCGCGGAGAGGATCGAGGGGTCCCACTGGAGGGTCTCCAGGTTCATCAGCATGGTGCGCCCGGCGTTGGTGACGTCGGTGACGTGCCGGCCGCCGTCGGTACCGCCGGTCAGGTTCCAGATCAGCCAGGAGTCGATCGTGCCGAAGGCGATCTCGCCGCGTTCGGCACGGGTCCGCAGCCCCGGCACGTTGTCCAGCAGCCAGGCGGCCTTCGGGCCGGAGAAGTAGCTCGCCAGCGGCAGACCGGTCCGCTCCCGGAACCGGTCCTGGCCGTCGGAGCCGCCGAGTTCGTTGCAGAGCGCGGAGGTACGCGTGTCCTGCCAGACGATCGCGTTGTGCACGGGCTTGCCCGTGGCCCGGTCCCACAGGACGGTCGTCTCGCGCTGGTTGGTGATGCCGAGCGCGCTGATCTGGTCCGGGCGCAGCCCTGCCTTGGCGATCGCCCCGGCGACGACGGCCTGCACCTTCGACCAGATCTCCGTGGCGTCGTGCTCCACCCAGCCGGGCTTGGGGAAGATCTGGCGGTGTTCGCGCTGGTCGACGGCGACGATGGCACCGCCCTGGTCGAAGATGATGCAACGGCTGGAGGTGGTGCCCTGGTCGATGGCGGCGACGTACTTCTGGGCGTTGTCCGGCATGACATCCCCTCACGTCTTGCGTCAATACACGTCTTGCGTCAATACACGTCTTGCGCCAATACAGGTCTTGCGTCCGCACACGTCTTGCGTCGGTGCGCTTCTCGCGTCGGTGGGTCAGAAGGCCGCGTTGTAGACGAGCCCCGCGAGGACCCCGCCGACCAGCGGGCCGACGACCGGGATCCAGGCGTAACCCCAGTCGGAGGTGCCCTTGTCGGGGATCGGCAGCACGGTGTGCACGATGCGCGGTCCGAGGTCACGCGCCGGGTTGATCGCGTACCCGGTGGGCCCGCCCAGCGAGAGGCCGATGCCGACGACCAGGAACGACACCAGCAGCACGGAGATGCCGGAGCCGTAGACCCCGGCCTCCTCGCCGGGAATCTGGCCGATGCCGATACCCGTGTTCCGGCCGAAGGCGAGGATCGGCAGGACCAGGGCGACCGTCGCGATGATCTCGGTGATCAGATTGGCGACGGGGTTCCGGATCTCCGGGATGGTGGAGAAGATCCCGAGGGTCGGCGTCGGCTCGTCGGCCGTGCCCTCCGTGGTGCCCTCCTTGCGGATGTTCGCCTGGAACTGCGCGAGATAGACGAGGTACGCGAGGACCGCGCCGAGCATCGCGCCCACCATCTGGCCCAGCAGGTACACCCAGACCTTGTCCCACGTCCCCGTGTCGACCGCGACCCCCAAGGTCACCGCCGGGTTCAGATGCCCGCCCGACAGGGGCGCGGCGGTGTAGGCACCGGCCAGTACGGCGAAGCCCCACCCGAACGCGATGACGATCCAGCCCGACGCCCTCGCCTTGGAGAACCTGAGGGTGACGGCGGCGCACACACCGGCGCCGAAGAGGATCAGGATCGCCGTGCCGATGACCTCGCCGAGGAATATGTCTCCGTTGCTCATGGCGGCTCCTAGGCCCCGGCCCGGGGT
Organism: Streptomyces sp. NPDC030183; assembly: GCF_055573455.1. Taxonomy (NCBI): domain Bacteria; kingdom Bacillati; phylum Actinomycetota; class Actinomycetes; order Kitasatosporales; family Streptomycetaceae; genus Streptomyces; species Streptomyces sp. NPDC030183. Next base: position 115,594 of record NZ_JBVIBK010000027.1, read on the forward strand.
GATCGACCCCGGACCATCCGTGCAGGGTGCGTTCCCATGGCTACTTCAGCCGAAGGCAGGGAGAGTCCCGCGCCCCGCCCGGCGTCCGTGACGAGCGTGCCGTAACAGCCGAATCGCCCGTGGGGGCGGCCCGATGGGCAGGCGGGAGACCCGAGCGGCGCAGTGCACAAAGACGCCCGAATGCGGCGATGCCGACTGACACCGGAAGTGTTCACCGGCACCCAGGGGGCGTCAAGGACACGGACGAACAATGGTTCCGGAGGACCGCCCGGCACACCGGCCGCCCCCACGGTCCGTAGCGCTGCCGGGGCTGCGGCTCGGCATCACATCGGGGCGCGGCAGCCGGAGCGAACGGGGGCGCGGACACAAGGGTTCGGCGGTCAGGGACGCGGCACGGGGGTGCGGCGGTCAGCCGCGAAGTCGGGCACCCACCCGCGCGCCCCCGCGTCGGCCCCCGCCCGACTTGGCCTCCCGGCTAGGTCCCTTTGCCTTGGCCTCACCCGGCTCGCCCCTTCGCCTCGGCCTCGCCCGGCCCGGCCCGTCACCCCGGCCTCACCCGACTCGGCCCCGCCCCGGTCGCCCGGCCCCCGCTCCCACCGCCTCGGCCCCGCGCCGCACCACGTGCCCCGGTCGCCCGGCGCGGCCCAGCACCCAACTGGCGCCGTCCAGCGCCTTGGCCGCCTGTTTGAGCGGTGCCAGGCACGCCGCGGCCTGCCGGTGGTCCGTGACAGTGCCGGGGGCGCACACGACCGTGGCGAGCGACAGCGTGACCGCGCGCCCGCCCGCCGACCACGGGGCGTCGAGCATCGCCCCCGCCAACGGATCGAGCCCGTCCGGCTCGGCGAGGACCAGGAAGTCGTCACCGCCGATGTGGCCCACCCGTGCCGTCCCCGACGCGGCCCGCTGCAACGCCCGCCCCACGGAACGGATCAACTCGTCCCCGGCCGCGAACCCCGCCCCGTCGTTGACCTGCTTGAAGTGGTCGATGTCCAGCCAGCTCAGCGCGAACACGCGCCCCTCCGCGATCCACCGGTCGACCTCCCCCGTGATCGCGTCCGAACCCGGAAGCCGGGTCAGCGGATTGAGCCCCGCCGCCTCCTCGACCCGGCTCTCGGCGAGCGCCCGCAACAGATCCGCCGGCCGTACGACGCCCACGCACCGCCCGGACCGGTCGACCACCGCAACGTCGTCCGAGGTACGGTCCCGGTCGCCGACCGCCACGACATCGAGGACCTCCCAGGCGGTGGCGTCCACCCCGACCGTACGGGGCGGGTCGGCGAGCCTGGCCGCCGGCCGGTCGGCGTACAGCGCGTGCCCGTAGCGCCCCGACAGCGACATCAGGAACCGCGACCGGTGCACCGACCGCACCGGGCTCCCGTGTCCGTCCACGAGCAGCACCCCCGACACCTCGGGGGCCCCGGTGAGCAGCGCCCGCACCTCGCCCGCCGACGCCGACGCGGGCAACAGCGCGGCCGGACGCAGGAACTGCCGCACCGAGGGCCCGGAGACCGGCGCCGAGGCCACGGGGGAGAGCCGCGGCACATACACGTCCGCCGCGGGCAGCCGGGCGGCCGGCGCGAACAACTCGCCCTGCGCCAACTGCGCGCCCGCCGCCCTCGCGGCCGCGCACTGCGCCTCCGTCTCGACCCCCTCGACCGACAGCAGCGCGCCCACCTCGTCGCACAGCGTCCGCATCGCCCGCACGGCAGCGGGGCGCGCCAGCAGCGACGCGTCCAGCTTCACCAGGTCGGGGGCGAGATCCACCAGGGTTCGCAGCGGTACGTCGCCGTCCCCGACCCCGTCCGCGCAGATCCGGAAACCCTCGCTCCGCAGCCCGGCGACCGCCTCCAGCAGGGCCTGCCGCGGCACGTGCGTGTACGGCGGCACGATGTCGACGGTCACCTCCCAGGGCAGCCGTCGCGCTTCCCGTACGGCGTCCCGCAGCGCGGCCAGCCCGCCCAGGTCGGCCGGCGTCGCGGCGAAGACGTTCACATGCAGGGGCAGCAGCGTCTCCCTCCGGGCCGCGGCACGGATCGCGGACGCGGCGAGCCTGCCGTCGAGTTCCGGATTGCGGCGGGCCTCCGCCAGCACGTCACCGCTCTCGGGGCGCACCAGTATCTCCAGCGCCGACACCCCTCCGGTCGTCAGATTGACGATCGGCTGGAAGGCGAAGCGGAGCGTGTCCGACCAGGAAGGCACGGCAGCATGATGGCGCCGCCCGCGCCCGCCGGAACCCGGTTCATGAGCTGTTCACGCACGATTCCCGGACCGCGACGGCCCGTACGCACACCTGTCCGCCCCTCTCGGACACCCGGCCGACCCGACGCCGGGCGACCGCCCCCAGGTGCGCTCCCACAGGCGCGTCACCGCACCACAAACACCGCGCTCCCACCCCCGAGTCACCGCACCACGGACACCGCGCTCCCGCCCACCCGAGTCACCGCACCGCCCAACTCCACGCTCCCCGCCACCGCGTCACCGCACCGCGATCACCGCCGAGCCATGCCCGAACAGCCCCTGGTTCGCGCTGAGCCCGACACGGGCCCCCGCCACCTGCCGGTCACCGGCCTCGCCCCGCAACTGCCGGACCAGCTCGCACACCTGGGCGATCGCCTGCGCGGGGACCGCCTCCCCGAACGACGCGAGACCCCCGCTCGTGTTCACCGGTGTCCGGCCGCCGAGCGTCGTCCCCCCGTCCCGCAAGAGCTTCGCCCCCTCACCCTCGCCGCACAGTCCCAGGTCCTCGTACCACTGCAACTCCAGCGCCGTGGACAGGTCGTACACCTCGGCGAGCGACAGGTCGTCCGGCCCGAGGCCCGCCTCCTCGTACGCCGCCCGCGCGATCGACGCCCGGAACGTCTCGGCATCCGGCTCCACCGCCACCGCGGAGTCCGTGGCGATGTCCGGCAGATCCAGCACCGTGGTGGGGTAGCGCGGCGTCACGGTGGACACCGCCCGTATCCGCACCGGCCGTACCGCGCCGTGCCGCCGGGCGAACTCCATGCTGGACAGCACGAGCGCCGCGCCCCCGTCCGAGGTGGCGCAGATGTCGAGCAGCCGCAGCGGATCCGCGACGACGGCGGAGCCCGCGACCTCCTCCGGGGTCACCCGCTTGCGGTACCGCGCGTACGGATTCAGCGCCCCCAGCGCCGAGTTCTTCACCTTGACCCGGGCGAAGTCCTCCGGGGTGTCGCCGTGCATCGCCATCCGGCGCCGCGCGTACAGCCCGAAGTAGGCCGGGTTGGTCGCGCCGAGGACCCGGAACCGCAGCCAGTCGGGGTCGTCCGGGCGGTCCCCGCCCGCGGGCCGGAAGAACCCCTTCGGTGCCGAGTCGGCGCCCACGACGAGTACGACGTCCGCGAGACCGCCGAGTATCTGGGCCCTGGCGACACTCACCGCCTGGGCCCCCGACGCGCAGGCCGCGTACACACTCGTGACCCGCGCCCCCTGCCAGCCCAGCGCCCTGGCGAAGGTCGCCCCCGCCACGTACCCCGGATAGCCGCCCCGCACCGTGTCCGCCCCGACGACCGAACCGACGTCCCGCCAGTCGATCCCGGCGTCCTCCAGGGCCGCTCGCGCGGCCGCCGTGCCGTACTCGACGAAACTCCGCCCCCACTTCCCCCACGGGTGCATGCCCGCGCCGAGCACCGCCACCTCGCCCGTCATGCCGTCACCCCCGTCGGCCGCCAGTGCCATGTCGTCCAGGTCGTCTCCGCGTCCTCGTTCAGCACACCGGGGACGACCTCGACCTCCATGCCCACCGCCAGATCGGCGACGGTGACCCCGGGAACCGCCCGCCCCAGCACCACGAGACGCTCGGCGGCCAGTTCCACCGCGATCAACGCGTACGGTTCCCATGGAAGTTCCGGATCGGACACGTAGGGTGACGGCGGCCGGTACCGGGCATCGGTGTACGACCAGACACGACCCCGCCGGGACAGCGGCACCTCCCGCAGCTCACCCCCGCCGCAGCCGGGATTGCGGCAGAAGACGTCCTCACGCGGGAAGAACACCGAACCGCACGCCGAGCAGCACGTGCCGAGCAGCCGGAACCCCTCGCCCTCACCGGTGAACCAGCCGGCGACCACGGGTGTGCGATGACGTGACAAAACGCCTCCCCGGCATCCGATCTGATGGGTCGTCAGAAGTTTGTCACGGGTGACAGAAATTGAGCAGGCCCCGGAGCGAACCAACCGGCCCCTCCCGGCGTCGCAGTATCCGTGAGGGGTGGCCGGGGCCCACGGGGGTGGTTCCGGCCGCCCCTCACCCGTGACGCCCACCGGCCGCGCGGTGGCGCATTGCGTCGCCCCGACAGGACGACCAGCAGATGATCGGATACAGTCCGCCGCGTGTCCGCAAATCAACACCCAACCGCCAACTCCGCACCGGACTCGCATTGTTCCAGTTGCGGAGCGCCCTACGGTGAGGGCGTTTCCGGCTGGCCCCGCACCTGCGGGGCCTGCCACACCGTGGCCTACCGCAATCCGCTCCCCGTCGCGGTGGCCCTCCAGCCCGTGTACGACACGAAGGGCACAGCCCTCGTCGTGATCACACGGACCATCGCCCCCGCGCGCGGAGGCACCGCCCTGCCCGGCGGCTTCATCGACCACCGGGAGGACTGGCGGCACGCCGTCGTCCGCGAGCTCAAGGAGGAGACGGGCATCTGCGCGGCCGACCGCGACGTCCGCCTCGCCGACGCCATGAGCTCACCCGACGGCCACCTGCTCCTGTTCGGGCTGCTCCCCGAACGCCCGGCGGCCAACCTCCCCACGCCCACGGCCACCGACGAGACGGAGGGCTGGCACCTGCTGCGCAGACCGGCCGAGCTCGCCTTCCCGCTGCACACCTTGGCGGTCCAGGCGTTCTTCGACGGCCGCTACATCTGAGCCGAACCACTCACTCCAGGTCGAGCCCCCGGACCCGCACCGGGTACGCGGGCTCGACCGCCCCCTCGTCCCCGTCCCGCTCCACCACCACACGCCGCCCCTCCCAGCGCGTCGTGTACCGCTCGACCTCCGGCTCGTCCCAGCCGTCGCCCGCGTCCGGCACCACGAGCCCGCCCCCCGTCCGCCCGCGTGCGGGTGCCCACACCTCCAGCTCCAGGCCGCCGTCGGCGCCCCGGACCGGCACCACGGCACCCGCGCGCGCGAGAACCGGTATCCGCGACAAAGGCGCGTCGACCAGCACCTGCCCGGGCCCCTGGTACGCCTTCCCGGTCGCCGTGTCATACCAGCGCCCCCGCGGCAGCTGCACCGCACGCCGGTCCACGCCCGGATCCAGCACCGGCGCCACCAGCAGGCAACCCCCCAGCAGGAACGCGTCCTCACAGTCCCGCAACGCCCTGTCCTCCGGCGCACCCCACCACACCGGGCGCACATACGGCGCACCGGTCCGCCGCGCCATGTGAGCCAGCGTCATGAAGTACGGCAGCAGCCGCCGCCGCTCGACGAGCGCCACGCGCGCGTGCTCGACGACCTCGTCCCCGAACTCCCACGGCTCCCTGCGTCCCGCCCGCATGCTCGCGTGCGTACGGAACAACGGCAGATACGCCCCCAGCTGGAACCACCGCAGGAACAGCTCGGGCGACGGAGTCCCGTCGAAACCGCCCACATCGGGACCGGAATACGGCACCCCGCACAGACCGAGCCCCAGCACCAGCGACAGCGACGCCCGCAGCCCCGGCCAGCCCGTCGCCACGTCCCCGGACCACGCGCCCCCGTAGCGCTGCATCCCGGCCCACCCCGAACGCGAGAACACGAACGGCCGCTCCTGGGGCACCAGCTCACGCAGCCCCTCGTAGCCGGCCCGCGCCATGCACAGCGCGTACACGTTGTGCGCCTCCCGATGGTCGCCGCCCCGGCCGTCCAGATCGTGCCGGGCCGACCGCGGCAGCGTGTTCTCCCCGAACGCCACGAACGACGTCGGCTCGTTCATGTCGTGCCAGAACCCGGCGAAACCCTGCCCGAGCCGCTCCTCGTACAGACCGCCCCACCACGCGCGCGTACGCGCCCGCGTGAAGTCCGGGAAGACCGAATCCCCGGGCCACGCCAGCCCCTCCACGACCCGCCCGGCGGCATCCCGCACGAACGCGTCCTCAGCCGTCCCGCTGTCGTACACGGCGTCGCCGGGCTCCGCCTTCACCGCCGCGTCGACGATCGACACCAGCCGGACGCCCTGCCCCCGCAACTCCTCGGCGAGGTCCGGCAGCTTCGGGAAGTTCTCGGCGTCCACCGTGAACACCCGGTGGCCGTCGTAGTGGTCGATGTCCAGATGGACCGCGTCGAGCGGCAGCCCGTGCTCCCGGTACCCCTCGACGACCCGCCGCACCTCCTGCTCGCTCCCGAACCCCCACCGCGCGTGATGGTGCCCCAGCGCCCACGCCGGCGGCAGCGCCGGAGCCCCCGTCAGCGCCGCCCACGCGTGCAGCACGCGCGCGGGAGTGCCGACGATCACCCAGCAGCGCAGCGGCCCCCCGGACATCCGCAGCTCGGTCGTACCGACCCGGTCGTGCCCCGACCCCGCGCCCTCCTCGCCCTCGCGCAACGTCACCTGGCCGTCCCACGTGGTGTCGTGGAACACCAGATGCGTCCCCGCGTCGGCCACCACCATCTGCACCGGCATCGTGATGTACAGCGGATCATCACCCGGCTCGAACGCGTGCCCGGGATCCGTGTTCCACAGCCGATACGTCCCCTCGCGCAGCCGGGGCCCGGACGCCCGCCCGCCCAGCCCGAAGAACCGGGCATCGGCCGCGACCTCCGAACGCTGCGTCCACCGCGCCTCGCCCCCGCCCACCGGCTCCCACCACCGCGGCGGCAGATCACGCCGCAACATCACCCCACCGGGCGTACGCACCTCCACCGCCCCGTGCCGCGACACCACGACCGTCACCCGCTCGGCCACGACCCGCCAGCCGCCGTCCTTGTCCGGCTCCAGCACCGCCCGCGGATCCGGCTCCGGGCACCGGCCCGCGAGGGCGTACGACGGCTCCTGCCCGACCCCGTCCCAGCCCCAGAACACGCCACCGTTCACATCGACCGTGATCCGCAACTCCGTCCGGTCGAACCGCACGACCCCGCCGCCCGGCCCCGGCTCCACGTCCCGCACCGCGCCCGGCACCCGCGCCCGCTCGGCGCCCCGCGCCGCCAACCCGGTGGCGTCGGAACGCCTCCTGCGCCACGCGGCCCGTACGGTACGGAGCCCTTGCACCGCCCCCGCCGAACCGATCGCCTTCACCGAACGCACCAGGTCACGACCGTCCATGCGGCTCACCCTGCCATTGACCGGCCCGTTTGTGTGAGCCGTTCAATTTCCGTTCACCCACAGTGACGTCACACTTCATGTCGCCGACCATCCCCGGCACACTCTGGTGCCGAAGTCGATCACATGGCATCGTCCGTGGTGGCCGCGTCACGCGCACACCCCGCTCGTGCGCGCCAGACGCACACGACGCGCACAGTCCGGGAGCCGACCCATGACCTCAGCGAACCCCTCGCCGCTCTGGCAGCCCGACGCGGACCGCATCGCCCGGGCCCGGATCACCCAGTTCCACACCTGGGCGGCCGAGCACCACGGAGCCCCCGCCGACGGCGGCTACCCGGCCCTGCACCGCTGGTCGGTCGACGAACTGGAGACCTTCTGGAAGGCCGTCGCCGAATGGTTCGACGTCCGGTTCTCCAGCCCCTACGCGCGCGTGCTCGGCGACCGCGCCATGCCCGGCGCCCAGTGGTTCCCCGGAGCCACCCTCAACTACGCCGAACACGCCCTGCGCGCCGCAGCCACCCGCGCCGACGAACCGGCCCTCCTCCACGTCGACGAGACCCACGAACCACGCCCCGTCACCTGGGCCGAACTGCGCCGCCAGGTCGGCTCCCTCGCCGACGCACTGCGCGACCTGGGCGTACGCCCAGGAGACCGGGTCAGCGGCTACCTCCCGAACATCCCCCAGGCCGTCGTCGCCCTCCTTGCCACGGCCGCCGTCGGCGGCGTCTGGACCTCCTGCGCCCCCGACTTCGGCGCCCGCAGCGTGCTCGACCGCTTCCAGCAGGTCGAACCGGTCGTGCTGTTCACCGTCGACGGCTACCGCTACGGCGGCAAGGACCACGACCGCCGCGACATCGTCGCAGAACTCCGCCGCGAACTGCCCACCGTGCGCGCCGTCGTCCACGTCCCCCTCCTCGGCACGGACGCCCCCGACGGGGCCCTGGAATGGGCCGCCCTCACCTCCGCCGACACCGAGCCGACCTTCGAGCAGGTCCCCTTCGACCACCCCCTGTGGGTGCTCTACTCGTCCGGCACCACCGGCCTGCCCAAGGCCCTCGTCCAGTCCCAGGGCGGCATCCTGGTCGAGCACCTCAAACAGCTCGGCCTGCACTGTGACCTCGGCCCCGAGGACCGCTTCTTCTGGTACACGTCCACCGGCTGGATGATGTGGAACTTCCTCGTCTCCGGCCTCCTCACCGGCACCACGGTCGTGCTCTACGACGGCAGCCCCGGGTACCCGGACACCGGCGCCCAGTGGAGCGTCGCCGAACGCACCGGCGCCACCCTCTTCGGCACCTCCGCCGCCTACGTCATGGCCTGTTCCAAGGCCGGCGTCCACCCCGGCCGGGACTACGACCTCTCCCGCGTCCAGTGCGTCGGCACGACCGGCTCCCCGCTCCCGCCCGACGGGTTCCGCTGGCTCCACGACGAGGTCCGCGAAGACCTCTGGATCGCCTCCGTCAGCGGCGGCACCGACGTCTGCTCCTGTTTCGCCGGAGCCGTCCCCACCCTGCCCGTCCACATCGGCGAACTCCAGGCCCCCTGCCTCGGCACCGACCTCCAGTCGTGGGACCCCAGCGGCAAACCCCTCACCGACGAGGTGGGCGAGCTCGTCGTCACGAACCCCATGCCGTCCATGCCGATCCACTTCTGGAACGACCCCGACGGCACCCGCTACCACGACAGCTACTTCGACACCTACCCCGGCGTCTGGCGCCACGGCGACTGGATCACCGTCACCTCCCGGGGCTCCGTCGTCATCCACGGCCGCTCCGACTCCACGCTCAACCGCCAGGGCGTCCGCATGGGCTCGGCCGACATCTACGAAGCCGTCGAACGGCTCCCGGAGATCAAGGAATCCCTCGTCATCGGCATCGAACAGCCCGACGGCGGCTACTGGATGCCCCTCTTCGTGCACCTCGCCCCCGGCGCCACCCTCGACGAGGCCCTCCTGAACCGCGTCAAGCGGACCATCCGCGAACAGCTCTCCCCCCGCCACGTACCCGACGAGATCATCGAGGTCCCCGGCATCCCCCACACCCTCACCGGCAAACGCATCGAGGTCCCCGTCAAGCGCCTCCTCCAGGGCACCCCCATGGAGAAGGCGGTCAACCCCGGCTCCATCGACAACCTCGACCTGCTGCGCTTCTACGAGGCCCTGGCCCGCGAACGAGCCTGACCGACACCTCAGGCCGCGGGACGAACCCCGGGCCGACCCCCGTTGTCAGTGCCCCCGGTTACGGTGAGTGAGCATTGATCGACTGCTCGCACAGGGGGAAACCATGGCACACACCGGCCACCAGGGCATGCGCAGGATCCTGCTCCGCGAGATCGCGGGCACCATCGGCCTGCTCGCCGACGAGCACGACTTCACAGCCATGCGGCGCTACCGCAGCTTCGCCTTCGACGACCACACGACCTACCTCGACCAGGTGGAGGCCCTGCTCCGCACCCGCGCGGAGCAGGGCGACCACACCACCGTCGCCCTCTTCGACCCCGAGGAGTACGCGCAATTCTGCGCCGACACGGGCCTCGAACCGGACACCCCCTCCAGCCGCACCCGCTTCACCGCCGAGCTGGCCGCGACGGGCGCCGCCCTCCCCTACGAGGGCCAACCCCTCACCGAACTCGTCCCCGAACTGATCGACGAAGCAGTCCGCCAGGCCACCTGGGAGTACGCCACCACACTCCTCCCCCACATCGGCACCTGCGCCTGCTGCGGTGAGGACATCGGACGCGCCGCCTTCGCCCGCGCCACCGACCTCCTCACCCGCATCCTCGACACGGCCGCCCCTGGTGAACGCCACCTCGTGTGCAGCGTCTCCTCCAAGCCCCAAGGACTCGTCGCCGTCCTTCACGCGGACCAGGACCCGGACGGAGCCAACCGCCTGGACGAGAGCGAGGCCCTGGAGTTCGCCACCGTCCTCGCCCTCGGCATCGCCACCCGCAGCCCAGGCGGCCTCGTCATGCGCACCAGCGCCCCCGGCACCACCGACCGGGTCTACGGCTGGCGCCTGCGCGGCGACGGCCTCGAACCCCTCACCGCGGGAGAGGTCTTCGACGCCTACTGCACCGACGCGGAATCCGGCGACCTCGTCTCCCCGGAGTCCGGCGTCGACTACTGCACCCCACCCGACCTCGGAGACGACTTCGGCCCGGGACACACCGCCACGGACGGACACACCCACTGAACGGAAGAGGGGCGCCCCACCCGCAGGTGGAGCGCCCCTCGACCACTGACGATCAGGGCGAGGTCACTCGCCCGACAGCACCGCCTGAGCCGCGCCGCGCGCCTCCTCGGCGGTGTCCGCCGCGCGAGCGGCGGCCGCGGCACGCTCGCACTGCGCCAGCGTGTACTTGGCCAGCGTCGCCCGCACATAGGGAATCGACGCCGCACCCATGGACAGGGAGGTGACACCCAGGCCCGTCAGCACACACGCGAGCAGCGGATCCGAAGCCGCCTCACCGCACACGCCGCAGCTCTTGCCCTCGGCCTTCGCCGCCTCGGCGGACAGCGCGACCAGATCGAGCAGCGCGGGCTGCCACGGATCCTGCAACCGCGACACCGCACCCACCTGTCGGTCGGCCGCGAACGTGTACTGCGCGAGGTCATTGGTCCCCAGCGACAGGAACTCGACCTCTTGCAGGATCGACCGCGCCCGCAGAGCCGCCGACGGGATCTCGACCATGGCCCCGAACTTGGCACGCAGCCCAGCCTCACGGCACGCGTCGGCGAACGCCTTCGCGTCCGTGCGGTCAGCCACCATCGGCGCCATGACCTCCAGGTACACGGGCAGCCCCTCGGCGGCCTTGGCGAGCGCCGTCAGCTGCGTCCGCAGCACCTCGGGGTGGTCCAGAAGCGTCCGCAGCCCCCGCACACCGAGCGCGGGGTTGGGTTCATCGGCCGGCGTCAGGAAGTCCAGCGGCTTGTCGGCGCCCGCGTCGAGCACGCGTACGACCACACGCCCCTCGGGAAACGCCTCCAGCACCTGCCGGTACGCCTCGACCTGCTTCTCCTCCGACGGCGCCTGCTTGCTGTCGTCCAGGAAGAGGAACTCGGTACGGAACAGACCGACACCCTCCGCCCCGGCCTCCACGGCCGCCGGCACGTCGGAGGGGCCGCCGACATTGGCCAGCAGCGGCACCTTGTGCCCGTCGGAGGTGGCGCCCGGTCCACTGGACGCGGCCAGTGCGGCCCTGCGCTCCGCGGCGGCGGCCTCCAGTTCGGCCTTCTTCTCGGCACTCGGGTTCACGAAGATCTCACCGGTGCTGCCGTCCACGGCGATCACCGTGCCCTCGGCCAGCTCCCCGGCCCCGGGCAACGCCACCACGGCCGGTACGCCGAGCGCCCGCGCCAGGATCGCGCTGTGACTGGTCGGCCCGCCTTCCTCGGTGACGAAACCGAGCACGAGAGTCGGGTCGAGCAGCGCGGTGTCCGCGGGCGCCAGATCGCGGGCGATGAGGACATACGGCTCGTCGCTGTCCGGCACGCCCGGCATGGGTACCCCCAGCAGCCGGGCGACGATACGGTTCCGCACGTCGTCGAGGTCGGCCACCCGGCCCGCGAGGTACTCACCGGCGCCCGCCAGCAGTGCCCGGTACGCGGCGAACGCGTCGTAGACCGCCCGCTCCGCCGTGCTCCCCACGGCGATTCGGCGCTCCACGTCCGCCATCAGTTCAGGGTCCTGTGCCATCAGCGCCTGGGCCTCGAGCACCGCCTGGGCCTCGCCGCCCGCCAGGTTGCCCCGCGCCATGAGGTCGGCCGCGACGGCGTCCACCGCCTTGCGGGCCCGTCCCTGCTCGCGTTCCGCTTCCTCTGCCGGTATCTGCTTGGCCGGCGGCTCCAGCACCGCCGTTCCCATGTGCCGAACCTCGCCGATCGCCACACCGTGGCTCACACCGACGCCTCGCAGCGTTGTCTCCATCTCACCCGTCTCCGGTAGGGCGGCGGCCCGGCCGCCGCGGTGGTTGAGGAACTTGCCGTGCGATACGGCCTCTGGCGTCACTGCCAGCCGAAGAGCGCTTCGCCGGACTTCACGTCGCCGTCCACGCGGAGATCGGAGAGGGCGTCGGCCGTGGCCTCCAGGGCCACGACGGGACAGATCGGCGACTTGCCCGCGGCCTCGACGGCGGCCGGATCCCAGCGGACCACGGCCTGACCCCGCTGGACGGTGTCGCCCTTGTTGACGAGCAGCTCGAATCCTTCGCCGTTCAGCTGCACGGTGTCGATGCCGAGATGCGTCAGCACGCCGTGTCCCTCGCTGTCCACCACGACGAAGGCGTGCGGGTGCAGCGAGACGATCACTCCGTCCACGGGGGAGACGGCCTCGGACGCGTCACGCGCGGGGTCGATCGCCGTGCCGGGGCCGACCATCTCTCCCGAGAAGACGGGGTCCGGCACGGCGGCCAGTCCGACGGCGCGTCCTGCGAGCGGGGACGTCACGATGGTCATGGGAAGCCTCCCGGGGTGGAGCTGCGTGTACGAGCCGTCACCGCTTGTCCCGGGTGGCTCTGCCCAGCAGCGTATGTCAGAAGCGGGGTTCCCCACGGAAGATACCGTCTAGTGGTCTAGACCACCAGTCCAGTCGATTTGCACGGCCTCCGGAGCCCGCTGTACAGTCGTAGACCTGCTCGGGGCCGAGCGGCGCAACTGAGCGTCCCGCCCCAAGCGGCAACCAACTTGTCAGATCCTATCTCGGGGTCCGCTTTTCCATGTCTGTGGATGAGTGGTCAGAGAGACGGAAAAACACTGATAGAGTCGGAAACGCAAGACCGAAGGGAAGCGCCCGGAGGAAAGCCCGAGAGTGACTCGGGTGAGTACAAAGGAAGCGTCCGTTCCTTGAG